>NZ_KV828413.1:56089-165611 GCF_001836405.1 Pseudomonas sp. HMSC057H01 | reverse complement strand
ATCGCACCGAGACCGTGGACAACAACGAGACCATAACCATCGGCGTCGACCGCACCGAGAAGGTCGGTAACAACGAGAAGATCAGTATCGGCGCGAACCGCACCGAGGACGTCGGCAGCAACGAGACCATCAGCATCGGCGTCGACCGCACCGAGAAGGTCGGCAGCAACGAGAAGATCAGCATCGGTGCCAATCGCACCGAGGACGTCGGCAACGACGAGACCATCAGCATCGGCGCGAACCGTAGCGAGTCGGTGGGCAACAACGAGACGATCAGCATCGGCGCCGACCGCAGCGAGTCGGTGGGCGCCAACGAGACCATCGACATAGGCGGCAACCAGAGCACCAGCATCGGCAAGAACGAGTCGCGCAGCGTCGGCCAGGGCCGCGATACCTCGGTGGGCAAGGACGATAGCCTGGACGTGGGCAAGAGCTTCACGCTCAATGCCGGCGACTCGATCACCCTGGTCACCGGTGCCGCCAGCATCCGCATGAAGAAGGACGGCAGCATCGTCATCAGCGGCAAGAACATCACCATCGACGGATCCGGGGCGATCAACATCAAGGCCGACAAGAACGTGGTGGTGAAGGGACGCAAGATCCTCCAGAACTGAAGCGGCGCAGAGCCAGGGAGTCAGCGCATGAGTGTCGAGATCCATCTACCTGGGGCCACGACGGCCCTTCCCGCGCGCCTGGACGGCGTGGTCATCGGCGTCCTCCTCGACGTGCCGGACGCCGCCGCTCCGGTGGTCGCCTATCCCGGTTGCCCGAGCGAGCACGGCCTGGCGGCGGCCACCACCACTCAGCTCAGTCGCGCCGACATCGGCGCCCAGGTAGCGCTGATGTTCGTCGCCGGCGATCCGCGCCAGCCGCTGCTGATCGGCCGCATCCAGCGCCTGCCGCAGGAAGCGCTGGCGCAACTGGACGGCGAGCGCCTGGAGTTCAGTGCCGAACGCGAGATCGTCCTGCGCTGCGGCAAGGCCAGCATCACCCTGACCCGCGCCGGCAAGGTGATCATCCATGGCGCCTACCTCTCCAGCCGCTCCACCGGGGTCAACCGGATCAAGGGCGGTTCGGTGCAGATCAACTGAGCGCGGCGGGCCGGACATGGAACTGTTGAACGCCACCCCGCTGGCCGCCGCCTACAACCAGGGGCTCGACGCCGAAGGCCGGGAGTCGCTGGTGGTGATCGCCAAGGGCAGTTTCGACCTGCCGCTGGACGGTCGCGAGGCGCGCCTGCTGGACGAGCAGCAGGCGCTGCTGATGGTCGATGAATTCTATGGCGAGCCGGGGCTTTCCGCGCCGCGCCGGGAGTGCGAGTTCGTTCCCTTCAAGCCGTTCTGCGATGTGCTGGTGCTGGGCAGCGCCCAGGCGCCCGGCGGGCGGCCGGTACAGCAGTTGACCGCGGGCATCCGCGTCGGCCGGGTGAGCAAGGCGCTGGCGGTGCATGGGCCGCGCCAGTGGGAACCGGGATTGCTCGGTGCCGGCGCGGGCGTCGCGCAGCCGTTCCAGCGCCAGGACATTTCCTACGCCAGTGCCTTCGGCGGCAGCCATGCCTCGCCGGACAACCCTGATTTCATGGATTGCTACATGGCCAATCCGGCCGGATGTGGCTGGTTTCCGCGCAGCGCCGACACCGCCGAGATCGTCGGCACGCCGATGCCGGCCACGGAAAAACTCGGCGAGCCGGTGGACAGCCCCCACGGCCGCTTCACGCCGATGGCGCTCGGCCCGCTCGGTCGCCACTGGCAGGCCCGGGTCGGCTTTGCCGGCCGCTACGACGACGCCTGGCTGGCCGAGCGCTTCCCGTTCCTGCCCGCCGATTTCGACGAGCGTTACTTCCAGTCCGCGCCGGCCGACCAGTGGACCGACCATCTGCGCGGCGGCGAGGAGGTCCTGCTGCTCAACCTCACCGGCGAGGAGCGCGCGGCCTTCCGCGTGCCGCGCAGGGAGGTGCCGGTTACCTTCTTCCTGAAAAAGGGTGGCCACGAAACCGCGCAGGCACGGATCGATACCCTGCTGGTGGACTGCGACGCCCGTCGCGTGGAAGTCACCTGGCGCATTCGCCGGCCGTTGAAGCGCAACCTGTTCGAGATCGCCCAGGTGCTGGTCGGCAGCAAGTCCGCCGCCTGGTGGCGCGCCCGCGAGCTGGGCAAGGACTACTACCCCTCGCTTGCCGCGTTGGCACGCAGCCGCCAGGCCGAGGAGGACGAGGCATGAGCCAGGCCCTGAGCATCGTCGCCTCCGGCATGGTCAGCGCGGTCGGCCTCAGCGCGCCGGCCAGCTGCGCGGCGATCCGCTGCGCCCTGGACAACTTCCAGGAAACCCGTTTCATCGACCAGGGCGGCGAATGGTTGCTTGCCGCCAGCGTGCCGCTGGAGCAGCCCTGGCGCGGCCGCGCCAAGCTGCTGAAGATGGCTGCGCGAGCCATCGACGAGGCCTTGCGCGGCCAGCCCGATCTCGATTGCACGGAGCTGCCGCTGCTGCTCTGCGTCGCCGAGGGCGACCGTCCCGGACGCTGCGCGGGGCTCGACGAGTCTTTCCTGCGTGACCTGGAAGGCGAGCTGGGACGACGCTTCCATCCCTCCTCGGCACTCATCGCCCGTGGCCGGGTCGGTGGCGCGGTGGCCCTGCTCAACGCGCGCAAGCTGATCCAGGGCGGCTGCCGGCAGGTCCTGGTGGCCGGCGTCGACTCCTTCGTCAGCGGCCCGACCCTGGCCGCCTACGAGGCCCGCGAGCGGCTGCTGACCAGCCAGAACTCCAACGGCTTCATTCCCGGCGAGGGCGCCGCCGCCGTGCTGGTCGCCGCGCCGCTCCACGAGGAGGCGCCGCAGCTGCTCTGCATCGGCCTCGGCTTCGGCATCGAGAAGGCCACGGTGGAGAGCGAGGACCTGCCGTTGCGCGCCGACGGCCTGACCCAGGCCGTGCGCGCCGCCCTCGCCGAGGCTGGCTGCGGCCTGGAGCAGATGGACTACCGGCTCACCGACATTTCCGGCGAGCAGTACTACTTCAAGGAGGCCTCGCTGACCCTGAGTCGCAACCTGCGCGTGCTCAAGCCGAAGTTCGACCTCTGGCACCCCGCCGACTGCATCGGCGAATGCGGCGCCGCCATCGGTCCGGCGTTGCTCGCCGTGGCCCTGGCCGCTTCGTGCAAGGGCTACGGCGACGGGCCGAACGTGTTCTGCCACCTGGGCAACGATGCCGGCGAACGCGCCGCCGCGCTGCTCAGCTATCGACGGGTGAGGGCTGCCTGATGGCCAACGAGGTGTACGCCAACAACATGGAGATCTCCTGCAAGGCGGCGAGCGGCAAGTCCATCGCGGCCTTCCCGGATGTCTGCTTCACCCCGCCGCAGGCGCCGCCGACGCCGTTGGGGGTACCGATCCCCTACCCCAATACCGGCCTGTCCAAGGACACCACCAAAGGCACCCGGACCATTCGCATCACCCGCAAGGAGGTGATGCTGAAGAACAAGAGCTACTACAAGACCAGCTACGGCGACGAGCCGGGGCGGGCGCCGAAGAAGGGCATCGTCACCAGCAAAATCAAGGGCAAGGTGTACTTCACCTCCTGGTCGATGAACGTCAAGTTCGAAAGCAAGAACGTGGTTCGCCACCTCGACCTGACCACCCACAACCACGCGTCCTTTCCCGGCAATACGCCACCCTGGATCTATTCCGACAAACAGACCATGGCGCTGCACAAGGATTGCGAGGAGGACGTGCAGAAGGAGAAGACGGCTTGCGCCGGCAAGAAGACCAAGGCGGAGAAGTGCGCCGACGATGGCTGCAAGAAAGCCAGGAAATGCCTGTTGGTTTCCTACAACCAGGGCAAGAGAAAGAGCGGCATCGGCTGCTGTCCCGGCGAACAGCCGCACCACCTGATCGAGGCGCATTGCTTCTACGAGGTGGGCAAGCGCGGCGAGGGCGACAGCATGTTCTTCAACGCGCCTGCGGGCAAGCAGCCGTACAAGGACACCGAGTCGCCCTGCGTGTGCGCCGAAGGGCCCCGGCATGCGGGCGAACACGGCCAGTACCATGCCTTCCAGCAGGCTCTGGAGGCCAAGCACCACGAGAAGTCCGGCGGCTGGACCTACGCGGATGCGCGCAACGCCGGGGTCAAGGCGAACAAGGCGGTGAACGAACAGTGCAACGACAAGTGCACCGCGGCTCAGTTGGACAGTTATCACAAGGAACGCTGTGGGGTGACCGACAGCACGCCGCTCAGGACCGACCCGCAGGCGGGGACACGCTCGGTGGGTACGCTGGACGCCAAGCAAACCGCTGCCCTGCAGGCGGAAATCGGGGCGATGAGCGGCATGTCGGCGGCCGGCGGTTCACTGTAAGGAGTAGAAAGTGTCGTTCGAGAAAAATCATTTCAGCTATCTGCATGGCGTGGTGCAGAGCCGCACGACGATCCGCGCGGTGGCCCAGATCGATCAGTTGACCGAACAGGGAGCGGCCAACGCCACCCTGATCAAGTGGAATCTCTCGTCGCCGCCGCCAGCGGCGTTCAACCTGGCTTGGTACTGCACGCGCATGGCGATCCAGAAGGTTCCGCGTGGTGGCGGCATCGAGCTGATCTACATGGGGCCGGATGGGCACATGGGCTACGGCACCGCCAACGGCGATAGCGAGGCGCCGATCTGGCCGGCCGGTGAAGGGCCGGATGTGTACGGCGTCCTGCGCGACCTGCAGGGCATCGGCGATGGCGTCTATGCGGTGGGCATGGGCCGTCAGGTCTACCGTCGCGACCCGTCGGGCGCGTGGCAGCGAAAGGATGCGGGGACGCTGCAGGACCGCGAGCTGATGGATGTCGTCGGCTTCAACGCTATCCATGGCCTCGACGAAGCGGACCTGTATGCCGTGGGCTACGCCGGTGAGGTGTGGCGTTGCGGCAATGGACGCTGGGAGCATTTGGACAGCCCAACCAATGTAATCCTCAATGCGGTGCACATGCTTCCCGACCGCCGCGTGGTGGTGGCGGGCAAGAACGGCTTTCTGATGATCGGCTCGGCGAGTGCCTGGAAGGTCGTCGAGACCGGGCTGGACGCGCAGATATGGGACGTCCAGTACTTCAACGACGACATCTACCTGGCTACCAGCAATGCGCTTTATCGGCTCGATGCACACCATGTCCCGCAGCAGGTGGACATGCGCCTCTGCGGGCCGGTGACCTGTGGCCAACTGCATGCCGGCGACGGCATTCTCCTGTCCACCGGTCGCAAGCACCAGTGTTGGAGCGACGACGGGAGCGTCTGGCATGACCTCACCTGAGTTGCGCCCATGCTGACTTCCGTGGTGCTCGACCAGCACGCCGAGGAAGCCGCCTTCCTTGCCCTGCTCCGCGACTACGCCGTGCGTGCGCCCCATTACGACCTGGAGGAGCTCGCCGAGCTCGATCAGCGCATCGAGGCGCACCTGGACGGCCTGGCGATCGCCGGCCAGGCCGGCCATGACGCCCTGCTCGAGCAACTCGACGCGCACGCCCAGGGCGAGGCGTTCGCCCTCGCGGTGCTGGCCATGCAGGCAGGAGACGATGCGTTGATCGGACGGATGCGCGCCTGTCTTGCGGCGTCTCCGGAAGCCCGGCGCGGTTTCGCCGCAGCCCTCGGCTGGCTCGACTGGGGCCAGGCGCGGCCCTGGGTGGAGCGCCTGCTGGCCTCGCCCGAGCCGCTGTTCCGCGCCATTGGCCTGGCCGCCTGCGGCATGCACCGGCATGACCCGGGGCCGGCGCTGCTGTCCGCCCTTGGCCACGCCGACCCGGCGGTGCTGGCGCGCGCCGCGCGCACCGCCGGCGAACTGCGTCGGCGCGACCTGATGGCGAATATCCGCGCCTACCGCGCCCACGACGACCCGAGCCTGCGCTTCTGGGCCAACTGGGCCACCGCGCAGATGGGCGACGAGGAGGCGTTAGGGCCATTGCGTGCGTTCGCCGGGCAGCCCGGCCCGTTCCAGCTGCCGGCGACCATGGTGCTGCTCGCCTGGCAGCCGCGTGACACCAGCATGGCCTGGATTCGCCAACTGATGCAGGCGGCGGACACGCGGCGGATCGGCATCCAGGCCACCGGCCTGTTCGGCGATCCGGTGGCGGTGCCCTGGCTGATCCAGCAGATGCGCGACGAGAGTCTGGCGCGGGTCGCCGGCGAGGCCTTCAGCCTGATCACCGGCGCCGACCTGGCGTTGCTCGACCTGGAGCTGGAGGCCTTGCCCGACTACGACCCAGGCCCCAACGACGATCCCGACGACGACAACGTCGCCCTCGACGACGACGAGAACCTTACCTGGCCGGAGGCGGAGCGAGTCTCCGCCTGGTGGCGTGACAACGGCGCGCGCTTCGTCGCCGGGCGCGCCTACCTGCTCGGCGAACCTCTGGGCGAGGCGCGCTGCCGCCAGGTCCTGCGCAACGGCCAGCAACGCCAGCGAATGGCTGCGGCGTGCCTGCTGGCGCGCTTCGTGCCGAACCTGCCGCTGTTCCCCACCGGTGCGCCGGTGCGCCGCCAACTGGACCTGTTCTGATAGCTGGCTGGCACCGGGCGGCCAGGTCATGGCCGCTGGCGCGGTGCGCCGGGTTTTCCCATTCGACGAATTTCCCTGCACGTAGCCAACCGGTTGACTGAAACCTTTCACCACTTATGCGGGGCGAATGGAAATGCCACTCGTTTGCCATGATAGCCTGTCGACATCCTCTGGAAATATCGTGAAAAAAGCTGGCAACGTGCGAGATAGAGGGATTTTTTAATTTATGGTTAAGCTTCGGGCATTAGCGTTGAGCACCAGAAGTGACCGATCGGTCACGTAGGTCGCTCTGCGTTTGTTGTGCCTTTTTCCTATGGGGAAAGCGTCGGCAGACGTGGGAAAATTCAATCGATCCATTCATCGAGGTTCCGAACCATGCCAGACCGTATGCGGGGCGTTAAGTCCGATTCTCCAGAGCAGGAAAGCGCTGACGACGCATTGAAAAGGATTGTCGATGGATTCCAGCATTTCCGCCGGGAGGTCTTTCCCGAGCAGCAGGCGCTGTTCAAGAAGCTCGCCAATAGCCAGCGGCCGCGGGCGATGTTCATCACCTGCGCGGATTCGCGCATCGTTCCCGAGCTGATCACCCAGAGTTCCCCCGGCGACCTGTTCGTCACCCGCAACGTCGGCAACGTGGTGCCGCCCTACGGGCAGATGAACGGCGGCGTCTCCACCGCCATCGAATACGCCGTGCTGGCGCTGGGCGTGCACCACATCATCGTCTGCGGCCACTCCGACTGCGGGGCGATGCGCGCCGTGCTCGACCCGCAGACCCTGGAACGCATGCCGACGGTCAAGGCCTGGCTGCGGCACGCCGAGGTGGCGCGCACGGTGGTGGCGGACAACTGCGACTGCGGCGCCAGCCACGACACCCTCGGGGTGCTCACCGAAGAGAACGTGGTGGCCCAGCTCGATCACCTGCGCACCCACCCCTCGGTGGCCTCGCGCCTGGCCAGCGGGCAACTGTTCATCCACGGCTGGGTGTACGACATCGAGAGTGCGCAGATCCGCGCCTACGACGCCAAGCAGGGTCGCTTCCTGCCCCTCGACGGCGAGCATCCGGTGCCGATGGCCACGCCCGCGCCGCGCTACCTGAACTCGTGATAGCGGCGGCCGTGCGGGCCGCCGGATAACAACAGCGTTTTCGCGTCACCTTTCGCCGTTCCTGCCATGGACGACCTCTGGGAAGCCCCGTTCCGGGGCTGAACGGGTCGCTATTACAAGAAAAAACACACTGCGCACACACAACCGGCGCCGGGCCTGGTCCTGGCGTCGCTCCCTCGTCGTGGAAAAAATTCGCAGGAGAACTGTGCCATGCATGTTTCAAAGGTGTTTCCGTCCCTCCGGGACACGTTGCCGCGGGACCTGATGGCCTCCGTGGTGGTGTTCCTCGTCGCCCTGCCGCTGTGCATGGGCATCGCCATCGCCTCCGGGATGCCGCCGGCCAAGGGCCTGCTCACCGGCATCGTCGGTGGCCTGGTGGTCGGCTTCCTGGCCGGCTCGCCGCTACAGGTCAGCGGCCCGGCGGCCGGCCTCGCGGTGCTGGTCTTCGAACTGGTGCGTACCTACGGGGTGGCCATGCTCGGGCCGATCCTGCTGCTCGCCGGCGCCATCCAGCTGCTCGCCGGGCGGCTGCGCCTGGGCTGCTGGTTCCGGGTCACCTCGCCGGCGGTGGTATACGGGATGCTCGCCGGCATCGGCATCCTCATCGTCCTTTCGCAATTGCACGTGATGCTCGACCTGGCGCCCAAGGCGTCCGGCCTCGACAACCTGCTGGCATTCCCCCAGGCGGCGTTCGCCGCGCTCGGTTCGCTGGGCATGGACAGCGGCCTCGACGCGGCGCTGCTCGGGCTGGGCACCATCGCGGTGATGTGGGGCTGGGACAAGCTGCGTCCGCAACGCCTGCGCTTCCTACCCGGCGCGCTGCTCGGCGTGAGCCTGGCGACCCTGGCCAGCCTCTGGCTGGCGCTGGACGTGCGACGGGTCGAGGTACCGGCCAACCTCGGCGAGGCCATCGACTGGCTACGCCCGGTCGACCTGCTGGCCCTGGCCGATCCCTCCCTGCTGCTGGCGGCGGTGGTGGTGGCCTTCATCGCCAGTGCGGAGACCCTGCTCTCGGCGGCGGCGGTGGATCGCCTGCACGACGGCCCGCGCTCGGACATGGATCGCGAGTTGTCCGCCCAGGGGGTCGGCAACATGCTCTGCGGCCTGCTCGGCGCGCTGCCGATGACCGGGGTGATCGTACGCAGCTCGGCCAACGTCAACGCCGGTGCGCGAACCCGCGCCTCGGCGATCTTCCACGGCCTCTGGTTGCTCGCCTTCGTCCTCCTGCTCGGCAGCCTGCTGCGGCAGATTCCGGTGGCGAGCCTGGCCGGGGTGCTGGTCTATACCGGGGTCAAGCTGGTCGATTTCAAGGCCCTCGGCAACCTCTCTCGCTACGGCCGGATGCCGATGCTGGTGTACGCGGCCACCGCCCTGGCCATCGTCTTCACCGACCTGCTGACCGGCGTGCTGGTGGGCTTCGCCCTGACCCTGCTGAAGCTGGTGCTGAAGGCGGCGCGGCTGAAGATCGCCCTGCGCTACACCGGCGAGCATGAAGCCGAGCTGCGCCTGAGCGGCGCCGCGACTTTCCTCAAGGTGCCGGCGCTGTCGCGGGTGCTCGACGAGGTCAAGCCGGGGACCACCCTGCACGTACCGATGGATAACCTCAGCTATGTCGACCATGCCTGCATGGAGCTGCTCGAGGATTGGGGGCGGATGGCACCGGTGCAGGGCTCGCGCCTGGTGATCGAACCGCGCGCCTTGAAGCGTCGCCTGGAAGGGCGCCTGCGCGGCAGCGTCGGGTTGGGCGGCGCGCGCAATGGCGGGGCGGTCAGCCCAGGCTGAGTTCCACCCCGAGCTGCTTCGACAGGCACGGCCACTGCTGCCAGGCGGCGACCACCCGCGGGTTCTTCAGGTTCTCGCGGTAGGCGCGGGCCGAGTCGGCGTCGAAGGTGGTGGCGTCGAGCATGTTCTCCACTGCATGGTGGACGGCTTCGTCCAGCCGGTTGGCGAAGGGCTCGCCGATCAACTGGTGGGCCACCAGGTTGGCCACGGTGGTGTCCAGTGGGATCAGCGCCTGGCCGAAGTGGGCGATGTAGCGGTCGTTCACTTCTTCCACCAGGCGGTGCGCCAGGTAGGCCTCATCGAGCAGGGCGTCGAGGCCGTCGTGGCCGGCGAGCAACGCCGGCGGGGTGAGGAAGAACTGCTCGGCGACCTTCAGCACCGGCTTGATCCGTTCCTCGATGCCGGCTTCGCGGGCCACGCTGTTGGCGGCGTCGAGCAGGTCCGGTACCTGTTCGACGTAGGCGTGGACGAAGCGGGTGAGTATGTCTTCCGTGTTCTCGCCTTGCGGCTGGATGGTGCGATGCAGGCGGGGCAGGCAGCTGGCTATCAGATCAGCCAGGTGACCGTGGCGGGCTTCGCTGAGGTGCGCCTGCTGGATGAGTTCACGGAGGGCAGCGGTGTTCATGGGTTCTCCCATACAACGGGGATGGTGAAGAAGAGGAGAAACATAGCCGGCGGCGCGCGCCGGCTAAGACGCGATTGTCATAATCGCTTCGTGGTTATGCGAGGATGATATATCAGGCGGCCACCATTCGCCTGCAAAGCCACGCCGCTCGCGGCTTTTAGAGAAGAATCGGCACTTTCCAGCGACGTTTTTACGCTGCGTTGTTATGTCGCAGCCGCTGTCTATACTCCCACTCGAATGCTGAACCTGATGAACCCGGCCTGCCTTGCTGTGTGCCGAGGTGCGACGGTCAAAGTTCGTTGTCTTGGCGGTCCACCCCTTGGCCGTTGGCGTCTGCCGGCGGGATAAAAACAACGATAAGGGGAACCCGAATGCTGCGACATCCACGAGTCTGGATGGGCTTCCTTTTGCTCTCGGCGATCAGCCAGGCGAATGCCGCCTGGACGGTCAACATGGCCCCGGGCGCTACCGAGGTGAGCCGGTCCGTCTTCGACCTGCACATGACCATCTTCTGGATCTGCGTGGTGATCGGCGTGCTGGTCTTCGGCGCGATGTTCTGGTCGATGATCGTCCACCGCCGCTCCACCGGCCAGCAGCCGGCGCATTTCCACGAGAGCACCACGGTGGAAATCCTCTGGACGGTGGTGCCGTTCGTGATCCTGGTGGTGATGGCGGTGCCCGCCACCCGCACCCTGATCCACATCTACGACACTTCCGAGCCGGAGCTGGACGTGCAGGTCACCGGCTACCAGTGGAAGTGGCAGTACAAGTACCTGGGCCAGGACGTCGAGTACTTCAGCAACCTGGCCACCCCGCAGGACCAGATCCACAACCGGCAGGCGAAGGACGAGCATTACCTGCTGGAGGTGGACGAGCCGCTGGTGCTGCCGGTGGGCACCAAGGTGCGCTTCCTGATCACCTCCAGCGACGTGATCCATTCCTGGTGGGTGCCGGCCTTCGCGGTCAAGCGCGACGCCATCCCCGGCTTCGTCAACGAGGCCTGGACCAAGGTCGACGAGCCCGGCATCTACCGCGGCCAGTGCGCCGAGCTGTGCGGCAAGGACCACGGCTTCATGCCGATCGTGGTCGACGTCAAGCCCAAGGCCGAGTTCGACCAGTGGCTGGCCAAGCGCAAGGAAGAGGCGGCGAAAGTCAAGGAACTGACCAGCAAGGAGTGGACCAAGGAAGAACTGGTCGCGCGCGGCGACAAGGTCTACCACACCATCTGCGCCGCCTGCCACCAGGCCGAAGGCCAGGGCATGCCGCCGATGTTCCCGGCGCTGAAGGGCTCGAAGATCGTCACCGGGCCCAAGGAGCACCACCTGGAAGTGGTCTTCAACGGCGTGCCCGGCACCGCCATGGCGGCCTTCGGCAAGCAGCTCAACGAGGTCGACCTGGCCGCGGTGATCACCTACGAGCGCAACGCCTGGGGCAACGACGATGGCGACATGGTCACCCCGAAAGACGTCGTCGCCTACAAGCAGAAACAACAATAGGAGACCGCCATGAGTGCTGTGATCGATACGCCCGACCACCATGCCGGCGACCACCACCACGGACCGGCCAAGGGCCTGATGCGCTGGGTGCTGACGACCAACCACAAGGACATCGGCACCCTCTACCTGTGGTTCAGCTTCATGATGTTCCTGCTCGGCGGCTCGATGGCCATGGTGATCCGCGCCGAGCTGTTCCAGCCCGGCCTGCAGATCGTCGAGCCGGCGTTCTTCAACCAGATGACCACCATGCACGGCCTGATCATGGTCTTCGGCGCGGTGATGCCGGCCTTCGTCGGCCTGGCCAACTGGATGATCCCGCTGATGATCGGCGCGCCGGACATGGCCCTGCCGCGGATGAACAACTTCAGCTTCTGGCTGCTGCCGGCGGCCTTCGGCCTGCTGGTCAGCACCCTGTTCATGCCCGGCGGCGGTCCCAACTTCGGCTGGACCTTCTACGCGCCGCTGTCGACCACCTTCGCCCCGCACAGCGTGACCTTCTTCATCTTCGCCATCCACCTGGCCGGGATCAGCTCGATCATGGGCGCGATCAACGTGATCGCCACCATCCTCAACCTGCGCGCCCCGGGCATGACCCTGATGAAGATGCCGCTGTTCGTCTGGACCTGGCTGATCACCGCGTTCCTGTTGATCGCGGTGATGCCGGTGCTGGCCGGCGTGGTGACCATGATGCTGATGGACATCCACTTCGGCACCAGCTTCTTCAGCGCCGCCGGCGGCGGCGACCCGGTGCTGTTCCAGCACGTGTTCTGGTTCTTCGGCCACCCCGAGGTGTACATCATGATCCTGCCCGCCTTCGGTGCGGTCAGTGCGATCATCCCGACCTTCGCGCGCAAGCCGCTGTTCGGCTACACCTCGATGGTCTACGCCACCGCCAGCATCGCCTTCCTCTCCTTCGTGGTCTGGGCGCACCACATGTTCGTGGTCGGCATCCCGGTCACCGGCGAGCTGTTCTTCATGTACGCCACCATGCTGATCGCGGTGCCCACCGGGGTGAAGGTGTTCAACTGGGTGACCACCATGTGGGAGGGTTCGCTGACCTTCGAGACGCCGATGCTGTTCGCCGTGGCCTTCGTCATCCTGTTCACCATCGGCGGCTTCTCCGGACTGATGCTGGCGATCGCCCCGGCGGACTTCCAGTACCACGACACCTACTTCGTGGTCGCCCACTTCCACTACGTGCTGGTGCCCGGCGCGATCTTCGGCATCTTCGCCTCGGCCTACTACTGGCTGCCGAAGTGGACCGGCCACATGTACGACGAGACCCTCGGCAAGCTGCACTTCTGGATGAGCTTCATCGGCATGAACCTGGCGTTCTTCCCGATGCACTTCGTCGGCCTCGCCGGCATGCCGCGACGGATCCCCGACTACAACCTGCAGTTCGCCGACTTCAACATGGTCTCGTCGATCGGCGCCTTCATGTTCGGCACCACCCAGCTGCTGTTCCTGTTCATCGTCATCAAGTGCATCCGCGGCGGCAAGCCGGCCCCTGCCAAGCCCTGGGACGGCGCCGAGGGCCTGGAGTGGAGCATCCCTTCGCCGGCGCCCTACCACACCTTCAGCACCCCGCCCGAGGTCAAGTGAGGAGCGCGCCATGAGCGATGCCAAGGTCGATACCCGCCGCCTGGTCGGCCGCCTGCTGCTGGTGACCGTGCTGATGTTCGCCTTCGGCTTCGCCCTGGTGCCGCTCTACGACGTGATGTGCCGCGCCCTGGGGATCAACGGCAAGACCGCCGGCAGCGCCTACAGCGGCGAACAGCAGGTGGATGTCGGGCGCGAGGTGAAGGTGCAGTTCATGACCTCGAACAATATCGACATGGTCTGGGAGTTCCGCTCCGCCGGCGACCAGTTGGTGGTGCATCCCGGCGCGGTGAACCAGATGGTGTTCTACGCGCGCAACCCGAGCGACAAGCCGATGACCGCGCAGGCCATCCCGAGCATCGCCCCGGCCGAGGCCGCCGCCTACTTCCACAAGACCGAATGCTTCTGTTTCACCCAGCAGGTGCTGCAACCCGGCGAGAGCATCGAGATGCCGGTGCGCTTCATCGTCGACCGCGATCTGCCCAAGGATGTGCGGCACGTGACGCTGGCCTACACCCTCTTCGATATCACTGCGCGGAAGCCGCCCGTACCGGTTGCGGGACGATAAGGAGAACAACATGGCAAGCCACGAACACTATTACGTCCCCGCCCAGAGCAAGTGGCCGATCATCGCCAGCATCGGCCTGCTGGTGACGGTGTTCGGCCTGGGTACCTGGTTCAACGACCTCACCGCCGGCCACAAGGAATCCCATGGCCCGTGGATCTTCTTCGTCGGCGGGCTGATCATCGCCTACATGCTGTTCGGCTGGTTCGGCAACGTCATCCGCGAGAGCCGCGCCGGACTCTACAGTGCGCAGATGGACCGCTCGTTCCGCTGGGGCATGAGCTGGTTCATCTTCTCCGAGGTGATGTTCTTCGCCGCCTTCTTCGGCGCGCTGTTCTACGTCCGCCACTTCGCCGGTCCCTGGCTCGGCGGCGAGGGTGCCAAGGGCGTGGCGCACATGCTCTGGCCGAACTTCCAGTACAGCTGGCCGCTGCTGCAGACCCCGGACCCGAAGCTGTTCCCGCCGCCGAGCGCGGTGATCGAGCCGTGGAAGCTGCCGCTGATCAACACCATCCTGCTGGTCACCTCCAGCTTCACCGTGACCTTCGCCCACCACGCCCTGAAGAAGAACAAGCGCGGCCCGCTCAAGGCCTGGCTGGCGTTGACCGTGCTGCTGGGGATCGCCTTCCTGATCCTGCAGGCCGAGGAGTACGTGCACGCCTACAACGAGCTGGGCCTGACCCTCGGCGCCGGTATCTACGGCTCGACCTTCTTCATGCTCACCGGCTTCCACGGCGCCCACGTGACCCTCGGCGCGCTGATCCTCAGCATCATGCTGATCCGCATCCTGCGCGGTCACTTCGATGCCGAGCACCACTTCGGCTTCGAGGCCGCCAGTTGGTACTGGCACTTCGTCGATGTGGTCTGGATCGGCCTGTTCATCTTCGTCTACGTGATCTGACCGCCACCGGGGGAATCAGAAATGCCAGGGCGCGTGGCTGTTCAGCTCGCCGCTGTAGAAGCCCCAGGCGACCAGCGCCAGGGTCGCCGCGGCGAGCACCACGCGGACGGTCAGCGAATTGACCACGCGGGAACCATGGCCCTGGTCCTTGACCAGGAAGAACAGGCCGCTGAACAGGCTCACCAGGGTAGCCAGCAGTAGCAGGACGATCGCCACTTTCAACATGATGGGACTCCGGCGATGGGGGGATTCATGCAGTATAGCCAGCGCCTCGGGGAGGCCGGACGCAATGACAGACGCAGCATGCGTGGCGCGTTCCGCCCCGGCCTGCTGCCGACCCTGGTAGTCCTCGGCCTGCTGCCGGTGCTGCTCTGGCTGGGCACCTGGCAGTTGCAGCGGGCCGACGAGAAGCGCGCCCTGCTGGCCAGCTACGAGGCCCGGCGCGGCGCCGAGCCGGTGTCGCCCGGGCAGCTAGAGGGGCTGCGCGACCCGGCGTACGTCCGCGTGCGCCTGCACGGCCGCTTCGACGAGCGGCATACGCTGCTGCTGGATAACCGGCTGCGCAACGGGCAGGCCGGGGTCGAGGTGCTGCAACCCTTCTACGACCAGGCCAGCGGCCTCTGGCTGCTGGTCAACCGCGGCTGGGTCGCATGGACTGACCGACGTTCGCCGCCGACGCTGGAAACCCCCGACCGCGTCCTCCTGCTCGACGCCTGGACCTACCTGCCGCCACCCGGCGGCCTGCACCTGGCCGACGCGCCGGCCGGCGGCTGGCCGCGCCTGGTGACCCAGCTCGACATCCCGGCGCTGTGGCAGGCCTTCGGTCGCGCCGGGCTGCCCTGGGAAATCCGCCTGGAACCGGGCGACGCCAGCTTCGACACCGACTGGCCCCTGGTCTCGATGCCGCCGGAGCGGCACACCGGCTACGCCGTGCAGTGGTTCGCCCTGGCGACGGCCCTGCTCGCCCTCTATCTCTACCTCGGTGTGCGCCGCGCACGGGAGAAAAACCATGAGTCTCGCGATTCCGATGCCTGAACGTCCGCGCCGCGCCCGCGGCCGCCTGCAACTGCTGGCGATCATCGGCCTGGTGGTGGGGCCGATGCTGCTCGCCAGCGCCATGTACAAATGGAATTTCTGGGTGCCACAGGGGCGCAGCTACAGCGGCGCGCTGATCGGCAACGGCCAGACCCCCGCCGACCTCGGCGTGCAGGGACGCAGCCAGGGCGAGCAGTGGCAACTGCTGGTGACCGCGCCGGGCACTTGCGGCGAGGACTGCCAGCAACTGGTCTACCTGGCCCGCCAGGTCAACATCGCCCTCGGCCGCGAAGCCTCGCGCGCCGGCCACGCCCTGGCCGCCAGCGGCGAGCTGCCGGCGGACTTCGCCAACCTGGTGAGGCAGGACTACCCGCGCCTGCAGCGCTACGGCCTGGACCCGGCCCTGTACGACAAGGCCGGCGGCGGCGAGCGGCCGCTGCTGTGGGTGGTCGACCCGCACGGCAACCTGGTGCTGCGCTACGACGCCAAGGCCAACGGCAAGAAGCTGCTGAAGGACGTGCAACTGCTGCTCAAGCTCTCGCATATCGGTTGATCGGCGTGGCCGGCGCGGTTCCCGGCCCGATGAGGACAGAACGACAAGAAAAAGGGGCCCGCGAATGTCAGGCGCAACCCGCAAACCCGGTTTCACCGTCGCCGTGCTGGCGACCCTGCTGGCCGCCGTGGTGGTCCTGCTCGGCGCCTATACCCGGCTGACCCACGCCGGCCTCGGCTGTCCGGACTGGCCAGGCTGCTACGGCTTCGTCCACGTGCCGCTGAGCGAGGCGCAACTGGCCCACGCCGAACTGCACTTCCCCGACGCCCCGGTGGAGGCGCAGAAGGGCTGGAACGAGATGATCCACCGCTATTTCGCCGGCGCCCTCGGCCTGCTCATCCTTGGCCTGGCGTTGCATGCGCTGGTCCGCCGCGGGCGCGACGGCCAACCGCTGAAGCTGCCGCTGCTGCTGCTCGCGGTGGTGATCGCGCAGGCCGCCTTCGGCATGTGGACGGTGACCCTCAAGCTCTGGCCGCAGGTGGTCACCGCCCATCTGCTCGGCGGCTTCACCACCCTGGCGCTGCTCTTTCTCCTCGCCCTGCGCCTCTCCGGACGCTTCGCGGCGCGGCGCTACCCGGCGGCGACCCGCGGCCTGGCGGGGCTGGCCCTGTTCCTGGTGATCGGCCAGATCGCCCTCGGCGGCTGGGTCAGCAGCAACTATGCGGCGGTGGCCTGCATCGACCTGCCCACCTGCCATGGCGAGTGGTGGCCGCGGATGGACTTCGCCAACGGCTTCCACCTGACCCAGCACATCGGCCCCAACTACCTCGGCGGCCAGCTCGACAGCGACGCGCGCACGGCGATCCACATGACCCACCGGATCGGCGCGCTGTGCGTGACCCTGGTCCTCCTGCTGCTCGCCTGGCGCCTGCAGCGCAGCGGCCTGGTCTGGCCGACCGCGCTGATGCTGCTCGGCCTGTCGCTGCAGATCGGCCTGGGCATCAGCAACGTGCTGCTGCACCTGCCGCTGCCGGTGGCGGTGGCGCACAACGGCGGTGGCGCCCTGCTGCTGCTCAGCCTGGTGCTGGTCAACTATCGCCTGCGCGCGCCGGCCAGCGTCCGCGCGCCGGCACCGTCGCCGCAGCGCGTGCGCCGCACGCTGCCGCCGGCGCAAGGTTCGCGGCTGAAGGCCGCCTGACAGACAGAAGGATGGAGGTAAGGATATGGCCACCGTCATCGATCGCCACAGCCAGCCGACCTGGCGCGACTTCCTCGAACTGACCAAGCCCAAGGTCGTGGTGCTGATGCTGATCACCTCGCTGATCGGCATGCTGCTCGCCACCAAGGCGCCGCTGGATGGCTTCGTGCCCTGGCAGGTGCTGATCTTCGGCAACCTCGGCATCGGCCTTTGTGCCGGCGCGGCGGCGGCGGTCAACCATGTGGTGGACCGGCGCATCGACTCGATCATGGCGCGGACCCACAAGCGGCCGCTGGCCGAGGGCCGGGTGTCGCCGAGCATGGCGCTGGGCTTCGCGCTGCTCCTGGCGCTGGCCGGGATGGCCGTGCTGCTGGCCTTCACCAACCCGCTGACGGCCTGGCTGACCCTCGCCTCGCTGCTCGGCTATGCGGCGCTCTACACCGGCTTCCTGAAGCGCGCCACGCCGCAGAACATCGTCATCGGCGGGCTCGCCGGGGCGGCGCCGCCGCTGCTCGGCTGGGTCGCCATCACCGGCCACCTGAGCGCCGAGCCGCTGTTGCTGGTACTGATCATCTTCGCCTGGACCCCACCGCACTTCTGGGCGCTATGCATCCACCGCAAGGACGAATACGCCAAGGCCGACATCCCGATGCTGCCGGTGACCCACGGCGAGCGCTACACCAAGCTGCACATCCTGCTCTATACCCTGGTGCTGTTCGCGGTGAGCCTGATGCCGTTCGTCATCCACATGAGCGGGCTGGTCTATCTGCTCTGCGCCCTGGCCCTGGGCGCGCGCTTCCTCGACTGGGCCTGGGCGCTCTACTGTGACAGCCGGCCACATGCGGCGATAAAGACCTTCAAGTACTCTATCGTCTACCTGTTCCTGCTGTTCATGGCGCTGCTGGTGGACCACTATCTGCCGCTGAAGCTGCTTCTCTGATCCCACTCTAGAGCCTTGCCCACCCATGACTCGAGTCAACAAGACCGTCCTCGTCCTCGTCGCCCTGGTCGCCCTGGTCCTCGGCCTCACCGTGCACAAGGTGCTCACCGCCCAGCGCCAGGCCGATCCCACCGTGCTGCTCGACGCCGGCATCGTGATCCTGCCGCAGACGCGCAAGGTGCCGGCGCTGGAGTTCACCAACCAGGACGGCCAGGCGGTCAGCACCGCCAGTCTCAAGGGTCGCTGGCACCTGCTGTTCTTCGGCTACACCTTCTGCCCCGATGTCTGCCCGACCACCCTCGCCCAGCTCCGCGAATTGCAGGGCAAGCTGCCGCAGGAGGTGCGCGACGACCTGCAGGTGGTATTCGTCAGCGTCGATCCGAACCGCGACACGCCGCAGCAGATCAAGCAATACCTGGGCTACTTCAACGCCGGCTTCCAGGGGCTCACCGGTACTCCGGAGAACATCCAGAAGCTGGCCAACGCCATGAGCATCCCCTACATCCCCGCCGACACCAGCAAGCCCAACTACACCGTCGACCACAGCGGCAACCTGGTGATCATCGGTCCGGACGGCGAGCAGCACGGCTTCATCCGCGCGCCGCTGAACAACGCCAAGCTGGAAGCCCAACTGCCCGGCGTGCTCAAGCCGCAGGCCTGATTCCCTTCCCTCCCCCCACCGTCCGCGGCGCTCCGGGCCTCAGGCCCGGCGCATGCCGATGTGCGGGATGTCGTCTTCCAGGTAGACCTCGGTGACCGCGACGAAGCCATAGCGGCCGTAGTAGGCCTGCAGGTGGGCCTGGGCCGAGAGGTACACCGGGGTATCCAGCCAGAGGCGCTCCGCCGCCTGCAGCGCGCGTTCCATCAACTGGTGACCAAGCCCCTGGCCGCGCGCGGCCGAGGAACTGACCACTCGGCCGATCACCACCTGGCCCTCGTGGCGAACCGGGTCCAGCAGGCGCAGGTAGGCGAGCAACTGGCCGTCGCGCCAGGCCATCAGGTGATGGGTATCGCCGACCAGGTCGAGGCCGTCGACTTCCTGGTAGGGGCATTTCTGTTCCACCACGAAGACCTCGGTGCGCAATTGCAGCAGTGCGTAGAGTTCCTTCAGGGTGAGGTCGGCGTGGTGCTTGCAGGTCCAGTCGAGCGACATGGTCGGGATTCCGGGACAGGGGACAGGAACGCGGTTATGCCATGGGCGGCGGGCCGCTGGAAAGGCGTGGCCGGTCGGTTTCGTTTCAGAACCCACGCGGCTATCCTTTGCCGAACGGCTGGAGGTGTCTCATGCGTTGGGAAGAACTGAGCGAACAACCCTGTTCGCTGGCGCGGGTGCTGGCGATCCTCGGCGATCGCTGGACCCTATTGGTATTGCGCGACTGCTTTCTCGGCGTGCGCCGTTTCGACGACTTCGAGCGCAGCCTCGGCGTGACCCGCCACGTCCTCGCCGACCGCCTCAAGCGCCTTGTCGAAGCGGAGATACTGGCCAAGGTGCCCTACCAGGAACGGCCGCTGCGCGAGGAGTACCGGCTTACCGAGAAAGGGATGGAACTGTACCCGGCCATCCTTTCCCTGGTGAACTGGGGCGACCGCCACCTCGCCGGCGTCGAGGGGCCGCCGCTGGAGCATGTGCACAAGCATTGCGGCCAGCACATGCATGGCGTGCTGGTCTGTTCCGAATGCGGTGAGCCGCTGCACGCGCGGGACGTGACGGTACGCGAGGGGCTGTTCTGGAAGGGGCGCCTGCTGCGGCGCGGCTGAGCGTTCCAGGCCTGGCCGCCGACGCGAATCGGCGGATAACGCCGATGGCGTTACGGCAGGAAGGACGCTGTCGTACCAGGCTCCGCCGACCGGTCCCCGCTCTTCAGGGAGAGGACGTGCCGGGCAGGCCGGGACAGGCAGAGTAATTGGTGCGCGGATATCACTCGAGCCCTTGCCAGTTGACAAGTTCCTTTTAAGAACTAACTATCGTCTCTATTGGGTTCTAAAAAAGAACTAACAAGAGAGGCCTCTGCAATGACCCAGCGCAAAGCGGTTCTGGTAATGGGCGCCGGCGACGCCACCGGTGGCGCCATCGCCCGGCGGTTCGCCCGCGAGGGCTACGTGGCGTGCGTCGCCCGGCGCAACGCGGAGAAGCTGGAGCCGCTGGTGCAGGCCATCCGCGACCAAGGCGGCGAGGCCCTGGCCTGCGGCTGCGACGCACGCCAGGAGCAGCAGGTGATCGACCTCTTCGCCCGCATCGAGGGTGAGGTCGGTGCGCTGGAGGCGGTGATCTTCAACGTCGGCGCCAACGTCTGGTTCCCGATCACCGAAACCACCGAACGGGTCTATCGCAAGGTCTGGGAGATGGCCGCCTTCGGCGGCTTCCTCACCGGCCGCGAGGCGGCGCGGGTGATGCTGCCGCGGCAGCGCGGAACGATCATCTTCACTGGCGCCACCGCCTCGTTGCGCGGCCGCGCGCATTTCGCCGCGTTCTCCGGCGCCAAGTTCGCCCTGCGTGCCCTGGCCCAGAGCATGGCGCGCGAGCTGGGGCCGAAGGGCATCCACGTCGCCCACCCGATCATCGACGGCGCCATCGACACCGACTTCATCCGCGAAACCCTGCCCGAGCTGTACAAGCGCAAGGAGCAGGACGGCATCCTCGATCCCGAGCACATCGCCGAGACCTACTGGCAGATCCACTGCCAGCCGCGCGACTGCTGGGTACACGAACTGGACCTGCGCCCCTGGATGGAAACCTTCTGATCCCCGCCACGGAAAGAGCCACGCATGAGCAAGCAAATCGAGTTCTTCTTCGACTTCGGCAGTCCCACCACTTACCTCGCCTGGACCCAACTGCCGCGCATCGCCGCCGCCCATGGCGCGAGCATCGCCTGGCGGCCGATGCTGCTGGGCGGCGTGTTCAAGGCCACCGGCAACCATTCGCCGATCGAGGTGCCGGCCAAGGGGCGCTACACCCTCCACGACCTGGCGCGCTATGCGAAACGCTACGGCGTGCCGCTGGCCTTCAACCCGGCCTTCCCGATCAACACCCTGACGCTGATGCGCGGCGCCCAGGGCTATCTCGGCGGCGAAGGGTTCCATCCCTACCTGAAAGCGGTGTTCGAAGCGTTGTGGGTACGACAGCAGAACCTCGGCAAGCCCGAGGTGGTCGCCCAGGTGTTGGCGGAGGCCGGGTTCGATCCGGATGAGTTCCTCCGCCTGGTTGGCGACGAGCAGGTCAAGGAGGGGCTCAAGGCGACCACCGAAGAGGCGGTGCGGCGCGGCGTCTTCGGCGCGCCCAGCTTCTTCGTCGGCGACCAGTTGTTCTTCGGCCAGGATCGCCTCGATTTCGTCGCCGAGGCCCTTGCCGGCTGACCTCCCCTTCCCCGCGGCGAGCCGCTCTGGCCCGCCGCCTTGCGCCATCCGAGCGCCCTTCTCCCGGCTGCGGCCCGCGCGTGCCGCGGTTCCTGGCCATTCGTCGCGCCCGCCGATAGCGGCTTGTCAGGCCGACTTCTTTGCGTATAGGCTGAACTGGTCAGACCGGTAATACCACAATAAAAATGCGTTCATCGCCCGCCTCCGCGAGGCCCGATGGAAGCGCCGAATGGAGACTCCTGCGATGTTCATCAAGCGCTGTTCCCGCTCGATATTCCTGCAAGTCGTGATTGGCCTGGTGATAGGCGTCATCTGCGGGGTCGGCATTCCCGACCTGGCCGTGCAGATGAAGCCGCTGGGCGATGGCTTCATCAAGCTGATCAAGATGCTCATCGCACTGATCGTCTTCTGCGTGGTGGTCAACGGCATCTCCGGCGCCGGCGACCTGAAGAAGGTCGGCCGCATCGGCCTGAAGTCGGTGATCTATTTCGAAATCCTCACCACCATCGCCCTGGTCCTCGGCCTGGTGGTCGCCTACAGCCTGGGCCTGGGCAGCGGCGCCAACATCCATCTCAACGAACTGCCCGCCGGCGACGTCGCCCTGTATACCGGGCGCACCCAGGAAATCCATGGCCCCGTGGCATTCCTCATGGGCCTGATCCCGACCTCTGTGTTCAGCGCCTTCGCCGAGAACGACATCCTCCAGGTCCTGCTGTTCTCCGTGCTGTTCGGCAGCGCCCTGAACCTGGTCGGCGAGCAGGCCAGCGGCGTGGCCCGCCTGATCAACGAATTCAGCCACATCGTGTTCCGCATCATGGGCATGATCGTGCGCCTGGCACCGCTCGGCGTGTTCGGCGCGGTGGCCTTCACCACCGCCCGCTACGGCGTCGACTCGCTCAGCCACCTGGGCGCGCTGGTGCTGGTGTTCTACGCCACCTGCCTGGTCTTCGTCATGGCGGTGCTCGGTAGCGTCCTGCGTCTCTCCGGGGTGCGCATGCTGCCGTTCCTGCGCTACTTCCGCGAAGAGCTGATGATCGTGATGGGCACCGCCTCCTCCGACGCGGTGCTGCCGCAGGTGATGCGCAAGCTCGAGCACATGGGCATCCGCAGCTCCACGGTAGGCCTGGTGATTCCCACCGGCTACTCGTTCAACCTCGATGGATTCTCGATCTACCTGACCCTGGCGGTGGTGTTCATCGCCCACGTCACCGGCACGCCGCTGGCGATGACCGACCTGGTCACCATCCTGCTGGTTTCGCTGGTGACCTCCAAGGGCGCCCACGGCATTCCCGGCTCGGCCCTGGTGATCCTCGCCGCCACCCTCACCGCGGTGCCGGCGATCCCGGTGGCCGGCCTGGTGCTGGTGCTTTCGGTGGACTGGTTCATGGGCATCGGTCGCGCGCTGACCAACCTGATCGGCAACTGCGTGGCCACCGTGACCATCGCCCGCTGGGAAAACGACATCGATATGCCGCGCGCGCAGGCCATACTCGACGGGCGCCTGGAGGCGCCGGCCAAGGCCGACGGCGAGCCGCTCAAGCGCAGCGCGGTGGCCGGGGAAGGCAAGCTGCATGGCTGACGCGCCGAGGCGCGTTGCACGTCCGATTGGCAAGTAAAGGGAGGCGACATGTTTTCTTCGTCCAAGCTGGTCAACGCGGTTGCCCAGCGCCTGCTCGACACCATCGAGCAGGGTCGCTGGGTCGCCGGCCAGATGTTGCCCGGCCAGCGCGAGCTGGCTGAGCAGATGGAAATCAGCCGGCCGAGCCTGCGCGAGGCGATCATGGTCCTGGAGACCCTGGGCGTGGTCCGTTCGCTGCCGGGCAAGGGCGTGATGGTCCTCGAACGCAGCGAGCCGCTGCGCGAGGTCGCGGCGCCCGGCGAGGCGACCATGGAAGACGTCCTGCAACTGCGCTATGCGCTGGAGCCGTTCATCGTCGGCATCGTCGCGCAGAGCGCCGGGGCGGCGGAGATCAGCGAACTGCGGCTGTTGCTGCTGGACCTGCGCGAAGCGGTCGAGGATGGCGACCCGCAGGCTCTGGTGGAGGCCTACACGGCCTTCCACCGGCGCCTGGTGAAGCTCACCTCGAACCCGATCTTCCTCAGCGTTTCCGAACAGATCGGCAGCGCCCTGGAACGCAGCGACAACCTGGTCCGCCGCCAGCCGGAATACGCCGAGGAGATCCTCCAGGAACACGACGCCATCCTCCGCGCGATCCGCCAGCACGACAGCGAGCGGGCGAGCCAGGCGATGCGCCAGCACATCCTCAACGAAGGCGCGCGCCTGAACATCGACCTGCGCTTGCCGCAGGTCTGATCGCCCGCGCCAGGGTTCCAACCCGGGTCCGTCGCGGCGCCCGGACGGCTTTCGTCCGCGGCCTGCGATGGCCCACAAGCACGACTCGACAGGTGTGAACATGGTCGGATTCGACGCACGTACCCAGCAGGGCGCCGCGCTGCGCCCCACCAGCCATTTCGTCTACGAAAGCATCTACACGGCGATCCTGGAAAAGCGCCTGGCGCCGGCCGCCAAGCTGAGCAAGGAAACCCTCGGGCAGATCTTCCGGGTCAGCAACGGCACCATCCAGCGTGCCCTCACCCGTCTCGCCGAGGACGGCGCGGTGGTGATGCCGCCGAAGGAGGTCGCCAGCGTCGCCCGCCCGGACGAGCGCCAGGCGCGGCAGGTGCTGGACGCGCGCCTGCTGGTGGAAAGCGAAGTGGTGCGGCAACTGCCCGCGGGGCTGGATCCCGCCGCCCTTGCCGAGCTGCGGGCGCTGGTCGACGAGGAGCAGGCTTGCCTCGCGGCCCGCGACAGCGCCGGGCTGATCCGTCTCGCCGGGCGCTTCCACCTGCGCCTGGCCGAACTGACCGAGAATCCCTTGCTGCAGGGTTTCGTCCGCGGCCTGGTGGCACGCGCCTCGCTGGACATCGCGCTGAACAAGGGGGCGGTCTATACCGCCGAGGCCTGCGCCGCGCAGCGCGCCTTGCTCGATGCCCTGGAGGACGGCGACAGCGCGGCGGCGGCTGCGCTGATGGACGCTTACCTGCGAGGCCTGTTCGCCCGCATGCGCTTCCTGCCGCCACCTACCACCGACCTGCGCGAGGCATTCGGCATGAAGGCCCCTCGTGGGGAAAAACGCCGGAGGGCCTGACCTCCCCGGCCGCCGCCTACCAGATCTGGCAGGCGGTGGTGGCTGGTGGCCAGCCTATAGTGAAGCGGGTCAGGGATGGCGCCGTGCTGGTCGAAGTAGCCAAGGGTCCGTTGTGAGCGCCCGGTCCTGTCCGTGACGTCCTACAGGAAGCTGTGAACGCATGGTTAACGGAGATCGACATGGCATACGCAGAATGGATCGCAGTGAAGGTCGTGGTATCCAAATCCATCGGCACGGTGGGCATCCGCAACGCCACCTTGCAATGGGGCAAGTTCTACCGCTACACCAACAAGGACGACGAGATTTCCACCGAGGAAGTCAGCAGCATGAACGTGCAGGCCGGCAGCCCGCAATGGATCGCCTCCTGCGGACGGGAGAACGCTTCGTCCGGCACCCAGGGCAGCTTCGACTGCTACGACGGCAACACCAAGATGGGCACCTTCAGCTGGGATGACCCGTGGAAATCCGGCGCCACCAACACCTGGGGCTTCACGCCGGCATCGGCGGACTATGCCGGCATCACCAGCGGCGGCAACGCCACGGGCACGGATATCGGCGAGGTCACCCTGACCCTCGGCCGCTTCTCCTGACGGTACCTGGAGCTGGCCGGCAGTCCGTCGGTCAGCTCCAGCGCTCATCCCCGTCCGTGGCGAACGCTCGCCGCAGCGCCTCGATGGCGACCTTCACCTTGGCCGGCTGGGCCTCGCGCCGTGGCGTCACCGCATAGATGCCGAGCCCGGGAATCCTCCACTCCGGCAATAGCTGTTGCAGGCGCCCGTCGTTCAGCGCGTCGCGCACCTCCGGCAGCGGCTGGTAGGACACGCCGAGTCCGTCGAGGGTGAACTGACGCACCGCGAGCATCCCGTTGGCGGCCACCCGTGGCTCCAGGCGCAGTTTGCAGACTTCCCCGCCCGGCCCGCTGAGCGTCAGGTGGTTGAGGTGGTTCGAGGTGTTCAGGGAAATCCAGTCGACCTCGGTCAACTGCTCCGGACGGTTGATGGGCGCCCGTTGGCGCAAATAGGCCGGCGCCGCGCAGAGCACGCTGCTCCAGTCGCCGAGGTGGCGCGCCACCAGGCTGGAGTCGGCGAGATTGCCGACGCGGATCGCCAGGTCGATGCGCTCGGCGACCAGATCGATGCGCTCGTCCTGGAAGAACAGTTGCAGGCGCAACTGGCGGTGGTTCTCCAGCAACGGTTTCAGCGCCTGGGTGATCAGCGTGCCGGAGAACCCCACCGGCGCCGCCAGGCGCAACTCGCCCACCGGCGCATCGCGCCATTCGCCAAGCCGCCGCTCGGCTTCCTCGGCGATCGCCAGCATCTGCGCGCAACTGCGATAGAACGCCTCGCCGGCCTCGGTCAGGGTCAGCCGGCGGGTGGTGCGATGCAGCAAAGTGACCTGGGCGCGGCTCTCCAGCTTGCGGATCTGCTGGCTGACTGCCGAAGGGGTCATGCCCAGGCTCTGGGCCGCGGCTGCCATCGAGCCCTTGTCCACCACAGTGGCGAAGATCGCCATGCCTTTCAGCGAATCCATGCCGGTTCCTCCTTGCGGGAGACTGCGCCTGGGGAAAAATCACCGGAAAAAGCGCGAGAAAGCATGCCCAGCGGGCGAGGTCGTCGGGTTTCGGAAAAATACGGATGCGTATGGGAGCGAAGCATAAGTCAGTTAAAGAACTAATCAGGTTGCAGTGGTCGCAAGTTGGTCGCTCTCATTTGTCTGGTCGAGAAATGTCCATTTCTTGTGAGTTATGGATGTTTTGTCCGAAATAAGTAACTACGTACAAGTCAAGGTAAATATTCGTTTTGAAACATCTTGTAACCGTGTGACCACTTTCAGGGGGTAATTTCGACCCTGTCGATGCGCAAAATCTGGATTTCCTTGCCTTTTACCCGAAAAGGGGCGCTGAACGGCCAGCGCTCCAGGGTCAGGGTGCGTACGCCTGGCACCTCGCTGGGCCGCCCTGCCCCCTGGTTGGCTACCTGCTGCAGCGGTTTCACCTGCTCGACGATGTCCTGGACGGCTTTCAGGGCTTTTTCCGGGCCGATCAGCACGACGTAATGGTCGTAGATGGCGTCCAGGTCGGCGGCCGCCTTGCGGGTCCACTTCAGGCTCATTGCAGCCCCCAGCGCTTCTCGATCTCGGCGTGCTCCAGCAGGCGACCGGCATTGGCATCGGCCAAGCCTTCATCGATGGCAGCGACCTGCCACTGCTGCCTTTCCAGGTACTGCGCGAGCGCCTGCCGCAGGTGATACGGGCGGTCGCGGTGGGTGGCGCGGGCCAGTTCGTCGAGGGCCGCGACCAGGGCGTCATCGGCGCGGAACGAGACTACGGTGCTCATTTTCTGATCAGCTTCGTTTTCGTTGTATACGGTGTTTACAGTGAAAACGAATGTATACGAAAGCCCTCGGGCGAGCAATCGCCAGGCTGTTTCGTCCGACGAAAAAACCTTTATCGATCAGTGGGTTGAATGAGGAGCCCGCCCCGGGCGGGGCGGGCGGAAGGGTAGCGCGGGATTACCAGGCCTGGTTGAAGTGGAAGCCCTGCCTGGGCGAGAAGCGGGTGTTGACGAGCTTGTAGCCTTCCTCGCCGCGTGGCTTGACCAGCGAGACCTGGCCGACCTGCGGTTGGGTGATCTGTTGCAGGGTGGTCAGGCTGGCCTGCTTGAGCACCTCGGGGTTCTTCGCCCAGTCCTTCACTTCGCGTGGCTTGACCTCGACGGTGACCAACCAGCCCTTTTCCACGGCCGGGCCGTAGTCGTCGGGCTTGGCGGGGTCCACCGAACGGACGCTGACGTCGAAGCCGCTGCTGTAGCAGAAGGCCTTCGACTCGGACTTGTAGTCCTCGCGGCCGGCGGGCGTGAGGTCGTAGGAATCGCCGTCGCGGCGCAGCAGGCCGACGCCGACCAGCGCGTCGTAGACCGCGGCGTTGCCTTTCGCCGGGCCGGGGCCGGAGAAGCTGTCGGAGAGCGTCACCGGGAAGGTCTTGAACAGGGTGGAGCTGGCGCAGGCGGGTTTGTCGAAGCCGCGCTCGGCGAGCAGGCGGGCGATCTCCTCGCTGGACGGAGCGGAGTCCGAGCAGGCGGCGAGGAACAACAGTGGGAGGGCGGCGACGAGGCCGCGCAGAACGCGTGTAGGCATGGGCATGTCCTTTGTCCATTGGCGCAGCCGGACCGGCTGCGCGGTGAATTCTAGCGGCTGTGGCACCATGGGCGCACATTCGACCCAAGGAGGAGAACCCATGCGCCTGCCTGCGAACCTCGGCCGCCTGCTGCCGGCCCTGTGCCTGGGCGTCCTGTTGAGCGCCTGCAGCACCTTCGGCCAGCGCGATCCGTTGCGTATCGACCTGGTCGGCCTGGAACCCCTGCCGGGGCAAGGCATGGAGATGCGCTTCATGGTCAAGCTGCGGGTACAGAACCCCAACGACGAGCCGATCGAATACAACGGCATCGCCCTCAACCTCGACGTCAACGGCCAGCCCCTGGCCAGCGGCGTCAGCGACCAGACCGGCGAGGTGCCGCGCTTCGGCGAGCGGGTGGTGAGCGTGCCGCTGACCGTCTCCGCCTTTTCCGCCTTCCGCCAGGCCTGGGGCCTGAGCAACAACGCGCCGACCCGGGGCATGCCCTACGTGGTGAAGGGCAAGCTCGCCGGAGGCCTGTTCGGCACCGTGCGCTTCAGCGAAAAGGGCACCCTCGACTTCTCCGGGCCGGCCGTCGGCGCGCCGAAGACCAAGGGGCTCTGAGGCGGTTCGGCAGGGGAGCGAGAAACCCTATATAATCTGCGGTTTTCGTCCCCTGCTGAAGAGAGAATGCCGTGAGCACGCTGCCGCCCTGTCCCCAATGCAACTCCGAATACACCTACGAGGATGGTGCGCTGCTGGTCTGCCCGGAGTGCGCCCATGAATGGTCGCCGAACGAGGCCGCTACGGCGTCCGATGATGGCAAGGTGATCAAGGATTCGGTGGGCAACGTTCTCCAGGACGGCGATACCATCACCGTGATCAAGGACCTGAAAGTGAAAGGCTCCTCGCTGGTGGTGAAGGTCGGCACCAAGGTGAAGAACATCCGCCTGGTGGACGGCGACCACGACATCGATTGCAAGATCGACGGCATTGGCGCGATGAAGCTGAAATCGGAATTCGTCAGGAAGGTCTGAGACGACCTTGCCTGAAGAAGCCCGGCCATTGGCCGGGCTTTTCTTTGGAGGGCTGTCTGGGTTCTTCCCCCGGTGGTGGACTCAGACCCGCGCCGTCTTCCCGGCGTAGTCCTCGCCGAGGCGCGGCTTGCGTCGCGCGTTGAGCAGCCCGAGGCAGACGGTGAAGATCGTCAGCAGAGCGGTGGCGAACACCTCGTGACGGTGCTCCGGCATGATCAGCATGATGCTCAGCGCGGCGACGATGAACAGGATCACCGCCCAGGTCAGCCAGGGATACAGCCACATGCGGAACTCGATGGGCTGGCCGCTGACCTGCAATTGCTTGCGCATGCGCAACTGGGCCACGGCGATCACCAGGTACACCAGTAGCGCCACGGCGCCGGAGCTGGCGAGGAGGAAGGTGAAGACCTTCTCCGGTGCGAAGTAGTTGACGATGGTGGTGAGGAAGCCCACCGCGGTGCTGGCCAGCACCGCCGGGCGTGGTACGTGGGCGGTGTTGGTCAGCTTGAGCACGCTCGGGGCGTCGCCGCGCTTGGCCAGGGAGAAGACCATCCGCGACGAGGTGTAGATCGCCGAGTTCAGGCAGCTGGCCACGGCGACCAGTACCACCAGGTCGACGATCAGCTTGGCGTGCGGGATGTCCAGCAGCTCCAGGGCGCGCTGGTAGGAGCCGACCTGGATCAGCAGCGGGTCGTTCCACGGCACGATGGAGATCACGATGAAGATCGACACCAGGTAGAACAGGCCGATCCGCCAGATCACCGAGTTGGTGGCGCGGGTGATCTGCTTCGCCGGGTCCTTGGACTCGGCGGCGGCGATGGTGACGATCTCGGTACCCATGAAGCTGAACATGGTCGTCAGCAGGGCGCCGAGCACCGCGCCGTAGCCGTTCGGCACGAAGCCGCCGTGGCTCGCCATCAGGCTGGACAGGCCGCTGACCTCGCGTTCCGGCAGGCCGCCGACGATGGCCACCGCGCCGAGCACGATGAAGGCGATGATGGCGATCACCTTGAGCAGCGCGAACCAGAATTCGAACTCGCCGTAGCGGGCCACGCTGAAGAGGTTGGTGACGGTGAGCAGGAAGGTCACCGCGAGGGCGAAGATCCAGGTGTCGATGGCCGGGAACCAGGCGTTGAGGATGGCCGCGGCGGCGATCGCTTCGAGGGGGATCACCAGCACCCAGAACCACCAGTAGAGCCAGCCGATGGTGAAACCGGCCCAGCGGCCGATGGAGCGATCGGCGTAGGTGGAGAAGGAACCGGTATCGGGGGAGGCGACCGCCATTTCGCCGAGCATGCGCATGACCAGCACCACCAGGGTGCCGGCGATCAGGTAGGCGAGCAGGGCGGCCGGGCCGGCGGCGGCGATGGCATGGCCGGAGCCGACGAACAGGCCGGCGCCGATCACCCCGGCGATCGACAGCATGGTGACGTGGCGTTGTTTCAGGCCGGGCGCGAGCGAGGCGTTGCGCTTGTTCGGCAGTTGTGAAGCCAGTACGACTTTGGACATCGTTGAGACCCTTTAATTGTTCTTGGGCAAGGTCTGGGCCGCCTTGTGGGCGACGCCATGGGTGCGGCCGTGGGTGAGGTTTCACGGCGGTGGAACGTTGCGGACTCCTGATTGCGGAAAAAGAAAAAAGGCATGGTCGTTACCGACCATGCCTGTTGTCGTCAGCCTTCAGAGGCTGGGGAAGGCGAATTGCGAGGCCTCGTGGCTGGCCCGCTGCGGCCAGCGCTGGGTGATGGCCTTGCGCCGGGTGTAGAAGCGCACGCCGTCCGGGCCGTAGGCGTGGAGGTCGCCGAACAGCGAGCGCTTCCAGCCGCCGAAGCTGTGGTAGGCTACCGGCACCGGCAGCGGGACGTTGACGCCGACCATGCCGACCTCGATCTCGTCGCAGAACAGGCGGGCGGCCTCGCCGTCGCGAGTGAAGATGCAGGTGCCGTTGCCGTATTCGTGGTCGTTGATCAACTGCATGGCCTCTTCCAGGCTGTTGACGCGAACCACGCACAGCACCGGGCCGAAGATCTCTTCCTTGTAGATGGTCATTTCCGGGGTCACCCGGTCGAACAGGCTGCCGCCGAGGAAGAAGCCGTTCTCGTGGCCGGCGACCTGGTAGCCGCGGCCGTCCACCACCAGCTCCGCGCCCTGGGCCACGCCGCTGTCGATGTAGCCGGTGACCTTGGCCTGCGCGGCGGCAGTGACCAGCGGGCCCATGTCGAGGCCGCAGGAAGTGCCGGCGCCGATCTTCAGCGCCTTGATCTGCGGAACCAGCTTGGCGATCAGCGCGTCGGCCACCTGGTCGCCGACGCATACCGCCACCGAGATCGCCATGCAGCGCTCGCCGCAGGAGCCGTAGGCGGCACCCATCAGCGCGCTGACGGCGTTGTCGAGGTCGGCGTCGGGCATCAGCACCGCATGGTTCTTCGCGCCGCCCAGGGCCTGCACGCGCTTGCCGCGCTTGGTGCCCTCGGCATAGATGTATTCGGCGATGGGGGTCGAGCCGACGAAGCTGATGGCTTTCACTTCCGGCGCCTGGAGCAGGCCGTCCACGGCTTCCTTGTCGCCGTGCACCACGTTCAGCACGCCCTTCGGCAGGCCGGCTTCGTGGAACAGCTCGGCGATCAGCAGGGTGGAGCTGGGGTCGCGCTCGGAGGGCTTGAGGATGAAGGTGTTGCCGCAGGCGATGGCCAGCGGGTACATCCACAGCGGCACCATCGCCGGGAAGTTGAACGGGGTGATCCCGGCGACCACGCCGATCGGCTGGAAGTCGCTCCAGGCGTCGATGTTCGGGCCGACGTTGCGGCTGTACTCGCCCTTGAGGATTTCCGGGGCGGCGCAGGCGTACTCGACGTTCTCGATGCCGCGCTTGAGTTCGCCGGCGGCGTCTTCCAGGGTCTTGCCGTGCTCTTCGCTGATCAGCTTGGAAATCCGCGCCTCGTTCTGCTCCAGCAGTTGCTTGAAGCGGTACAGCACCTGTGCGCGCTTGGCCGGCGGGGTGTTGCGCCAGGCCGGGAAGGCGGCCCTGGCGGCATCGATGGCTTTCTGCAGGGTCTTGCCGTCGGCCAGCGGGACCTTGTGGATGGCTTCGCCGGTGGAGGGGTTGAAGACGTCGGCGCTGCGGCCGTTGTCGGCGACCATTTCGCCGTTGATCAGGTGGTGGAGGGTGCCCATCTTGTCTTGTTCTCTCTTCGCTAGGGGTGACGAAAGGGCCGTGGCCCTTTCCCTTTACCCGCTCCCTGGGGAGCGGGTGCGGATTACTTGATCTCGGTCTCGACGAAGACCACTTCGTGTGCGCTGGCGTTGATCACGTTGTGCTCGACGCCGGCCTTGCGGAAGTAGGCCTGTCCGGCGACCAGCGGCGCGTGGCGGTCGCCCTCGGGGGTTTCCAGCAGCAGCGTGCCGTCGGTCAGCGGTACCACCACATAGTCGTGTCCGTGGCGGTGGCGCCCGGTTTCCGCGCCGGGGGCGAAGCGCCATTCGGTCACGATCACCTCGGCGTTGTCCACCTGCACGGTGGGTACGGCTTGCGGGCGGCCGCTCATCAGGCGATGCCGTTGAGCGCTTCGCCGACCGCGTCGAACAGGCGGTCCAGCTCTTCCGGCCTGGCGTTGAAGGTCGGGCCGAATTGCAGGGTATCGCCGCCGAAGCGCACGTAGAAACCCTGTTGCCAGAGCTTCATGCCGGCCTCGAACGGACGCACGGTCGGATCGCCGTCGCGCGGGGCGATCTGGATCGCGCCGGCCAGGCCGCAGTTGCGGATGTCGATGACGTTCTTCGCGCCTTGCAGGCCGTGCAGGACCTTCTCGAAGTGCGGCGCCAGTTCGGCGGACTGCTGCACCAGGTTGTCCCTGGCCAGGATGTCCAGCGCGGCGAGGCCGGCGGCGCAGGCGACCGGGTGCGCGGAGTAGGTGTAGCCGTGGCTGAACTCCACCGCGTGCTCGGGCAGCGCCTGGTTCATGAAGGTGTCGTAGATCTCGCTGCTGGCGATCACCGCGCCCATCGGCACGGCGCCGTTGGTGACCTGCTTGGCGACGTTCATCAGGTCCGGGGTGACGCCGAAGTACTCGGCGCCGCTGTAGGTGCCCAGGCGGCCGAAGGCGGTGATCACCTCGTCGAAGATCAGCAGGATGTTGTGCTGGTCGCAGATCTCGCGCAGGCGCTGCAGGTAGCCGACCGGCGGTACCAGTACGCCGGCGGAGCCGGACATCGGCTCGACGATCACCGCGGCGATGTTCGAGGCGTCGTGCAGTTCGATCAGCTTGAGCAGTTCGTTGGCCAGCTCGACGCCGCCGGTCTGGGCCATCCCGCGGGTGAACGCCATGCCTGGTTGCAGGGTGTGCGGCAGGTGGTCGACGTCCATCAACTGGCCGAACATCTTGCGGTTGCCGCCGATCCCGCCGAGGCTGGTGCCGGCGACGTTGACCCCGTGGTAGCCGCGGGCGCGGCCGATCAGCTTGGTCTTCTGCGGCTGGCCTTTCAGGCGCCAGTAGGCGCGGGCCATCTTGATCGAGGTGTCGGCGCACTCGGAGCCGGAACCGGTGAAGAACACGTGGTTCAGTTCGCCTGGCAGCAACCCGGCGATCTTCTCGGCCAACTGGAAGGACAGCGGATGGCCGTACTGGAAGCCCGGCGAGTAGTCGAGGGTGCCGAGCTGGCGAGCCACCGCCTCCTGGATTTCCTTGCGCGAGTGGCCGGCGCCGCAGGTCCACAGGCCGGACAGGCTGTCGTAGACCTTGCGGCCCTTGTCGTCGGTCAGCCAGCTGCCTTCGGCGGCGACGATGATCCGCGGGTCCTTCTGGAAGTTGCGGTTGGCGGAGAAGGGCATCCAGTGGGCGCGCAGGTTGAGTTCGCTGGAAACCGGCGGGGCCACGTTGAGCGGCTGGTTCATCGTTCGATCCTCGGGCTTTCTTGTTGGAAGGTTCCGCGCACGCGGCGGCGGAGCGTTGGGATCAAGCTTGGCCCTGACGAAAGGTTAGATAAAGCTTATTCTTCTCACGTTTAGTTTCGACTGGGTAAAACAATAATGGCCAAATCCCGCAACCCGTCGCTCGGCCAGGTCAGCGATTTCGATATCCGCCTGCTGCGCATCTTCAAGACCATCGTCGAGTGCGGCAGTTTCTCCGCCGCCGAGAGCACTCTCGGCCTCAGCCGCTCGGCGATCAGCCTGCACATGGGCGACCTGGAGAAGCGCCTGGGCATGCGCCTGTGCCAGCGCGGCCGCGCCGGCTTCGCCCTGACCGACGAGGGCCGCGAGGTCTATCGCGCGACCCAGACCCTGCTGGCGGCGCTGGAGGGGTTCCGCGCCGAGGTCAACGACCTGCACCAGCACCTGCGCGGCGAACTCAACATCGGCATCATCAACAACCTGGTGACCCTGCCGCAGATGCGCATCACCCACGCCCTCAGCGCGCTCAAGGGGCAGGGACCGCAGGTGCGGATCAACATCGGCATGACCACCCCCAACGAGATCGAACTGGGCGTGCTCGACGGCCACCTGCATGTCGGCGTGGTGCCGTTGATCAGTCCGCTGTCGGGGCTCGAGTACCTGCCGCTGTATGACGAGCACGCGCAGCTCTATTGCAGCCGCGGCCACGCACTGTTCGAACGCGCCGACGGCGATATCGCGGTGGACGAGGTGCTCGCCGCGGACGCCGTGGCGCCCAGCTACCGCCTGCCCGCCGAAGCCCAGGCGCGCCACCAGGAGCTGAACAACAGCGCCAGCGCCTCGGACCGCGAGGGCATGGCGTTCCTGATCCTGACCGGCAACTTCATCGGCTACCTGCCGTCGCACTACGCCGCCGACTGGGTCGCCGCCGGGATGCTGCGGCCCCTGCTGCCGGAGCGTTTCCACTACGCCATCGCGCTGACCATCGTGACCCGCAAGGGACGCCGGCCGAACCTGGTGCTGGAACGGTTCCTGGAGGCGGTGGCGGTGTCGTGAGGGCGCGGATGGAGTGACGCGAGCTTCGGCCGCCCGCCGAACGGCGTCTTTTCTCTACGGCGCGAGGAGGTGGCATGCAGCGACGGGCCGAGCCAACGCGGGAAAGAGGCTCTCAGCCCTTCGCATGGCGCCGCTCCCCCATCACCCAGGTCTCCGCCACCGCGCGGTCGTCGCCCAGGGTGTTCAGCACGAACAGGGTATCGGCCAGGCCGCGCGCATGCTCCATGCGCTGGGCGATCATCGGCGTGGCGGCCAGGTCGAGAGCGACGAAGTCGGCCTCGCGGCCGGGCAGGAAGTTACCGACCAGGCCGTCCAGGTCGAGCGCCCTGGCGCCGCCGAGGGTGGCCAGGTAGAGCGCCTGGAACGGATCGAGGCTGGTGCCGCGCAATTGCTGGATCTTGTAAGCGTCGGCGAGGTTGGCCAGCAGCGACAGGCTGGTGCCGCCGCCGACGTCGCTGCCGATGCCGACGCGGATGCCGTATTGCTGGGCGCGGCCAAGGTCGAACAGGCCGGAGCCGATGAACAGGTTGGAACTGGGACAGTGCGCCAGCGCCGCGTTCTTGTGCGCCAGGCAGCGGCATTCGCGTTCGGAGAGATGGATGCCATGGGCGAACACGCTGCGTTCGCCGACCAGGCCGGCGCGATGATAGACGTCCAGGTAGTCCTGTGCCTGGGGAAACAGCTCGCCGACCCAGGCGACTTCCTTGAGGTTCTCCGAAAGATGGGTGTGCAGGTAGACGCCGGGATACTCGTCCAGCAGGCGCGCCGCCGCGGCCAGTTGCTCGGGCGAGGAAGTCGGCGCGAAGCGTGGGGTGACCGCGTATTGCAGGCGCCCGTTGCCGTGCCAGCGCTCGATCAGCGCGCGGCTCTCGGCGTAGCCGCTGGCCGCGGTATCGCACAGCGCCGGCGGCGCGTTGCGGTCCATCAGCACTTTGCCGGCGATCATCCGCAGGCGGCGCTTCTGCGCGGCCTGGAAGAATGCCTCGGCGGATACCGCATGGACCGTGCCGAACACCAGCGCGGTAGTGGTGCCGTGGCGCAGCAGTTCGTCGAGGAACAGCTCGGCCTGGGCGGCGGCGTAGCCGGCATCGGCGAAGCGCTGCTCGGCGGGAAAGGTGTGGGTTTCCAGCCAGTCCAGCAGTTGGGTGCCGTAGGAGGCGATCACTCCGAGTTGCGGGTAATGCACATGGCAGTCGACGAAGCCGGGCAGCAGCAGGCGCTGCGGATGCTCCTCCAGCGGCAGGTCGGCGGGCAGTTGTGGCAGCAGGTAGGCTGCGTGATCGAGCGCGCGCACGTGGCCGTGTTCGATCCACAGCAGGCCGTCCTCGAAATACTCCCAGGCCTTGTCGCCGAGCTTCGCCGGGTCGCCGAGGAAATGCAGGATCCGCCCGCGATGGGCCGAACTGCTCATCGCGCTCCCGCCGTGGTCGGAGCGCAGGACAAGTGGGGGGACGAAGTTGCCAGCAGGTACTGCATCGTTCATCTCCTCTGCTGCCGGAACGGCGCTTTCGCCTCTTTAGTCCGGGAAATCGCCGGAAATATCCCGTCCTTGGCACGTGATCCCGCGGTGCAGGACGGATGACCGCCTAGCGGTCATCCGTCCTGCACATGGCTGCCGCCATTATGCACTGTGCGCATGCTGTGGATAAGTCTGTGTGTAGCGCGTGTGCGGAGAGATTGCACGAGCCATTGCGGGATGCGCCCATCTGGCTGCCGGCAGGCGATCCGCGAAAAGCGTTCCGGCACCTTGAATCCGCCTTGCGAAATGCCCGGTCGGCAACTGGCGCTTCTGTGGGTTTGTCTGTGGAAAAGCTGTTCGCATTCCCCGTTGAAAAAATGCCTTCGGCGGTCGGGGGAAAGGCGTTGGACGGGGCCGCAGGATTTCTCCCGGTTGGCGAAAGAGCCAGGGAAAAGGCGCTGTGGAATGCGCCACGACGGTGCGTCGCGAAACTGTGGACAGTGGATCCACCCATGGCGCCGCCGAGCATGCTTCCGTCGATCGCCGCGGACTTTCCTGAAAAGCCGGAAAACCCAGTATTCATGGGCGTTCTGGCGTCGAAAGGGGAAGTCCTGGAGACATTTTCACGGGCATTCCCGTTCCGCGGGTTTCCTGTGGAAAAGCTGTTGGCAAACTGTGCCGGAAGCGGGCCGCCGGGGCTGCCCCAGGGATTCGGCCGAGCCATGGCTTGGCCGGGAGAGGTCGTTCTGCCGGGTTCCTCCGAACGGCTGTAGATATCTTGTGGATAAAGCTGTTGGCAAAGTGTTGGAGAAAATGCCTTGCCAGGTCGCGCTCATGGCCTGCCGGGTTGGCTGTTTTCTGTCCATCGCCGATGTTGCGAAAATTGCCGGGACGGTCGGCGCGGGAGGCTTCCCAAGGTCCCGGATGGGCTCCCGACACGCTGTGGATAACTCTGTGAGCAAGGTGGTGATGACTGTTTTGCGACAAATGCTCACGCGGGTGCGCCGCAGGGTTGCCCGCAAATGTGCCGCGGCGTCCCAGGCGTGCCCCGGCTTGGTGCCGCTCGGCGCGGCAGCCTGGCCCGTGGCTCCCGGCGCAAGCCGCGTTCCAGGGCTTTCCTGACCTCCTGGCCAGGTATTTGCACCGGCCGCGGCATCGTCGAGCAACCGACCGGGTCCGCCATGTCCGCACCTTCCTCCTTCGCGCCGCCGCGCCTCGAACTACGCGGGATCAGCAAGCGCTATCCGGGTTGCCTGGCCAACGACCGCATCGACCTGTGCATCGACGCCGGCGAGATCCACGCCCTGCTCGGTGAGAACGGCGCCGGCAAGAGCACGCTGATGAAGATCATCTACGGCGTGACCCGTCCCGATGCCGGCGAGATCCGCTGGCAGGGCGAGCCGGTGCAGGTGCGCGACCCGGCTCGCGCCCGGGCGCTGGGGATCGGCATGGTGTTCCAGCATTTCTCCCTGTTCGAGACGCTCAGCGTGGCGGAGAACATTGCGCTCGCCCTCGGCACCGAGGCGGGCAGCCCGCGCCGGTTGGAGGCGCGTATTCGCGAGGTGTCGCAGCGCTACGGCATGCCGCTGGAGCCTCGCCGGCTGGTCCATGGGCTGTCCATCGGCGAGCGCCAGCGGGTGGAGATCGTGCGCTGCCTGATGCAGGACATCCGCCTGCTGATCCTCGACGAGCCGACCTCGGTGCTGACCCCGCGCGAGGCCGAGGATCTCTTCGTCACCCTGCGCCGTCTTGCGGAGGAGGGTTGCAGTGTCCTCTTCATCAGCCACAAGCTGGCCGAGGTCCGTGCGCTCTGCCAGCGCGCCACGGTGCTGCGCGGCGGACGGGTGGCCGGACAGTGCGTGCCGGCGCAATGTTCCGATCTCGAGCTGGCGCGGCTGATGGTGGGCGACGCCGAGGGCCTGGCGGCGGAGTATCCGAAGGTTACCGGCGGCGCGCCTTTCCTCCAGGTGCGCGACCTGCACTGGCGCAACCCGGACCCCTTCGGCGTGTCCTTCGCCGGCCTCGACCTGGAGGTGCGCAGCGGCGAGATCCTCGGTATCGCCGGGGTCGCCGGCAATGGCCAGGACGAGTTGCTTGCCCTGCTCAGCGGCGAAGTGCGCCTGCCGCGCGCCCAGGCCGAGCGCATCCGCCTCGGCGGCTGCGCCGGCGCGCACCTGGCGCCGGATGCGCGGCGCCGCGCCGGCCAGGCCTTCGTGCCCGCCGAGCGGCTGGGGCACGGCGCGGTGCCGGAGATGAGCCTGGCGGACAATGCGCTGCTCACCGCCTTCCAGCAGGGACTGGTGAAGCGCGGGTTGGTCCGGCGGCGCAAGGTGCTGGCGCTGGCCGAGGAGATCATCCGCCGTTTCGCCGTGAAGGCCCCGGGTGCCGGGGCGCCGGCACGCAGCCTTTCCGGCGGCAACCTGCAGAAGTTCATCCTCGGCCGCGAGATCCTCCAGGCCCCGCGCCTGCTGGTGGCGGCGCATCCCACCTGGGGCGTGGACGTCGGCGCGGCGGCGCTGATCCACCGCGCGCTGATTGCCTTGCGCGATGCCGGTACGGCGATCCTGGTGGTCTCCGAGGACCTCGACGAGCTGTTCCTGCTCAGCGACCGCATCGCCGCGCTGTGTTCGGGTCGGCTGTGCCCGGCGGTCGCCACCGCGAGCGCTTCGCCGCAGCAGGTCGGCGGCTGGATGGCCGGTCAATTCGAGGCGCCGGCGGCGGTCGCCGGCGCCGTTGCCCAAGGGAGCCTGTGATGCTGTTGTCCCTGGAACCGCGCGGCCGGCAGTCGCGCTGGATGCTGCTGGCCTCTCCGCTGCTGGCGGGGTTGCTGACCCTGGTCTGCGGCGCGCTGCTGTTCGCCTGTCTCGGCCACGATCCGTGGCAGACCCTGCATACCGTGCTGGTACAGCCGCTCAGCGACCTCTATGGGCTCGGCGAGCTGCTGGTCAAGGCCATGCCGATCCTGCTCTGTGCCCTCGGCCTGGCACTGGCCTACCAGGCGCGCGTGTGGAACATCGGCGCGGAGGGCCAGTTGCTGGTCGGCGCCCTGGCCGGCAGCGCGGTGGCGATCCAGTTGCTCGACTGGCAGAGCCGCTGGGCGCTGGCCTGGGTGCTGCTCGCCGGCACCGCTGCCGGGGCGCTCTGGGCCGGGTTCGCCGCCTGGCTGCGAACGCGCTTCAACGCCAACGAGATCCTGACCACCATCATGCTCAACTACATCGCGCTGAACCTGCTGCTGTACGGCGTGCACGGGCCGTTGAAGGACCCGGATGGCTTCAACTTCCCGCAGTCGGCGCTGTTCGGCGAGGCCAGCCGCCTGCCGGCGCTGTTCGAGGACAGCCGGGTGCACCTTGGCGCATTGTTCGGCCTGCTGGCGCTGGCGGCGGTCTGGGTGCTGGCGCAGCGCAGCTTCCTCGGTTTCCAGGTCCGCGTGCTCGGCCTCGACCGCCGCGCCGCCGGTTTCGTCGGTTTCCGCGAGAAGCGCCTGGTCTGGTTCGTGCTGCTGTTCTCCGGCGCGCTGGCAGGCCTGGCCGGCGTCTGCGAGGTCGCCGGGCCGATCGGCCAACTGGTGCCGCAGGTCTCGCCGGGCTACGGCTATGCGGCGATCACCGTGGCCTTCCTCGGCCGTCTCAATCCCTTCGGCATCCTCTGCGCCAGCCTGCTGATGGCGTTGCTCTACCTCGGCGGCGAGGCCGCGCAGATGAGCCTCAACCTGCCGTTGGCGCTGACCGGGCTGTTCCAGGGGATGATGCTGTTCTTCCTCCTCGCCTGCGACGTGCTGATCCTCTACCGCCCACGTTTGCACGGACGCTGGCGCAAGCGCCCGGCGCTGCGCGACGCCCTGGCCTGAGCCGAACCGCCGAGGAACCACGATGGATATCGATCTGCTCGACAACCTGCTGTTCGCCATGGTCCGCACCGGTACTCCGCTGCTGCTGGTGGCGCTGGGCGAACTGGTCTGCGAGAGAAGCGGAGTGCTCAACCTGGGCCAGGAGGGGATGATGCTGTTCGGCGCGGTGATCGGCTTCATGGTCGCCTTCTCCAGCGGCAGCCTGTGGCTCGGCGTGCTCCTCGCGGTGCTCGCCGGCATGCTGTTGGCGGCGCTGTTCGCCGGGGTCGCCCTGTACCTGAACGCCAACCAGGTGGCCTGCGGCCTGGCGCTGACCATCTTCGGCGTCGGCCTGTCGTCGTTCGTCGGCGCCGCCTGGGTCGGCAAGCCGCTGCAAGGGTTCGCCCCGCTGGCGCTGCCGGTGCTGGGCGAGTTGCCGCTGCTCGGGCGCATGCTGTTCGCCCAGGACGCGCTGGTCTACCTGAGCCTGGCGCTGTTCGCCGCGGTCGCCTGGATGCTCCTGCGCAGCCGCGCCGGGCTGGTTCTCCAGGCGGTCGGCGAGAACCCCGACGCGGCCAGCGCGATGGGCCTGCCGGTGCTGCGCGTGCGCACCCTGGCGGTGCTCTTCGGCGGCGCCATGGCCGGCCTGGCCGGTGCCTACCTGTCGCTGGCCTACACGCCGATGTGGGCGGAGAACATGACCGCCGGACGCGGCTGGATCGCCCTGGCGCTGGTGGTCTTCGCCAGTTGGCGGGTGTTCCGCGTGCTGCTCGGTGCCTGGTTGTTCGGCCTGGCCAGCATCCTGCACCTGGTGGCCCAGGGGATCGGGCTGTCGATTCCGGCCAACCTGCTGGCGATGCTGCCCTATGCGGCGACCATCCTGGTGCTGGTCCTGCTCTCCCGCGATGCCCTGCGCACCCGGCTGTATGCCCCGGTTTCCCTGGGCCAGCCGTGGAAGGCCGGGCACTGACGAGGGCAGGTTCTTCGATTAGTTGTTTTAACTATTTATATATTCTTCGATAGATTTAGATAATTTCACTGATGGCCTAAATCAATGGGGCATTTTTGCCGAACCCCGTTAAGATTCTCCCAGTCGATTTGAAACACCCCATTCAACTGAGAGAGGAACGACTGATGTCCCTGATCAACACTCAAGTCCAACCGTTCAAGGTCAACGCTTTCCACAACGGCAAGTTCATCGAGGTGACCGAGGAATCCCTGAAGGGCAAGTGGTCGGTCCTGATCTTCATGCCGGCTGCCTTCACCTTCAACTGCCCGACCGAGATCGAAGACGCCGCCAACAACTACGGCGAGTTCCAGAAAGCCGGTGCCGAGGTCTACATCGTGACCACCGACACCCACTTCTCGCACAAGGTCTGGCACGAAACCTCCCCGGCCGTCGGCAAGGCCCAGTTCCCGCTGATCGGCGACCCGACCCACCAGCTGACCAACGCCTTCGGCGTGCACATCCCGGAAGAAGGCCTGGCCCTGCGCGGTACCTTCGTGATCAACCCGGAAGGCGTGATCAAGACCGTCGAGATCCACTCCAACGAGATCGCCCGTGACGTCGGCGAGACCGTGCGCAAGCTGAAGGCCGCCCAGTACACCGCCGCCCACCCGGGCGAAGTCTGCCCGGCCAAGTGGAAGGAAGGCGAGAAGACCCTCGCTCCGTCCCTGGACCTGGTCGGCAAGATCTAAGACCGCGCCGGCGGCATTCGCCGCCAGCCTCTCCGGCGGACGATCCCTCGCGGATCGTCCGCCCTTCACCCAGCCAACGCGCCGTGCAGGGCGGATGTCCCATCCGCCGGGGATACGTTTGCCCGAATTTCGAGGAGCTGAACCATGTTGGACGCCAATCTTAAAACCCAGTTGAAGGCCTACCTGGAAAAGGTCAGCCAGCCGTTCGAGATCGTCGCGTCCCTCGATGACAGCGACAAATCCCGCGAGCTGCTGGGCCTGCTGCAAGACATCGTCGGCCTGACCGACAAGATCACCCTGAAGACCGACGGCAGCGATGCGCGCAAACCGTCGTTCTCGCTGAACCGCCCCGGTGCGGACATCGGCCTGCGCTTCGCCGGTATCCCCATGGGCCACGAATTCACCTCGCTGGTGCTGGCCCTGCTGCAGGTAGGCGGCCACCCCTCCAAGCTCGACGCGGACGTGATCGAGCAGGTCAAGGGCATCGAGGGCACCTTCGAGTTCGAAACCTACTTCTCGCTGTCCTGCCAGAACTGCCCGGACGTGGTCCAGGCGCTGAACCTGATGGCCGTGCTCAACCCGAACATCCGTCACGTCGCCATCGACGGCGCGCTGTTCCAGGATGAGGTCGAGGCGCGCCAGATCATGTCGGTGCCGAGCATCTACCTCAACGGCGAAGTCTTCGGCCAGGGCCGCATGGGCGTGGAAGAGATCCTCGCCAAGATCGACACCGGCGCCGCCGCCCGCGACGCCGAGAAGCTGACCGCCCGCGACGCCTTCGACGTACTGGTGGTCGGCGGTGGTCCGGCCGGCGCCGCGGCGGCGATCTACGCCGCGCGCAAGGGCATTCGCACCGGCGTCGCCGCCGAGCGCTTCGGCGGCCAGGTGCTGGACACCATGGCCATCGAGAACTTCATCTCGGTGCAGGAGACCGACGGGCCGAAGCTGGCGCGGGCGCTGGAAGAGCACGTGCGTCACTACGAGGTCGACATCATGAACCTGCAGCGCGCCAGCAAGCTGGTTCCGGCGAAGAACACCGGCGAGTTGCACGAGGTGCAGTTCGAGAGCGGCGGCAGCCTCAAGGCCAAGACCCTGATCCTCGCCACCGGCGCTCGCTGGCGCGAAATGGGCGTGCCCGGCGAGCAGGAATACAAGGCCAAGGGCGTGTGCTTCTGCCCGCACTGCGACGGCCCGCTGTTCAAGGGCAAGCGCGTGGCGGTGATCGGCGGCGGCAACTCTGGCGTCGAGGCGGCCATCGACCTGGCCGGCATCGTCGCCCATGTGACCCTGCTGGAATTCGACAGCAAGTTGCGCGCCGATGCCGTGCTGCAACGCAAGCTCTACAGCCTGCCGAACGTCGAGGTGATCACCAGTGCCCTGACCAGCGAAGTGAAGGGCGACGGCCAGAAGGTCACCGGCCTGGTGTACAAGGACCGCAACTCCGAGGAGTTCAAGTCGATCGAGCTGGAAGGCATCTTCGTGCAGATCGGCCTGCTGCCCAACACCGAGTGGCTCAAGGGCAGCGTCGAGCTGTCGCCGCGTGGCGAGATCATCGTCGACGCCCGTGGCGAGACCTCGCTGCCCGGCATCTTCGCCGCCGGCGACGTGACCACGGTGCCGTACAAGCAGATCGTGATCGCCGTGGGCGAGGGCGCCAAGGCTTCGCTGAGCGCCTTCGACCACCTGATCCGGACCTCCGCGCCGGAGTGACCCGGCCAGCGACCGTCGAACCAGGGACGCCCGGAGCGCGAAAGCGCCCCGGGCGTTTTCGTTGGCGCGACCGCCCGCCTCAGGCCGGGATATCCAGGTTCGCGTGGCCCGGCGCGGCGGCCGCCTCGGCGTAGACCTTCTCGTCCTCCTCGATCACCCGCGAGGCCGGCCCCACCAGCAACGGGTCGGGCTCATGGGCGATGCGCCGGTCCTTGTCCGGGTAGTCCAGCGCGTGCAGGAAGTGGCGGATGCAGTTGAGTCGTGCGCGCTTCTTGTCGTCGGACTTGATGACCGTCCACGGCGCGTCGGCGGTGTCGGTATGGAAGAACATCGCCTGCTTGGCGGCGGTGTAGTCGTCCCACTTGTCCAGAGACTTGATGTCGATGGGCGACAGCTTCCAGTGCTTGAGCGGATCGTCGCGGCGCGAGATGAAGCGCCGCAGTTGCTCCTCGCGGCTCACCGAGAACCAGTACTTGAACAGCAGGATGCCGCTGTTGCTCAGCATGCGCTCCAGCTCGGGGGCCTGGCGCATGAACTCCAGGTATTGCAGTGGCGAACAGAAGCCCATGACCCGCTCGACGCCGGCGCGGTTGTACCAGGAGCGGTCGAAGAAGACCATCTCGCCGGCGGTGGGCAGGTGCTGGATGTAGCGCTGGAAATACCACTGGCCCTGCTCCTGGGAGGAGGGTTTCTCCAGGGCTACGATCCGCGCGCCGCGCGGGTTCAGGTGCTCCATGAAGCGCTTGATGGTACCGCCCTTGCCGGCGGCGTCGCGGCCTTCGAACAGGACCACCACGCGCTGGCCGGTCTCCTTCACCCAGCTCTGCACCTTGAGCAGTTCGATCTGCAGGTCGTGCTTGGCTTTCTCGTACTCGTTGCGGCGCATCCGCGTGTGATAAGGATAGTTCGCCGGCAGGCTCGCCGAGGTGCTGTCCTCGCTGCTGCCGTGGGGCGCGCTGGCGACCTGCAGGGCCACGGGCTTCTGGCTGATCGCCTGGATCTCCTCGCGGGCCTTCTGCGCCGGGCTGGCCACCCGCGGGCGGCGGGTCGCCGGCTTGCGTGGGGCGCGGCGGGCGGCTGGCCGGGCCGGCTTGGCCGGCTGTGCGGCGGGTTGCTCGGGGGAGGGGGGAGTGACAGTGGGTTCTTCGCTCATGCGGGGCTCCTTCCGTTCTACGTTTTCAGCTATGCAGTCCCCCACTCTATGCCCCTGCCGGAGGTCGTCCGTTGACCCCCATCAAACCGCGCCCGGCTGCCGCCGGGAGGAAAGCCTTACACCTCTCCGACAATCCCTTGTAGGATATCTCCACGCGCGCGGCGTCCCGTCGCCCCGCGGACCTGGATCAGCAGACAGGGTGAACACTGAGCTGGCTCTCATCAACCGAGGGCCGGCAGCGTTCGCGCCGGCCCGCCGATCCGACGAAGGTCCGCACATGTCCCGCACCTGGATTCGCAAACCCCTCGCCATCTTCACCGCCAACGGTCTCGACGCCGCCGGCGGCCTGGTCGTCGAAGACGGCCGCATCGTCGAGCTGCTCGGCGCCGGCCAGCAGCCCGCGCAGCCCTGCGCCAGCCAGTTCGACGCCAGCCGGCACGTGGTCTTGCCGGGACTCATCAACACCCATCACCACTTCTACCAGACCCTCACCCGCGCCTGGGCGCCGGTGGTCAACCAGCCGCTGTTCCCCTGGCTGAAAACCCTCTACCCGGTCTGGGCGCGGCTGACCCCGGAGAAGCTCGAACTGGCCACCAAGGTGGCGCTGGCCGAGCTGCTGCTGTCTGGCTGCACCACTGCCGCCGACCACCACTACCTGTTCCCCGGCGGCCTCGAACAGGCTATCGACGTGCAGGCCGGGGTGGTCGAGGAACTGGGCATGCGCGCCATGCTCACCCGCGGCTCGATGAGCCTCGGCGAGAAGGACGGCGGCTTGCCGCCGCAGCAGACGGTGCAGGAGGCCGAGACCATCCTCGCCGACAGCGAGCGACTGATCGCTCGCTACCACCAGCGCGGCGAAGGCGCCCGGGTGCAGATCGCCCTGGCGCCCTGCTCGCCGTTCTCGGTGACTCCGGAGATCATGCGCGCCAGCGCCGAACTGGCGGCGCGCCATGACGTACGCCTGCACACCCACCTGGCGGAGACCCTCGACGAGGAAGACTTCTGCCTGCAGCGCTTCGGCCTGCGCACCGTGGACTACCTGGATAGCGTCGGCTGGCTCGGCCCGCGCACCTGGCTGGCCCACGGCATCCACTTCAACGCCGAGGAGATCCGCCGGCTCGGCGAGGCGGGCACCGGTATCTGCCATTGCCCGAGTTCGAACATGCGCCTGGCCTCGGGCATCTGCCCGACCGTGGAGCTGGAGGCGGCCGGCGCGCCGATTGGCCTGGGAGTCGATGGTTCGGCCTCCAACGACGCCTCGAACATGATCCTCGAGGCGCGCCAGGCCCTGTACCTGCAACGCCTGCGCTACGGCGCCGAGCGAATCACCCCGGAACTCGCCCTGGGCTGGGCCACCCGTGGCTCGGCACGCCTGCTCGGACGCAGCGACATCGGCGAGCTGGCCCCCGGCAAGCAGGCCGACCTGGCCTTGTTCAAGCTCGACGAGCTGCGCTTCTCGGGTAGCCACGACCCGCTCTCGGCGCTGCTGCTGTGCGCTGCCGACCGTGCCGACCGGGTAATGGTCGGCGGCGCCTGGCGAGTGGTCGATGGTGCCGTGGAAGGGCTCGACCTGGCCGCCCTGATCGCCCGCCACCGCGAGGCGGCGAGCGCCCTGATCGCCGGGTGAGGCGGGCGCCGACGGAGGAGGCGCCAGGCTTCCTCTGTCGGTTCGCATAGGTCGGCGCCTGGCCTGCAACCGGCTAGACTTCGGCATCCCCCACCAGGAGCCGACCATGTCCCGCGCCGCCCGCCCCCGCAATCGCTTTTGCAGCCTTCTGCTAGGACTCTCCCTGCTGATGCCCGCCAGCCTTCCTCTGTCCGCTGCCGAAACGGCGGCGGCGCAATCGCCGCGGACCCTGATCATCGACACCGACCCGGGCGCCGACGACGTGATCGCCCTGCTGTTCGCCATGGCCTCGCCGAAGGAGCTGAAGATCCAGGCGCTGACCACCGTCGCCGGCAACGTGCCGCTGGAAAAGACCGCGCGCAACGCCCGGCTGGCCCGCGAGTGGGGCAAGCGCCCGGATATCCCGGTCTACGCCGGCGCCCCGCGGCCGCTGCTGCGCACGCCGATCTACGCCGCCGACGTACACGGCAGCGAAGGCATCACCGGCGTCGAGGTGCATGAGCCGAAGCAGCCGCTGGCCGAAGGCAACGCGGTGGACTACCTGATCCGTACCCTGCGCGCGGCGCCGGAGAAGAGCGTGACCCTGGCCATGCTCGGCCCGGAGACCAACCTCGCGCTGGCCCTGACCCAGGCCCCGGACATCGTCAAGGGCATCCGCGAGATCGTGATCATGGGCGGCGCCCACTTCAACGGTGGCAACATCACCCCGGCCGCCGAATTCAATATCTTCGCCGACCCCCACGCGGCGGAAATCGTGCTCAAGAGCGGGGCGCCGATCACCATGCTGCCGCTCGACGTGACCCACAAGATCCTCACCAGCCCCGAGCGCATCGCCAAGCTGCGCAACCTCGGCAACCGAGCCGGCAAGACCGTCGCCGACATCCTCGACGCCTACGTCCAGTACGACATCAAGTACTACGGCCTGAAGGGCGGCCCGGTGCACGACGCCACGGTGGTCGCCTACCTGCTCAAGCCCTCGCTGTTCAAGGGCAAGCGGATCAACGTGCAGGTCGACAGCCGCGAGGGCATCACCTTCGGCCAGACCGTGGCCGACTGGTACGGCGGCCTCAAGCAGCCGGCCAACGTCGAGTGGATCAACGAGGGCGATGCCCAGGGGTTCTTCGACCTGCTCACCGAGCGTATCGCCCGCCTGCCCTGAGCGGGCTTCCCGCGGCGCCCGGCGTGGGCGCCGCGCTCAGAACGCGTAGCCGACGTTGAAGTAGTGGCCGATCCCGCTGGAGTCGGTGCGGCGTCCGTCCAGTTGCTCGCCGTCGCGCCACTGGGTCATGTTGCGGTAGACCTTGGCGCCGTAGCCGAACTTCCAGTGTTCGGTGTGATACCAGAGCCCGAGGTAGGCCTGGAAGCCGTTATCGGTACGGTATTCGCGCTCGAAGGCATCGTCCTTGTCGGGCAGCTTCGAGCCGAACTCGTAGTCGAAGAAGCCCTGGAAGGCGATGAAGCGCTTGCCGCCGAACTGCGCCAGCGGCTTGAACCAGTTCATGTGGGCGACGTAGCCGTCCCAGGCGTTCTCGTTGGACGCGCCGTAGTTCTTGTCGATGTAGCGCGCGTAGAGATTGAGCCCCACCGTACCCAGCCAGGGCAGCTCGGTGTTGGTGCCGATGCCCGACCACAGCACGTTCAGCCCCGGTCCCTGGCGCGCGTCGGCGTAGTAGTAGTCGAAGGCGACGAACCATTCGCGGATCGGGCCGATGGAGAAGTCGCGGCCGAGCAGGCGGTCGATGGAGAGACGCGGCTCGATGTCGACGAACCAGTTCTCGCCGTCGGGTACGTCCGAGCTGGCGTCGTCGAAGAGGTTCTTGTAGTCGATGTAGCCGTACAGGTCGAGCACCCCCTTGCGGCCGCCGAACTCCCATTCCAGGTAGCTGTCGTCGGTCAGGTAGGGGCCGCCGCGCTGGTTGAACGCGCGGTAGACGTGCAGGTTGTTCCAGAGCCCTTCGCGGGCGGCGTTCTCGTCGTTGTTTTCGGCGCCGAAGGCGGCGGCCGCGCACAGCGGGGCGGCACAGCACAGCAGGGCTTTGCGCATGGGAAGTCCTTGCCTGGAGTGGGACGGGTCGGACTCAGCCGCGGGATTGCCCGGCGAGTTGCCGGAGAGCCTGCTCGGCGTCGCCGACGACGATCCTGCCGGGCACCGCCAGCATCAGGTTGAGCGGCAGGCCGAACTCTTCCAGGGCCATGCCGTCGCGGTCGCGGGTCGGATCCTCGCCGACCAGCTCCGGGGCGTGCCGGCGGATCCGCTCGGCGTAGCTGCCGGCGTCGTCGACGTAGCCATAGACCGGCTTGCCGAGAGCGGTGGCGTAGCCGACCTCGAAGGCGGTGCCGCTGTCCGGCTCGGCGCCGCGGAAGAAGTTCAGGTTGGCCAGCACCGCGTCGGCGCGTTCGATCAGGCCGATGTTGGCGCGGTAGATCCAGGCCGCCTGTTCGCGCGGCTCGGCGAGCTGTTTCGGCAGCGCGTTGTCCAGCGGGTAGAGGCCTTCGAAGCCGTAGCGTGCGCACAGTGCCTTGAGCGCTTCGCCGTGGGCGACGGCGTCGGCGCGGAACACGTCGGGACCGGCCAGATAGAGTTTCCGCGGTCTGGCCGCGGCGCGTACGCCCGGCAGGCTGCCGAGCAGGGCGCCGGCGGGCAGCAGCAGGGCCGCCAGGCGCAAGAAGGTACGACGGCTGCTGGAACCGTTGGATCGGCTCATCGGATGCTCCCCCCAGGATGCCGGACGCCCCGCGCGGGGGCCGTTGTTGTCCGGGGATTATGGGCAGCAAGCGACATGCCAGGCGGCGCCTACCTGTCAGCAGATAGGCGGCGGCTCGCGTGCTTATTCCGGCGCTCGGCGCGGGCGCTTCAGGCGTTCCCGCCGAGTTCCTCGGCGAGGCGTCGCAGGGCCTCGCGCGGACCGCCGGCGACCAGCCGCGAAGGCACCGCCAGCATCAGGTTCAATGGCAGGCCGAAACCCTCCAGTTGCCAACCGTCGCGGTCCTCGCCGGGGCGCTCGCCGAGCCATTCCGGGGCCAGCCGGGCGAGGCGCTCGGCGTAGGCGCCGGCATCGCTGAGGTAGGCATATACCGGCTTGCCCAGGGCCAGGGCGTAGCCCACTTCGAAGGCGGTGCCGCTGTCCGGCTCGCTGCCGCGGAACGGTTCGAGGTTGGCCAGCACGCAGTCGGCGCGCTCGATCAGGCCGACATTGGCGCGGTAGACCCAGGCGGCCTGGGCGGCCGGCTCGCGGATGTCGGCGGGCAGGGCGTGGTCGAGCGGATAGAGGCCGAGGAAACCGAACTCGGCGCAGAGCGCCTTGAGCATTTCGCCGTGGGCCTCGGCGTCGGGGCGGAAGACGTCCGGCCCGGCCAGGTAGATCGCGGTCATCGCGTGCGTGCCTTGTTACGGAAAGCCAGCGCCCATGGTAGGCCATCGTGGCGGCGCCGGCATGCACCAAGCGATGGCGCGCTGCACCGTCCTGCAGCCGCGCCGGCATGGCGCGGCACGCAGAAGCGCGGGCTTGAGCGGAGTTGTCCGGGTGGTCAGGTAATTGCATCGGCGGGCGGGCTGAACGCGAAGCCACGCCCGATGGCCAACCCTGCACTCACCGGAGCACGCCCATCCATGAAACACCGTCCCACGCAATCCCGCATGTCCGTCCTGCGCCGCCTTGCCGTCGTCCTCGGCCTCGGCGCCTGCGCTCTCGCCGCCGAGGCCGCCGAACCACTGAAGATCGGCTTCGTCTATGTCGGCCCGGTCGGCGACCACGGCTGGACCTACCAGCACGAGCTGGGCCGCCGCGAACTGGTGGAGCACTTCGGCGACAAGGTGAAGACCAGCTTCGTCGAGAACGTCGCCGAGGGCGCCGACGCCGAGCGGGTCATCCGCAACCTGGCGAAAGACGGCTACGGCCTGGTCTTCACCACTTCCTTCGGCTACATGAACCCCACCGCCAAGGTGGCCCGACAGTTTCCCAAGGTGACCTTCGAGCACGCCACCGGCTACAAGCGCGACAGGAACCTCGGCACCTACCTGTCGCGCTCCTACGAGGGACGCTACGTCGGCGGCTTCCTCGCGGCGAAGATGACCCGCAGCCACAAGATCGGCTACATCGCCTCGTTTCCGATTCCCGAGGTGATCCGCGACATCAACGCGATCCAGCTGGCGCTGGACAAATACGACCCGCAGGCCGAACTCAAGGTGATGTGGGTGAGCACCTGGTTCGATCCGGGCAAGGAGGCCGACGCGGCCAACGCGCTGATCGACCAGGGCGTCGACGTGGTGTTCCAGCACACCGATAGCCCGGCGCCGATCCAGGCCGCCGAGCGTCGCGGGGTGTACGCCGTGGGCTACGCCTCGGACATGCAGCACTTCGGTCCGAAGACCGTGCTCACCTCGATCGTCAACGACTGGGGCCCGCACTATATCCGCTCGGCCCAGGCGGTGATGGACGGCACCTGGAAATCCGAGGACTTCTGGGGCGGCTTGGCCGAGAGTACGGTGGTCCTGCCGCTGAACCAGGAGGTGCTGCCGGCGCCGGTGCGGGAAGAGGCGGGCAGGCTGATCGAGTCGATCCGCAGCGGAGCCTTCCACCCCTTCACCGGGCCGATCCGCGACCAGTCCGGCAAGGAGCGTTTCGCCGCCGGCGTCAGCGCGACCAATGCCGACCTGGCGTCGATGAACTATTACGTGGAAGGCATCAAGGCCGACCTGCCGAAGTGAGCCCTGGCCTTGTATGGAAAAAGTCGCCGAGCGCAGGCACTTTCCGTACAGGGCCCATCGAGGAGAGCGCGATTGGACCGTCTACCCATCATCGACATCGCCCCGCTCTACGGCGCCGACCGTGGCGCCTGGAACGACGTGGCGCGGCGGATCGACCAGGCCTGCCGCGAGTGGGGCTTCTTCTACATCGCCGGACACCCGTTGCCGGCCGCGCGCTTCGAAGCCCTGCTGGCGGCGGCGCGGGAGTTCTTCGCGCTGCCTGTCGAAGAGAAGCTGAAGATCGATATCACCCGTAGCCGCAACCATCGCGGCTATGGCGCGATCGCCACCGAGCAGCTCGACCCGGCGTTGCCCAGCGACTTCAAGGAGACCTTCGACATGGCCCTGCACCTGCCGGCGGAGCATCCCGACGTGCGCGCCGGCAAGTCCTTCTACGGGCCCAACCGACACCCCGACCTGCCCGGTTGGGAGGCCCTGCTGGAAGGACACTATGTCGACATGCTGGCGCTGGCCCGTACCGTGCTGCGCGCCCTGGCCATCGCCCTGGGGATCGAGGAGGACTTCTTCGACCGCCGCTTCGAGCAGCCGGTCAGCGTATTCCGCCTGATCCACTATCCGCCGGCCGCCGCCCGACAGAGCGCCGACCAGCCCGGCGCCGGCGCGCACACCGACTACGGCTGCGTGACCCTGCTCTACCAGGACGCCGCCGGTGGCCTGCAAGTGCAGAACCGCCAGGGCGAATGGATCGACGCGCCGCCCATCGACGGCACCTTCGTGGTCAACATCGGCGACATGATGGCGCGCTGGAGCAACGACCGTTACCGCTCGACCCCGCACCGGGTGATCAGCCCGCGCGGGGTGCATCGCTACTCCATGCCGTTCTTCGCCGAACCGCACATGGACACCGAGATCCGCTGCCTGCCGGGCTGCTTCGACGCGGACAACCCGCCGAAGTATCCGCCGACCACCTGTGGCGAGTGGCTGACCTCGCGCTTCGCGCAGACCTATGCCTATCGGCGCGGCGAAACGGCCTGAGCCGCCCGTCGCGCGCGGGAGCGGCTCGCGGGTTTGCCGCGGGCCTGACTCCCGGGACAGGTTAAACTTGCCGGCCAAGACCAGCCTGATCGAGAACCCACCCCATGTACGAATGGCTCAACGCCTTGCCCAAGGCCGAACTGCACCTGCACCTGGAAGGTACCCTGGAGCCGGAGCTGCTGTTCGCCCTCGCCGAGCGCAACCGCATCGCCCTGCCCTGGAACGACGTCGAGACCCTGCGCAAGGCCTACGCCTTCAACAACCTGCAGGAATTCCTCGACCTCTACTACGCCGGCGCCGACGTGCTGCGCACCGAGCAGGACTTCTACGACCTGACCTGGGCCTACCTGCAGAAGTGCAAGGCGCAGAACGTCGTCCACGTCGAGCCGTTCTTCGACCCGCAGACCCACACCGATCGCGGCATTCCCTTCGAGGTGGTGCTCGCCGGCATCCGCGCCGCGCTGCAGGACGGCGAGAAGCTGCTGGGCATCCGCCATGGGCTGATCCTCAGCTTCCTCCGCCACCTCAGCGAGGAACAGGCGCAGAAAACCCTCGACCAGGCGCTGCCGTTCCGCGACGCCTTCATCGCCGTCGGCCTCGACAGCTCGGAAGTCGGGCATCCGCCGAGCAAGTTCCAGCGGGTCTTCGACCGCGCCCGCAGCGAAGGCTTCCTCACCGTCGCCCATGCCGGCGAAGAGGGGCCGCCCGAGTACATCTGGGAAGCCCTCGACCTGCTCAAGGTCGAGCGCATCGACCACGGCGTGCGCGCCTTCGAGGACGAGCGGCTGATGCGGCGGCTGATCGACGAACAGATCCCGCTGACCGTCTGCCCGCTGTCCAACACCAAGCTCTGCGTGTTCGACGACATGAGCCAGCACACCATCCTCGACATGCTCGAACGCGGCGTGAAGGTGACGGTGAACTCCGATGACCCGGCCTACTTCGGCGGCTATGTCACCGAGAACTTCCATGCCTTGCAGCAGAGCCTGGGAATGACCGAGGAGCAGGCCAGGCGCCTGGCGCAGAACAGCCTGGATGCGCGCCTGGTGAAGTGAGGGGCGGCGCGCCGGGCAACCCGGCGCGCGACCCGCAAGGCGTTTCGTCGTCGCCGGCTTCTCGGTATTGATGATAAGCATTATCATTTGCGGGCTGCTCAGCATTCCCATGGCGCCGCCCCGGCGCCGGCTTTCGTGCAGCCGTCCCTCACCGATGCCCGACCGCGACCTACCCTCCGGCCCGCGCCCGGATGCCTTGCCGGCAGACGGCGAGGCGGCGCGCCGCGCGGATCTGCTCAAGGCCTTCCTGGCCCAGCGCCAGCGCATGGAAAGCCTGGTCAGCCGCTGGGTCGGCTGCCGGGCGACCGCCGCCGACCTGGTCCAGGAACTGTTCCTGCGCTTCTGGCGGCGCCCGGCCGCCCCGGTGGAGGAGCTTGGCAGCTACCTCCTGCGCAGCGCGCGCAACCTGGCCATCGACCACTTGCGTGGCGAAGGATCGCGGCAGCGGCAACTGGACGACTGGCTGCCGGAGCAGCGCCAGGGCGAGCCGGTCGGTCCCGAGCAGGCGCTCGAGGCCGGCGACCAGTGGCGCCGGGTCGAGGCCGCCTTGCGCGGCCTGCCCGAGCGGACCCGGCGGATTTTCCTGCTCAATCGCATCCACGGCCGCACCTACGCGGAGATCGCCCAGGCCATGCAGCTTTCCCAAAGCGCCGTGGAAAAACATATGATGCGCGCCCTCGACGCCTGCAAGGCGAGCCTGGCCGGCCCGGCCGGCGAGCAGGCAAGGAGCGCCCAGCCATGACCCGACCCGATAGCGACGCCGCGCCCTACGATCCCGTCCTCGAGCAGACCGCCCAGGTCTGGCTGGTGCGCCTGCGCGGTACGCCGGATGCGGCGACCCGGCGGGCCTTCGAGGACTGGCTGGCGCAGCGGCCGGCGCATGCCGAGGCCTATGCTCGCGCCGAGGCGCTCTGGCGCCTGACGGAAATACCGGCGAGCCGCCTGGCCATCGAAGAGGCTGATGCCCTGGAAGCCTACCTGCGGCCGCGCCGAGCGTCGCGCAACCCGCGGCGCTGGGCCTACCCGCTGGCCAGCGTCGCCTGCCTGCTGGCGATGCTCTGGCTGGGCGGCTGGTGGCAGCCCGGCGACTGGCTGCAGGACTGGCGTGCCGACTATGTCGCCGCGCCGGGACAGGTCGCCGAATGGAAGCTGGCCGATGGCTCCTACCTGAGCCTGGACGCCGGCAGCGCGGTGCGCGTGCGTATCGACGGCGGCCAGCGGCGGGTCGAACTGCTGCGCGGCGCCGCCGCGTTGCGGGTGAAGCGCGACACGCTGCCATTCGTGGTCGAGGCCGGCGAAGGCCGGGCGCGGGTACTGGGCACCGAGTTCGAGGTCCGTCGCGGCGCCGGGGCGACCCGCGTCACCGTGCTGCAAGGGCGGGTCGCGGTGAGCGCCGGCACGGGCGCGGGCGCCGCCGAGGAAGTGCTGAGCGCCGGCCAGCAGGTCGGCTTCGCCGACGGCAGGCTGGGCCGGCCCGTGGCCATCGACGCCGCCGCCGCGCTGGCCTGGCGCCAGGGCTGGCTGAGCTTCTACCGGCGGCCGCTGGCGGAAGTGCTCGACGAACTCGCTCGCTACTACCCTGGACGCATTCTCCTGCTCGACGACGCGCTCGGCCGCCAGCCGGTCAGCGGCAGCTTCCGCAGCGACGATCCCGAAGCCGCGCTGAAGTCGCTGCAGGCGGTGCTCGGCTATCGCCAGCAGATCCTGTTCGGACGCCTGGTGGTGATTCGCTGACGGCGGCCCCGCTCCGTTTGGCCGCAGGAATCTTTCCCGGCGAAGAATTTTTTTGCGCTGGGGGGTGAGGTAAATCCGGCGCCGCTTCGTGTAGTGCTCATGACCGCGATTGATTCGCATTAGAAAAGCGACCGACACGAGCAACCCATGACCCCGTTCCCGCGCTTCGCCCTGCGTACTCTCCCCGCCCTGTTCCTCAGCCTCGGCTGTCTCGCCGCCACCGCGCAGGCCGCCGAGGCGGTTCGCTATCGCTTCAGCCAGGCTGCCGCGCCGCTGGCCCAGGCGCTCAACGCGTTCAGCCGGGCCAGCGGGCAGACGCTGCTCTACACCGCCGAGCTGCCGCCGCAGGCGACCGCCCCGGCATTGCACGGTTCGCTGGACGCGGAGGAGGCGCTGCAACGCCTGCTGCAGGGCAGCGGCCTGCGCGCGCGGCGGATCGACGAGCGCACCCTGACCCTGGAACCGATCCCCGCCAGCGGCGCGCTCGACCTCGATGCCACGACGGTGTCCGCCGCCGCCCCGGCGCAGGGCTACCGGCCGGCGGCCAACGCCTCGATCAGCCGCGGCGATGCGCCGCTACTGGAAATCCCCCAGGCGATCAGCGTGGTCCCGGCACAGGCGCTGCAGGACCAGCGCCCGCGCAACCTTGACGACGCGCTGGGCAACATCAGCGGCATCACCCAGGCCAACACCCTCGGCGGTACCCAGGACGCGGTGATGAAACGCGGCTTCGGCGACAACCGCGACGGCTCGATCATGCGCGACGGCATGCCCTCGGTGCAGGGCCGCAATTTCACCGCCACCGCCGACCACGTCGAGGTGCTGAAGGGGCCTGCATCCCTGCTCTATGGCATCCAGGACCCGGGCGGGGTGGTCAACGTGGTGAGCAAGAAGCCGCAACTGCAACAAGCCAACGCCCTGACCCTGCGTGGCTCGGCCTACGCCCACGGGCGCAACGGCAGCGGCGGCCAGCTCGACTCCACCGGCCCGCTGGGCGACAGCGGACTGGCCTACCGGATGATCCTCGATCATGAGGACGAGGATTACTGGCGCGACTTCGGCAAGAGTCGCGAGACGCTGGTGACGCCCTCGCTGGCCTGGTACGGCGAGGACACGACGGTCAACCTGAGCTACGAGCACCGCGAGTTCACCACGCCGTTCGACCGTGGCACGGCCATCGACCCGCGTACCAACCGCCCGCTGGACATCCCGCGCAGCCGGCGCCTGGACGAGCCCTTCAACATCACCGAGGGCCGTTCCGAGCTGACCCGCCTGGATCTCGAACGGCAGCTCGACGACACCTGGAAGGCCCACTTCGGCTACGGCTACAGTCGCGAGACCTACGACGACAACCAGGCCCGGGTGATGGCCGTGAATGCCGACGGCACCCTGACCCGGCGCATGGACGGCACCCACGGCGCGGTCAGCAGCGACAGCTTCGCCACCCTCGGCCTGAGCGGAACGCTGCAACTGGCCGGGATGCAACATGACCTGCAATTCGGCATGGACCACGAGAAGCGCAAGATCTTCCGCGCCGACCTGCTGCGCGACAGCAAGACCAGCCGCTTCGACTACCTCGACCCGGTCTATGGCCAGGTGGTGCCGTCGACCCGGGTGGTCGCCGGCGACAGCGACCAGACCGACAAGCTGCGCAGCGACTCGCTGTACTTCCAGGACTCGATCCACCTGGACGAACGCTGGATCCTGGTCGGCGGCGCGCGCTACCAGATCTACGACCAGCTCGCCGGGCGCGGCCGGCCGTTCAACGCCAACACCGACATCAACGGGCAGAAATGGGTGCCGCGCGGCGGCCTGGTCTACCGCCTGAGCGACGAGGTTTCGCTGTACGGCAGCTACACGCGCTCGTTCAAGCCGAACTCGACCATCGCCCCGCTGAGCACCGGCGAGACCATCGATTCGGCGATCCTGCCGGAGGAGGCGACCTCCTGGGAGCTGGGCGCCAAGCTGGATGTGCCGGGGCGTCTCAGCGGCACCCTGGCGCTGTTCGACATCCGCAAGAAGAACGTGCTGGTCAACGAACTCGACGGTGCCGGCAACAGCAGCGTGCGCGCCGCCGGCCGGGTCCGCTCGCGCGGCCTGGAGCTGGACCTCACCGGCCAGCTCAGCGAACGCTGGAGCCTGATCGGCAGCTACGCCTGGCTCGCCGCGGAAGTCACCGAGGACCCGACCCTGGAGGGCAAGCGCCTGCAGAACGTGGCGCGCAACACCGCGTCGCTGTCGGCGGTCTACGAACTCGGCCAGCTCTTCGGCGGCGACCGCCTGCGCCTGGGCGGCGGCGCGCGCTACGTCGGCAAGCGCCCGGGCGACCCGGCCAATTCCTTCGACCTGCCGTCCTACACCGTGGCCGATGCCTTCGCCAGCTACGACACCCGCTTCGGCGGACACGGCGTGAAGTTCCAGCTCAACGTGAAGAACCTGTTCGACCGCACCTACTACCCGTCCAGTGCCAATCGCCTGTACGTGGCGATGGGCGAGCCTCGGCAGTTCCAGCTGTCGACGACGGTGGAGTTCTGAGTCGGCGCTCGTTCCAGGTGGGGTTCCCCGGCGTCCTCCTGGACGTGGAGGCCCCCCCTGAAGGGCGAAGGGTCGGCGCGATGCTGCCCGACCATGCTCCATCCGGTTCCTTCTTCCCCCAGGGAAGGGATTGCCCGGCACGTGAGTCGTTCCGCTATCCAGTGCCTTCTCCCATTGGGGAAAGGAAGGCGGAGTACCGCCTGGCACGACCTCGCCGCACGCCACACCTCGTTCCCAACCCGCCCGTTGGGTACCATGCCCGCACCACTCGCCGCCACGGCCGCCCCATGAACCTCGACAACCGCATCAAGTTCCGCCACCTCGCCTGCTTCCTCGAAGTCGCCCGCCAGCGCAGCTTCGCCAAGGCGGCGGATGCCGTGGCGGTGTCGCAGCCGGCGATCTCCAAGACCCTCAAGGAACTGGAGGAAATCCTCGGCGCGCGCCTGTTCGAACGGAGCAAGGCCGGCGCCGAGCTGACCGAGGCGGGCGTGACCTTCCTGCGCTATGCCGGCCCCTGCGTGCAGGCCCTGCGCGACGGAGTGAACACCCTGCGCGGTCACGAGGCGCAGGTCGAGACGGTGCGGGTCGGCGTGCTGTCGACGGTGGAGAGCCTGGTGGTGCCCGAGGTGATCCGGCGCCTGCACCGGCGCCACGGTGCGCTGGTGGTCAGCGTCGCCACCGGCCCCAGCGCCTACCTGCTGGCGCAACTGAAGGTCGGCGAGCTGGACCTGGTGGTCGGGCGGATGACCGATAGCCCGGACATCCAGGGCCTGACCTTCGAGCACCTGTACAGCGAGTCGATGATGCTGGTGGTGCGTCCCGGCCACCCCTTGCTCGCCGCGCCCCTCGGCGTCCTGCAGCGGCTGGCCGAATTCCCACTGGTGCTGCCGCTGGCCGGCACCACCATCCGCCGCCACGCCGACAGCCTGTTCGTGCAATGGGGCATCCCGCTCGCCGGACAGCGCCTGGAGACCCTCTCGCCGACCCTCAGCCGCAGCTATGTGTTGCGCAGCGAGGCGATCTGGGTGGCGCCGCGCGACGCCGTGCGCCTGGACGTCGGCAACGGCGAGCTGGCCGAGCTGGACCTGGGTATCCGCGAACCGGGCGGTTCGGTCGGGCTGTGCCACAACGCGGCCTTGCCGTTGCCGCTGGGGGCGCAATGGTTCAGCGCGGTGTTGCGCGAGGTGGCCGCCGAGTTGCACTGATAAAGCATAACCAAATGGTTATGTATATGGCTGGATAATTCACTGTCCCCGCCCCGCCTCCTGCGCAAGACTTCGTTTTCCATGCCTGAATCCACAAGCCTGGCGACCGATAACGCGAATAACAGGAGCCCGACATGCACGACGCCGAAAGCCGTCGTTTCGTCATCCGTGACCGAAACTGGCACCCCAAAGCCTTGACCCCCGACTACAAGACCTCCGTGCCGCGCTCGCCGAGCCAGGCGCTGGTGAGCATCCCGCAATCGCTCTCGGAAACCAGCGGGCCGGACTTCTCCCACCTCAGGCTCGGCCGCCACGACAACGACCTGCTGCTCAACTTCGACCACGGCGGCCTGCCCCAGGGCGAGCGCATCATCATGTTCGGCCGGGTCTTCGACCAGTACGGCAAGCCGGTCCCGCACACCCTGGTGGAGATGTGGCAGGCCAACGCCGGCGGGCGCTACCGGCACAAGAACGACCGCTACCTGGCGCCGCTCGACCCGAACTTCGGCGGCGTCGGCCGGACCCTCACCGACAGCGAGGGCCACTATTACTTCCGCACCATCAAGCCCGGGCCCTATCCCTGGCGCAACGGCCCCAACGACTGGCGTCCGGCGCACATCCACGTGTCCGTCAGCGGCCCGGCGATCGCCGCGCGGCTGGTCACCCAGATGTACTTCGAGGGCGACCCGCTGATCCCCAAGTGCCCGATCATCCGCACCCTTGCCGACCCGGAGGCGGCGCAGAGCCTGATCGGCCGGCTCGACATGAGCATGGCCAACCCGATGGATTGCCTGGCCTACCGCTTCGACATCGTCCTGCGCGGGCAGCGCAAGACCTTCTTCGAGAACGCCTGAGGAGCCGACCATGAGCCACGAACTGCTGCGGGAAACCCCTTCCCAGACCGCCGGTCCCTACGTCCACATCGGCCTGGCGCTGGCCGCCGCCGGCAACCCGACCCGCGACCTGGAGATCTGGAACCGCATGGCCCGCGAAGGCGCGCCGGGCCAGCACATCCTCCTGCTCGGCCACGTCTACGACGGCAACGGCCACCTGGTGCGCGACTCGTTCCTGGAGTTCTGGCAGGCCGACAGCGAAGGCCGCTACCAGGAGCGCTACGATCCGGAGCGACCGTTCAACAGCTTCGGCCGCACCGCCACCACCTTCGATGCCGGCGAGTGGACCCTGCACACGGTCAAGCCGGGGGTGGTGCGTAACGCCCAGGGCGTGCCGATGGCGCCGCACATCAACGTCTCGCTGTTCGCCCGCGGCATCAACATCCACTTGCAGACCCGGCTGTACTTCGATGACGAGACCGAGGCCAACGCCGCCTGTCCGGTGCTCAACCTGATCGAGCAGGCGCCGCGTCGCGACACCCTGCTCGCGCGGCGCTGCGAAGTGGACGGACAGCTCGCCTACCGTTTCGACATCCGCATCCAGGGCGACAACGAGACGGTGTTCTTCGACTTCTAGGCGCATCGATCGCGCGGGACGCGCGGGAAGGAAGGGCGCCCTTGCCGGAGCGGCAAGGGCGTACCCAGAACCCGCCGATGGGTACCTGACATTACTCCCGGAGGGCGATGGGTAGCCCCGACAGTACTACAGTCGGAGGCGCTCCGGTCAATTGCGATGATCGAACGAGTGTCCGATAATCGGCGAGCCTTTCCGTGACCCGAGCCCGAACGTCCATGAGCGAACTCCCGGAACACTCCGCCACCCTGGCGCCGCCGACCGTCCTTTCGCCAGCCAAGCGCATCAAGGCCTTCACCGGCGATCCCAACTTCATGACCTCGCTGGCCCGTGGCCTGGCGGTGATCCATGCGTTCCAGGAGCGCAAGCGGCACCTGACCATCGCCCAGATCAGCCACCGCACAGAGATACCCCGCGCCGCCGTGCGTCGCTGCCTGCACACGCTGATGCAGCTTGGCTACGCCACCACCGACGGGCGCACCTACTCGCTGTTGCCGAAGGTGCTCACCCTCGGTCACGCCTACCTGTCGTCGACGCCGCTGGCGATCACTGCGCAGCCGATCCTCGACCGCCTCAGCGAACAGCTCCACGAAGCCTGTTCGATGGCCACCCTGGAGGGCGACGACGTGCTCTACATCGCCCGTTCGGCCACTCCCCAGCGGCTGATTTCGGTGGACCTCAACGTCGGCAGCCGGCTGCCCGCCTATTGCACCTCGATGGGCCGCATTCTCCTCGCCGCGCTGGACGACGACGCGCTGCACGCCTACTTCGGCGGAGTGGAGATGCAGGCCAAGACCAGCCGTACCCTGTATACCCCCGAGACCCTGCTGCCGTGCCTGGTGGAGATTCGTCGCCAGGGCTGGTGCATCGTCGACCAGGAGCTGGAAGTCGGCCTGCGCTCGCTGGCGGTGCCGGTACGCGACTCCGCCGGCCATGTGCTCGCCGCGCTGAACGTCGGCACCCATGCCGGGCGGGTCTCCCGCGCCGAACTGGAAAGTCGCTTCCTGCCGTTGCTGCTGGAGGCCAGCCGCGAGCTGAGCGCGCGCCTGTTCACCTGACGCCGGAGGCGATCCCCTCCACAAGTTTGGAAAAGGAACCCCCGCTTCCATCTGATAGTCGCAATCCTTGGGGACGCGGCTAGAATCCCTGCCAATTCTGGGAGTTTCCGGCCGTATCGGCCGGTATCTGTATGGATCGCGAAGGGGAAGGCATGTCAGACGCCAGAGGCGCTTTTCATTCCAAAGGTCGCTGGTCGCGGATGGCGCTGCCCGCCATCCTGTGCGCCAGCCTGCTTGTCGGTTGCGGCGCCGAGCCGCCCGCCGAGGAACACGTCCGTGTGCTGGCGCAGACGGTGAAGATGGCCGAGTTCGCCTCGGCCACCTCGATCACCGGCGACATCCAGGCACGGGTACAGGCCGACCAGTCGTTCCGTGTCGGCGGCAAGATCGTCGAGCGCCTGGTCGATGTCGGCGACCACGTCGCGGCTGGCCAGGTGCTGGCGCGGCTCGACCCGCAGGACCAGCGCAGCAACGTGGAGAACGCCCAGGCGGCGGTCGCCGCGCAGCAGGCGCAGTCGAAGCTCGCCGACCTCAACTACCAGCGGCAGAAGGCGCTGCTGCCCAAGGGCTACACCAGCCAGAGCGAGTACGACCAGGCGCTGGCCTCGGTGCGCAGCGCGCAGAGTTCGCTGAAGGCCGCCCAGGCGCAGTTGGCCAACGCCCGCGACCTGCTTTCCTATACCGAGCTGCGTGCCTCCGACGCCGGGGTCATCACCGCCCGCCAGGCCGAGGTCGGCCAGGTGGTGCAGGCCACCGTGCCGATCTTCACCCTGGCCCGCGACGGCGAGCGCGACGCGGTGTTCAACGTCTACGAGTCGTTGTTCAGCCACGATGTCGACGGCCAGCGGATCACCGTCAGCCTGCTCGGCAAGCCGGAAGTCACCGCCAGCGGCAAGGTCCGCGAGATCACCCCGACGGTGGACGAGCGCAGCGGTACGCTGAAGGTCAAGGTCGGCCTCGACTCGGTGCCGGCGGAAATGAGCCTCGGCAGCGTGGTCAACGCCAGCGTCGCCGCGCCGGCCGCGCACAGCGTGGTGCTGCCCTGGTCGGCGCTGTCCAAGGTCGGCGAGCAGCCGGCGGTCTGGTTGCTCGATCAGGAAAGCAAGGTGCGCCTGCAACCGGTGCGGGTGGCACGCTACGCCAGCGAGAAGGTGGTCATCGACGGTGGCCTGGAGGCGGGCCAGACAGTGGTCACGGTGGGCGGCCAACTGCTCCATCCGGGCCAGGTGGTCGAGGTGGCCCAGCCGCCGCAGCCGACCCAGAGCACCGCCAGCCGCGACGCCGTGGGCGGAGGCCAGCCATGAAGCCGTTTTCCCTCGCCGGCCTGTTCGGCTTCGCCCTGCTCCTCTCCGGCTGCGGCGACGAGCCGCCGCCGGCACCGCCGCGGCCGGTGCTGACGGTGACCGTGAAGACCCTGAAGAACGACGACCTCGGTCGCTTCGCCGGGAGCATCCAGGCGCGCTACGAGAGCGTGCTCGGCTTCCGCACCAACGGACGGATCGCCTCGCGCCTGTTCGACGTCGGTGACTTCGTCGGCAAGGGCGCGCTGCTGGCAACCCTCGACCCCACCGACCAGCAGAACCAGTTGCGCGCCAGCCAGGGCGACCTGGCCAGCGCCGAGGCGCAGTTGATCGACGCCCAGGCCAATGCCCGGCGCCAGGAAGAACTGTTCGCCCGCAGCGTCACCGCCCAGGCGCGCCTGGACGATGCGCGGACCCGCCTGAAGACCAGCCAGGCCAGCTTCGACCAGGCCAAAGCGGCGGTGCAGCAGGCCAGGGACCAGCTTTCCTACACGCGCCTGGTGACCGATTTCGACGGCGTCATCACCACCTGGCACGCCGAGGCCGGGCAAGTGGTCAGCGCCGGCCAGGCGGTGGTCACCCTGGCCCGGCCCGAGGTGCGCGAGGCGGTCTTCGACCTGCCCACCGAGGTCGCCGAGAGCCTGCCGGCCGACGCGCGCTTCCTGGTCAGCGCCCAGCTCGACCCGCAGGCCAGGACCACCGGCAGCATCCGCGAGCTGGGTCCGCAGGCCGACGCCTCGACCCGCACCCGTCGCGTGCGCCTGAGCCTGGCGCAGACGCCGGAGGCGTTCCGCCTCGGCTCGACCATCCAGGTCCAGCTGAGCAGCGCCGGTAGCGTGCGCAGTGTGCTGCCGGCCAGCGTGCTGCTGGAGCGGGACGGCAAGACCCAGGTCTGGGTCGTCGATGGGAAACAGTCCAGCGTGGCCCTGCGCGAGGTACAGGTGCTCAGCCGCGACGAACGCCAGGTGGTGATCGGACAGGGCCTGGCCGACGGCGACCGGGTGGTCCGCGCCGGAGTCAACAGCCTCAAGCCCGGCCAGAAGATCAAACTCGACGAGGATGCGCGATGAAGGGCGGTTTCAACCTGTCGGACTGGGCCCTGCGCCACCAGTCCCTGGTCTGGTACCTGATGGCGGTATCGCTGGTGATGGGCGTGTTCTCCTACCTCAACCTGGGGCGCGAGGAGGATCCCTCGTTCGCCATCAAGACCATGGTCATCCAGACCCGCTGGCCGGGCGCCACGGTGGACGACACCCTGGAGCAGGTCACCGACCGCATCGAGAAGAAGCTCGAGGAGCTGGACTCGCTGGATTACGTGAAGAGCTACACGCGACCCGGCGAATCGACGGTCTTCGTCTACCTCAAGGACACCACCAAGGCCGGCGACATCCCGGATATCTGGTACCAGGTGCGCAAGAAGATCTCCGACATCCAGGGCGAATTCCCCCAAGGCATCCAGGGACCGGGTTTCAACGACGAGTTCGGCGACGTGTTCGGCAGCGTCTACGCCTTCACCGCCGACGGCCTGGACTTCCGCCAGCTGCGCGACTACGTGGAGAAGGTGCGCCTGGACATCCGCTCGGTGAAAGACCTGGGCAAGGTGCAGATGATCGGTGCGCAGAACGAGGTCATCTACCTCAACTTCTCCACCCGCAAGCTGGCCGCCCTCGGTCTCGACCAGCGCCAGGTCGTGCAGAGCCTGCAAGCGCAGAACGCGGTGACCCCGTCCGGCGTGGTCGAGGCCGGCCCCGAGCGCATCTCGGTGCGCACCTCCGGCAACTTCCGTTCGGAAAAGGACCTGCAGGCGGTCAACCTGCGGGTCAACGATCGTTTCTACCGGCTGTCCGACCTAGCCAGCATCAGCCGCGATTTCGTCGACCCGCCGACCTCGCTGTTCCGCTACAAGGGCGAGCCGGCCATCGGCCTGGCGGTGGCGATGAAGGAGGGCGGCAATATCCTCGAGTTCGGCGAGGCGCTCAATGCGCGCATGCAGGAGATCACCGGCGAACTGCCGGTCGGGGTCGGCGTGCACCAGGTGTCGAACCAGGCCCAGGTGGTGAAGAAGGCGGTCGGCGGTTTCACCCAGGCGCTGTTCGAGGCGGTGGTGATCGTCCTCATCGTCAGCTTCGTCAGCCTCGGCCTGCGCGCCGGGCTGGTGGTGGCCTGCTCGATCCCGCTGGTGCTGGCGATGGTCTTCGTGTTCATGGAATACACCGACATCACCATGCAGCGGGTTTCCCTCGGCGCGCTGATCATCGCCCTCGGCCTGCTGGTGGACGATGCCATGATCACCGTGGAGATGATGATCACGCGCCTCGAACTGGGCGACTCGCTGCACGACTCGGCGACCTACGCCTACACCTCGACGGCCTTCCCGATGCTCACCGGGACCCTGGTGACGGTGGCCGGCTTCGTGCCCATCGGGCTCAACGCCAGCTCCGCCGGCGAGTACACCTTCACCCTGTTCGCGGTGATCGCCGTGGCCCTGCTGCTGTCGTGGATCGTCGCGGTGCTGTTCGCCCCGGTGATCGCCGTGCACATCCTGCCGAAGACTCTCAAGCACAAGTCGGAGCAGAAGAAGGGGCGCATCGCCGAGCGTTTCGACAGCCTGCTGCACCTGGCGATGCGCCGGCGCTGGACGACCATCTTCCTCACCGCGCTGCTGTTCGGCGTGTCGCTGTTCCTGATGAAGTTCGTCCAGCACCAGTTCTTCCCGTCTTCCGACCGTCCGGAACTGCTGGTCGACCTCAACCTGCCGCAAAACAGCAGTATCCACGAGACCAGGGCGGTGATGGACCGCCTGGAAGCGACGCTGAAGGACGACGAGGACATCGACCACTGGAGCGCCTACGTCGGCGAAGGCGCGATCCGCTTCTACCTGCCGCTGGACCAGCAGTTGCAGAACAACTTCTATGGCCAACTGGTGATCGTCACCAAGGACTTGGAGGCCCGCGAGCGCGTCGCCGCGCGCCTGCGCGATCGCTTGCGCAAGGACTATGTCGGCATCAGCACCTACGTGCAGCCGCTGGAGATGGGGCCGCCGGTGGGACGGCCGATCCAGTACCGGGTCAGCGGACCGCAGATCGACAAGGTCCGCGAGTACGCCATGGGCCTGGCCGGCGTGCTCGACGGCAACCCGAACATCGGCGATATCGTCTACGACTGGAACGAGCCCGGGAAGATGCTCAAGATCGACATCGCCCAGGACAAGGCGCGCCAGCTCGGGCTGTCCTCCGAGGACGTGGCGCAGATCATGAACAGCGTGGTGACCGGCAGCGCGGTGACCCAGGTGCGCGACGACATCTACCTGGTGAACGTCATCGGCCGCGCCGAGGATAGCGAGCGCGGCTCGCTGGAGACCCTGGAGAGCCTGCAGATCGTCACGCCCAGCGGCACCTCGATCCCGCTCAAGGCGTTCGCCAAGGTCAGCTACGAGCTGGAGCAGCCGCTGGTGTGGCGCCGCGACCGCAAGCCGACGATCACGGTGAAGGCGTCGCTGCGCGGCGAGATCCAGCCCACCGACCTGGTCGCCAAGCTGGCGCCGGAGGTCAAGCGCTTCGCCGACGGCCTGCCGGCGAACTACCGGATCGAAGTGGGCGGTACGGTGGAGGAGAGCGGCAAGGCCGAGGGCCCGATCGCCAAGGTGGTGCCGCTGATGCTGTTCCTCATGGCGACCTTCCTGATGATCCAGTTGCAGAGCGTGCAGAAGCTGTTCCTGGTGGCCAGCGTCGCGCCGCTGGGGCTGATCGGCGTGGTCGCGGCGTTGCTGCCGACCGGCACGCCGATGGGCTTCGTGGCGATCCTCGGGATTCTCGCGCTGATCGGCATCATCATCCGCAACTCGGTGATCCTGGTGACCCAGATCGATGCCTTCGAGAAAGACGGCAAGACGCCCTGGGAAGCCGTGCTGGAAGCCACCCACCACCGCACCCGGCCGATCCTGCTGACGGCGGCGGCGGCCAGCCTGGGGATGATCCCCATCGCCCGCGAAGTGTTCTGGGGGCCGATGGCCTATGCGATGATCGGCGGCATCGTTGCCGCCACGCTGCTCACGCTGATCTTCCTGCCGGCGCTGTACGTCGCCTGGTACCGGATTCCGGAACCGGGACGCTGAGCGCGACGGAAGGGGAAGGGGGCGCCGCCGTAGCAGAGTCTGTGCGGGGGGAAGGAGAGCGGACGGTGGGTGGGCCATCCGCCCCGACGCCGGGCAGGGTATGCCCGGCGTTGCTACGGCGACGGCGGCCAGTATAGGCAGCCCGGCGCCAGGGAAAATCCGACCAATTTACGAATCTGTTTTGCAACCGAGGTAATAGTGGACACATTGCAAGGCATGCGCGTGTTTGCCAGGGTGGTGGACAGCGGCAGCTTCACTTCCGCCGCCCAGGCCCTGGACCTGTCCACCGCGCAGGTATCGCGGCTGATCTCCGACCTGGAGGCGCACCTGCAGACGCGCCTGCTGCACCGCACCACCCGGCGCCTGGCCCTGACCGAGGCCGGCGAGCGCTACCTGGAGCGGTGCCGCGGGATCCTCGAGGACATCGAGGTCGCCGAGGCCGAAGCCGCCGGCGCGCACATCCGCCCCTGCGGCCGCTTGCGCGTGCAGTCGCTGATGGGCATGGGCCAGCATCACCTGGTGCCGATGATCGCCCGCTACGGCGCACTGTTCCCCGACGTGGTGATCGAGCTGACCCTGTCCCAGCGCAACCCGGACATGCTCGAGGAAGGCCAGGACGTGCTGATCACCGGCGAGCGCCAGTTGCCCGACTCGGAGTTCGTCGCCCAGCGCCTGGGCAGCATCCACAGTGTGCTCTGCGCCAGTCCCGGCTACCTGCAACAGCACGGCGTGCCGCGCTCGGTGGACGACCTGGAGCGCCACGTCTGCCTGCGCCTGCAGGATCCGGCCTACCCGGAGGGCTGGATCTTCGCCGACGAGCAGGGCGAGCGCACCGTCAGCCCGCAGAACACCTTCATGGTCAATGTCGCCGAGGTCATGGCCCAGGCGGCCAAGGCCGACCTCGGCATCGCCCTGCTGCCCAGCTACGTGGCGGCCGCGGCGCTGCGCAACGGCGAGCTGCTACGGGTGTTGCCCGGCCATGCCATGCACGAGCGGACCATCTATGCGCTGTATCCCTCGCGGCGTTACCTGGACGCGAAGATCCGCACCTGGGTCGATCTGTTGCAACAGGAACTTCCCCAGGCATTCGCCCGCGACGAAACCACCATGCAAAGTTCAAGTTACTGGGCACAGTGAAGGATTGTTGTTATTGAGGTAATACTCTCTCGTCTGTTTGGCTATTTTTCCGAGCATGGCGGTTAACTAATATGGCGCCTGTCCCAAGTGAACAGGGTGTCATCGGAGACCCGCCATGAATCGCCAGATCCTTGCTGCCGCCATACTCAGTTTGTTTTCCCTCGCATTTTCCCAGGCCGGTTTCGCCGAAGAGTCCTCGCTGATGACCAACCGCATGGTCGACGCCAACCAGCAGGCCATCGAGCACCAGCAGGAACTTTCCGCCTCCGCCGCGCAGGCCGGGGCCCGCAGCGACTCCTGATCTAGCGCATGGCGCCAGCCGCGCCATGGCTTCCCCCGGGTACTCGGGAAGCGTGAGCCTGGGTACCCTGTCCTTGCGCCGCATATGATATGCGGCGTTTTTTTTGCCTTCCTGACCGTTCGGAGAATTCTTGCAGAATATGTAAAAGACTTTCGTTGGATATCGGGTTTTTCCGATAGTGGCAAAAAAATATAATCGCGCCAGCTCAATGGATAATTGTCGCTGGCTGTCGACGATATTCGTTCTGTCTTCATCGATCTCGCCATGCAAGAGCGGGACGTGGAAAGCCTAAAGCCCGATGAGTCGAAGAGACTTTCAATAGAAGAGTCCGACTGTGTTCCAACCGGTTTCCAGTGTCCGGAAATACACTGGCAAGACTTCCCGACGCCGAACTTTGATTGCTCCTATTCGACGTCTTCTCAAGGCCGCTGATACCAGCGGCCTTTTTTTTCGGGTTGCGCCCGGCTGGGCGCCCCATGGGAGCGATCGCCCGCGCGACGCCAGCAGAAGCGTCGCCGGGAACGACACCACAACACGCTTTCCGGCCTTGCCGGATTTCACCACGCTGTAAGAAGGAGCAACCGCAATGAGGAATCTGTTCGCCTTGACGCCGATGGCGCTGGCGCTGTGCACCGCGTCCGCCGCCTGGGCCGATGAGGGGGAAGCCAAAGAAGGCTTCATCGAAGGCTCCAGCCTCCAATTGCTGACCCGCAACTACTACTTCAACCATGACCGCCGGCACGCTTCCGGGCACGACAGCAAGGAATGGGCACAAGGCTTCATCGCCACCTTTCAGTCCGGCTACACGCCCGGCGTGGTCGGCTTCGGCGTCGACGCCTACGGCATGCTCGGGCTGAAGCTCGACGGCGGCGGCGGTACCGGCGGCACCAGCATCCTGCCGATCACCGCGCCGAGCAAGGAAGGCTACGAATCCGGCAAGGCGCCCGATGAGTTCTCCAGTGGCGGGGCGGCGCTGAAGATCCGCGCCTTCGACACCGAGCTGAAGCTGGGCGACCAGTTCCTCAGCAACCCGGTGGTCGCCGGCGGCGAGTCGCGCATGCTGCCGCAGACCTTCCGCGGCGTGAGCCTGACCAACAACAGTTTCGAGGACCTGACCCTCACGGCTGGCCAGGTCAGTTTCACCAAGTACTACAACCAGAGCGGCCACCGTCGCCTCGGCTCGTACTACGGCGAACTGCCGGGCGACCGCGACAGCCATCATCTCAGCTGGCTGGGCGGCACCTGGGGCGGTATCGAGGGCTTCACCAGCAGCCTGTACGCCGCCGAACTGCAGAACGTCTGGAAGCAGTACTACGCCGACGTCGACTACACCTACGAGATCGACGACAACTGGTCGCTGAACCCCGGCGCGCACTACTACAAGACCGTCGACAGCGGCGACTCGCTGCTCGGCCGGATCGACAACAACACCTACAGCCTGCATTTCGCGGTCGGCTACAAGCAACACACCGTCACCGCGGTGCTGCAGAAGGTCAACGGCAACACGCCGTTCGACTACATCAACCAGGGCGACAGCATCTTCCTCGACAACTCGCAGCAGTATTCCGACTTCAACGGTCCCAACGAGAAGTCCTGGAAGCTGCAATACGACTACGACTTCGTCGCCCTCGGCCTGCCCGGCCTGAGCGCCTCGGCCTCGTACTCGCGCGGCAAGCTGGACCTGACCCGGGTCGATCCGGACAGCCCCGGCTACGGCGGCTGGTACAGCGCCGACGGCAAGAACGCCAAGCACTGGGAACGCGACCTCGACCTGCAGTACGTGGTCCAGGGCGGTCCGGCCAAGGACCTCTCGCTGCGCCTGCGCTGGGCCACCCACCGCGGCACCGGCGGCTACAGCGCGGTGGACAACGACATCGACGAATACCGGGTGATCGTCGACTACCCCATCGACGTGTTCTGAGCCCCGCGCGCTGGGCCCTTCGCCGGGCTCAGCGCTGGCGGAACAGTTCGCCGGGAGTGAAGCCGAAGAGTCCCTTGAAGGCGGCGATGTAGGCCGAGGTCGAGTCGTAGCCGCTGTCCAGGGCGGCGCCGGTGACGCTGTCGCCGGCCTCCAGCGCGTTGAGCGAGGCGAGCAGGCGCTGGCGTTGGCGCCAGAGCCGGTAGTTCATCCCGGTCTCGCGCTGGAACAGGCGCGACAGGGTCTTTTCCGAGGTGCCCAGGCGCTGCGCCCAGTCGCCCATGGTCAGGCTCTGGGTCGGTTCGTCGATCAGTGCCTGGCACAGCCGCAGCAGGCGCGGCTCGCGCGGCATCGGCAGGGAGAAGGCGACCTCCGGCAGCAGGCGTAGCTGGTCCAGCAGCACCTGCACCAGCCGCGATTCGGCGCTGTCGCCCTCCGGGTAGTCCACCGGCAACTCGCAGAAACTCTTGATCAGCTCGCGCGCCAGCGGCGTCACCTCCAGCACCCGGCAACGCGTCGGCGCCCAGGCGCAGGCGTCGCCACGGATGTACAGGCTGCGCATCTCGGCGCGGGTGGAGGTGACCACCTCGTGTTCCAGTTGCGCCGGAATCCAGATCGCCCGCTGCGGCGGGGCGAAGAAGCTGCCCTCGGCGGTATGCACGCCGAGCACGCCGCTGATGGCGTAGGAAAGCTGCACCCAGGCGTGCCGGTGGCGCGAGGTCCAGGAGCCGGCGCGCAGGCTTTCGGCGCGCGCGTAGACCGGCCGTGGCAGGCGGGCGAGGGTGGGAATCGGGCGGTGCAGTTCCGCAGGCTGTCCGTTCATCGTCATGACTTGGCGTCGTGTCGCTAGTCGGCAGAGTCTGGCAGGGCTAACCTGCCGCCTCAAGTTTCCCGGAGCCCACGCCGATGCTCGACTTCTCCGCCCACGCGCTTCCCTACGCCTCGCAACGTTCGCCGGTCCATGCCCGCCGCGGCATGGTCGCCACCTCGCAGCCGCAGGCGGCGCAGGTCGGGTTGGAGATATTGCGCCGTGGCGGCAACGCCATCGACGCGGCGATCGCCACCGCCGCCGCGCTGACGGTGGTCGAGCCGACCGGCTGCGGGATCGGCGGCGACGCCTTCGCCCTGGTCTGGACCCGCGGCCGCCTGCACGGCCTGGACGCCAGCGGGCGCGCGCCGGGCCTGCTCGATCGCGAGCGGGTGCGCGCCGCCGGCCACGAGCGGATGCCGCTGTACGGCTGGACGCCGGTCACCGTGCCGGGCTGTCCGGCGGCCTGGGCCGAACTGTCGCGGCGCTTCGGCAAATTGCCGTTCGAACAACTGCTGCGGCCGGCGATCGAGCTGGCCCGCGATGGCTTCCCGGTCTCGCCGGTGATCGCCCGCCTGTGGCAAAGCGGCCTGGACAAGTTCCGCGCGGCGTTGCCGCAGCGGCCCGAGCTGCGGGCCTGGTTCGACGAGTTCCTCATCGACGGCCGGGCGCCGCGCGCCGGCGAGGTGTTCCGCCAGCCGGGCCAGGCCGACACCCTGGACGAGCTGGCGCGCAGCCAGTGCGAAAGCTTCTATCGCGGCGAGCTGGCCAGGACCATCGTCGGCCACGCCGAGCGCAGCGGCGGCTACCTGCGCGCGGAGGACCTGGCCGGCTACCAGGCGAAGTGGGTCGAACCGATCTCGCTGAACTACCGTGGCTATGACGTCTGGGAGATTCCGCCGAGCGGCCAGGGCCTGATCGCCCTGATGACCCTGAACATCCTCAAGGGCTTCGAATTCGGCGAGCGCGACTGCGCGCGGACCTGGCATCGCCAACTGGAGGCGATGAAGCTGGCGTACGTCGACGGGCTGCACTACATCAGCCAGCCGCAGTCGATGCGGGTCTCGGTCGAGGAACTGCTGCACGTGGACTACGCCGCCAGCCGCCGCGCGCTGATCGGTGAGCGCGCGCTCGATCCCAGCCCCGGCCAGCCGAAGCCGGGCGGTACGGTGTACCTGGCCTGTGGCGACGAGGAGGGCAACCTGGTCTCGTTCATCCAGAGCAACTACCACGGCTTCGGCTCCGGCGTGGTGGTGCCTGGCACCGGCATCGCCTTGCAGAACCGCGGCGCCGAGTTCAGCCTCGATCCGGACCACGTGAATTGCCTGGAGCCGGGCAAGCAGACCTTCCACACCATCATTCCCGGTTTCCTCAGCAAGGACGGCGTGCCGCTCGGCCCGTTCGGCGTGATGGGCGCCTATATGCAGCCGCAGGGCCACGTGCAGATGGTGATGAACCTGGTGGACTTCGGCCTCAACCCCCAGGCCGCCCTCGACGCGCCGCGCTGGCAGTGGCTGGGCGGGCTGCGCGTCGGCATCGAACATGCCGCGCCGCGCGCGCTGGCGGCGGAGCTGGCGCAGCGTGGGCACCAGGTGGAGATCGCCTACGACTCGACCAGCTACGGGCGCGGCCAGATCGTCCTGCGCGACCCGGCCAGCGGCGTGCTCTGTGGCGGCACCGAGCCGCGCACCGATTCGCAGATCGCGGTGTGGTGAGGGGACCCATGTGGGTGAGGCGGGGAGACCTGTCCGGCGGATAATGCCCAAGGCGTATCCGCCCTGCGGATGGCGAAGCAAGAAGTCCCGGCAGGCATAGGCTGCCAGGCGACCCGTACTCGAGCGCGCTCCGCTACGCGACATCGAGAGCGCTTTCTGGATGTCATGCCACCGGAGTCTCCCAGGCCCTGGCGAATTTACGTCCGGGCGTCCTGAAACCCGACGAAAAACCCCATTCGGGGATGAATTCCGCCCGCCGTCTCTGGCATCATCCGCGCCGCTTCTCGCCCGAACGCCGGGGCGGTGATGTGTAGAAATACCACGCAGTGTTTTGTGTACAAAATCCTACTGATTCTTTTTGTCACAAAACGCTTTTGTGTATCCAGTTTTCTTCGCGCTGCCATCCCAAAGTCGAGCACGCCCCTCCCGACCATGCACCAGCGCAAGGCAGAAACTGTCCTTGGGGTCAGGTTTTTGCCGTCGTAGAGAGGTTGGAGGCATTTCGCCGCCTTTGTCCAGAACACTGAAAAAACAGGCGTTCCCTTCGCCGTTGGAAACCCGGCGAAGCGCCCGCGCCGTCTTGGCTTCGTTCTTGCTATCCATGGCGAGGCCTGACCGCTCGGACAGGTTCGCCCACTAGAAAAAAAGCTATTCACTCCAGGAGCGTTTCAATGAGCCGCACACTCGCCACCGTGATGCTAGCCGGGGGGCTGCTGGCCGCAGGCCAGGCTGTCGCCGAAGACCATGACATGACGCCGACCCACGAGACCGACTCGGGGCCGCTGCTCTGGCACAACGAGAGCCTGACCTACCTCTACGGCAAGAACTTCAAGATCAACCCGCCGATCCAGCAGACCTTCACCCTGGAACATGCCAGCGGCTGGACCTGGGGCGACCTGTTCATCTTCTTCGACCAGATCAACTACAACGGCAAGGAAGACGCCAGCAACGGCAAGAACACCTACTACGGCGAGATCACTCCGCGCCTGAGCTTCGGCAAGCTCACCGGAGCGGACCTCTCCTTCGGCCCGGTGAAGGACGTGCTGCTGGCCGGCACTTACGAGTTCGGCGAAGGCGACACCGAGGCCTACCTGCTCGGCCCGGGCTTCGACCTGGCGATCCCCGGCTTCGACTACTTCCAGCTCAACTTCTACTACCGCAAGCCCGACGGCAACCGCGTGCGCGCCGGCGCCTGGCAGATCACCCCGGTGTGGTCCTACACCATTCCGGTGGGCAACTCCGACATCCTCATCGACGGCTACATGGACTGGGTGATCAACAACAAGAGCGCCAGCACCAGCCGCCGCAACCAGAGCGACTACCACGCCAACCTGCACTTCAACCCACAGGTCAAGTACGACCTGGGCAAGGCCCTCGGCTACGAGCCTAAGCACCTGTACGTGGGCCTGGAGTACGACTACTGGTCCGACAAGTACGGTGTGAAGGACTCGCAGTACTTCACCACCGACCAGAACACCGCCAGCTTCCTGGTCAAGTACCACTTCTGAGTCCGTCGCGCGGGGCTGCCGGCCCGGCCCCGCCAGCGCGCCCCGTCATTGCGCGCCGTGCTTCGGCACGGTGCGCGACGGTCGCCTTCGTCGTCCTTGCGTTTGCCTCCCGTTGTTCGCTCGACCCACGCCGGGCGCGCCCTGCAGCCTGAGCGGCAGGAATAAGCTGATCACCTGGACAGCTTTTTGCAGAAGCCGTGCATCCTCCTCCTGTCCGAGGAGCGCCACTTGAGACGGCCCGATGCATAGCGAAGACCAACGCCCCAACGACCTCATCTACGGCCTCGACGACCGGCCGCGCCCGCTTCCCGCCTTCCTTGCCGCGCTACAGCACGTGCTGGCCAGCTTCGTCGGCATCGTCACTCCGCCGCTGGTGATCGGCTCGCTGCTCGGCCTCGGCGAGCACCTGCCGTACCTGATCAGCATGGCGCTGATGGTTTCCGGCGCCGGCACCCTGATCCAGGCGCGCCGGCCGTTCGGCATCGGCGCCGGGATGATCTGCCTGCAAGGCACCAGCTTCGCCTTCCTCGGCGCCGTGCTGGCCGCCGGGATGCTGGTGAAGCAGCGCGGCGGCGGTCCCGAGGAGATCCTCGCGATGATCTTCGGCGTGTGCTTCTTCGGCGCCTTCGTGCAGATCGTCCTCAGTCGGTTCCTCGGCCATCTTCGCCGGGTGATCACGCCGCTGGTCACCGGCATCGTCATCACCCTGATCGGCGTCAGCCTGATCAAGGTCGGCATCACCGACCTCGGCGGCGGAGCCGGGGCCACGGACTTCGGCGCACCGGCCAATCTCGCGCTGGGCGCGCTGGTGCTGCTGAGCATCGTCCTGCTGAACCGCTCGCGCCTGCCCTGGCTGCGCCTGGCCGCCATCGTCATCGGCCTGGCGCTGGGTACCCTGGCGGCCTGGGCGACCGGCCTGTTCGTTCCGCGGGCGTTGCCCGAGCTGCCGCTGGTCAGCCTGCCGCAGCCGTTCCGCTTCGGCTTCGCCTTCGACTGGATGGCCTTCCTGCCGGTGGCGCTGATCTACCTGATCAGCAGCATCGAGACGGTCGGCGACCTGACCGCCAACTGCATGCTCTCGCGGCAGCCCCTGGAGGGGCCGGCGTATCTGCAGCGGTTGCGCGGCGGAGTGCTCGGCGACGGCGTCAGTTGCCTGCTGGCAGCCACCTTCAGCGCCTTCCCGAACACCACCTTCGCGCAGAACAACGGGGTGATCCAGCTCACCGGGGTGGCCAGCCGGCACGTCGGGATCTATATCGGCGGCGTGTTGCTGGCGCTCGGCCTGTTCCCCTGGATCGGCGCGATCCTCCAGCAGATCCCCAAGCCGGTGCTCGGCGGCGCCACCCTGGTGATGTTCGGCAGCGTCGCCGCCGCCGGCATCCGCATTCTCGGCCAGACCGCGATGGACCGCCGCAGCGTGCTGATCATCGCCGCCTCGTTCGGCGTCGGCCTCGGCGTGGCCGCGCAGCCGACCCTGCTCGACCAGATGCCGGCGGTGGTGAAGACCCTGTTCGACTCGGCGATCACCAGCGGCGGCATCACCGCCATCCTGCTCAACCTGCTGCTGCCCGAGGAGCGCGTTGCCGAAGCGGCGCAGGCCAGCGCGAAGGGCGGCGCCCTGGCGCGCTGGCGCAAGCCGCTGGGTTGATACGGGCGTTTGCAAATTTTTCCGCGCCTGGCTTGTGTCCCGCGGCCGGGCTGGGGTATCAACGCGGGGATCACGCCGATGGAAACCTGCGCATGACCCTGACAGTGCCCGCCCACGACCCGGCCGCCCGCGACAAGCCGGCCGGGCGCATCCGCCAGAAGAACGAGGAGGCGATCCTCGCCGCGGCCGAGGAGGAGTTCGCCCGCCACGGCTTCAAGGGCACCAGCATGAACACCATCGCGCAGAACGTTGGCCTGCCCAAGGCCAACCTGCACTACTACTTCGGCAACAAGCTGGGCCTCTACACGGCGGTGCTGAGCAACATCCTCGAACTCTGGGACAGTACCTTCAACACCCTCTGCGTCGACGACGATCCGGCCGAGGCGCTGGCCCGCTACATCCGCGCCAAGATGGAGTTCTCCCGCCGCTACCCGCTGGCCTCGCGGATCTTCGCCATGGAGATCATCAGCGGCGGCGAGTGCCTCACCGCGCATTTCAACCAGGACTACCGCAGCTGGTTCCGCGGCCGCGCCGCGGTATTCGAGGCCTGGATCGCCGCCGGCCGGATGGACCCGGTGGATCCCGTGCACCTGATCTTCCTGCTCTGGGGCAGCACCCAGCACTACGCCGACTTCGCCAGCCAGATCGGCTTGGTCACCGGCCGCAAGCGCATGTCCAGGCAGGACTTCGCCGCCGCCGCCGACAACCTGGTGCGGATCATCCTCAAGGGCTGCGGACTGACCCCGCCGGCGGCCTGAACGCGATGCCGAGCACCCTGCAAGGCCTCGCCGAATACCGCGAGGAAATCCGCAAGAGCCGCTTCCACACCATCGCCGCGCCGGTGGCCGACGAGGACGAGGCGCAGGCGTTCATCGCCGCCCACCGCGACGCTTCCGCCGGACACAACTGCTGGGCCTGGAAGTGCGGCGCGCAGTACCGCTTCAGCGACGACGGCGAACCCGGCGGCAGCGCCGGGCGGCCGATCCTGGCGGCCATCGAGGGACAGGACATGGACTGCGTGGTGGTGCTGGTCAGCCGCTGGTTCGGTGGCATCAAGCTCGGCACCGGCGGCCTCGCCCGCGCCTATGGCGGCGGCGCGGCCAAGTGCCTGCAGCAGGCGCCGCGCAGCGAGCTGGTCGAGCGCTGCCGGGTGCGCTTCGCCTGTGCCTTCGCCGACCACGCGCTGCTCAAGGCGCGCAGCCTGGCGCTGGGCGCCAGCGTGGCGGCGGAAGACTACGGCGCCGACGGCGTCGTCCTGACCCTGGAGTTGCCGGTGGCGCGCTTCGAGGCGCTTCAGGCGCTGCTGGTGGACCTCAGCCGAGGCCAGGTGCGGCCGCAGCGGCTGGACGCCTGAGGAGGCTCAGCGCGCTGGAGCCGGGCGGGAAGGGGCAGGAAGCGGCGGGAGCGCGGCGAACACGCATTTGTCGCGGCCGCTGCGCTTGGCGTCGAGCAGTGCGGCGTCGGCGCGATTGACGGTCTGCGAATAGGTTTCGCCGATGCGGTGTTCGGTGACGCCGACGCTGGCGGTGACGCTCAGCGCCTCGGTGCCGACGCGTACCGCCAGGGTCCGTACGCTGTCGCGCACCCGCTCGAGTACCGGGCCGGCGTCCTGCAGGCGGGTCTGCGGCAGCAGCAGGAGGAATTCCTCGCCGCCCCAGCGGCCGCAGAGGTCGTATTCGCGCAGCTCGGACTCCATGGCCCGGGCGATTTCCACCAGCACCCGGTCGCCGCTGTCGTGGCCCCAGGTATCGTTGACTTGCTTGAAGAAGTCCACGTCGAGCATCGCCAGCACGTAGCTCTGGCCGTGGCGCTGGGAGCGTTCGTTCTCCTCCCTGAGGCGCTCCAGCAGCATGCGTCGGTTGGGCAGGCCGGTCAGCGGGTCGCGGATCGAGGCTTCCTTCAGCGCCAGGTTGAGGTCGCGCATCATCTGCTGGTAGCGGTCGGAGATCCGCGCCACCTTTTCCAGGCGCCGCAGTTGCTTGTGGTAGCGCTCGGACAGCGACAGGTTCTGCTCCCGCGCCATCGACTGGAAACCGTCGGAGATCCGGGCGATGCGCTCCAGCCGCACCAGTTGCTCCAGCGATTGCTGGCGCAGGCGGGCCAGCGCCTGGTGCAGCGGATGCCCGTGGAACTGCGGATCGGCCAGCAGGCCGTCGATCCAGGCGTCCAGTTCGCGTTCGCGGCTCATCGTCGGCTACTCGTCGTGGGCCTGGATGGCGAAGGGGAAGCTGCAATCCTCGCGGAACTCCTCGGCCAGCTCGGCGACCCGTTCGTTGCGCCGGTCGTAGTGCCAGCGCAGGCTGACCGGGCGACCGCCCTGGTGGGCCTCTTCGAGCAGGTCGAGGATGTCCATCATGGCCTTGATCGAACTGGTGTTCAGGTACAGCAGGCGCAGGTCCAGTTCCAGCGGCCGCTGCCCGTCGGCGAGGAAGCGCTCGACCCAGTCGATCACCTGGCCGAACAGTTCATAGGAGTTTTCCGGGTAGGAATCGCCTTGCATGGACAGGCGTCCGGCCTGCCAGTCGCCCTGGATGGCGGGCGTGGACTGGGTGCCGGGTATGTGCAGGTCACTCATGATGGTGTTCTTCCTAAAACACGGGGTCAGATCACGGCGCGCAGGCTGAAGAAGGCGCGCCCGTCGGGCTGTTCCTTCAGCGATGCGGCCAGTGGTTCGCTGGACTTGCGGGCGATGTCCAGCAGGCCGAGACCGGCTCCGCTGGCGCAGCCGCTGTCGCGCGGGCGGCGTAGCTGCTCCTTGTAGGCGGCCTTGAGGGCGGCCTTGTCGAGGTTGGCGATGGCCTGGATGCTGCGCACCAGGCTCTGGCCGTCGTCGCGCTCCACCAGGTTGCCGGCGGACACCACGTAGTGGCCGTCCTCGTTGCGGGCGATGGCTACCGTGGCCGCCGCCTCGTGTTCGCCGTAGCCCTTGAGATTGGCGTAGTGGCGGATGTTCTGGGTCATCTCGATGTACACCGCGAAGACGTCCATCGCTTCGCTCGGCTTGGCCTGTTCGGCGTGCAGGTAGTTGCGCAGCGCGTGGCCTATCTCCTCGATCAGGCTGCGCGAGATCGGTCCGTTGAAGCAGAGCAGGATGCGTTGGCGGGTGTAGCTTTCACGCATGGCCAGCAGGTCTAGCGTTTCCATGGGTGCCCCTAGTCGAATCGGAAGGACAGGATGGTGATGTCGTCGCGTTGCGGGTGCTCGCCCTGGTACTCGGCGAGCGTCGCCACGAAGGCCTCGGCCTGCTCGGGGAGCGGCTGCCGCGCGTGGTCGCGGAGCATGTCGGCGAAGCGCCGGCTGCCGAAGCCGAAGCCGTGTTCGCCGCCGGCCTGGTCGAGGAAACCGTCGGTGCTCAGGTAGAAGGTCCAGCCCGGCGCCAGCGGTACCTCGATGTTGCGGTAGTCGCCACGGCGCTTGTCGCCGATCGCCCGGCGCGCGCCCTTGAGTTCCTGGACCTCCTCGCCGTCGCTGGCGTACAGCGAGATCTTCGCCCCGGCGAAGGCCAGCTGGCGGCGCCGGCGGTCGACCCAGACCAGCCCGGCATCCATGTTGGTGGCCAGCGCCTGGGGGATCTGCTCCTGGCTGAGCATGCTGCGCATCGCCTGGTCGGTCTCGCCGAGGATCGCCGCCGGGTCGCGGCTGCCCACCGCCTCGATGGCGTGGTCGATGGCGGCGCGGGCGAGCATGGTCATCAGCGCGCCGGGCACGCCGTGACCGGCGCAGTCGACCACGCCGATCAGGTAGCCGTCGGCCTGCTCGCGGTACACGTAGAAGTCGCCGCCGACCACGTCGCGCGGTTTCCACAGGATGAAGTGATGCTCGCCGAGGGTGGCGCTGAGCTGGCGGTCGGGGAGGATCGCGCGCTGGATCAGGCTGGCGTAGTCGAGGCTGTCGCCGATCTTCTTCTGCGCGGCGGCCATCTCGCGGTTGGCTTCCTCCAGCGCCTGGGTGCGCTCCTGGACCTTGTCTTCCAGCTCGGCGGTGTGCCGGCGGACTTGGTCGGCCATGCTGGCGAAGGCCTTCGACAGCGAGCCGATCTCGTCCTGGCGCGCCAGCGGCAGCGGCGTGTCGTAGCGCCCGGCGGCGATCGCCTTGGCCGAGCGCTTGAGGCTGCGCAGGGGGCGCAACAGCAGGCGCTCGACGGCATAGGCGAAGCCCAGCAGCAGGGCCACCAGCAACAGCAGGAACGTGCCCGCCAGCGGCCAAAGCCAGCGGTTGTCGAGGACCTGGGCGGCGTGCAGGTCGACGGCGGTGAGCACGTACCAGCGCAGTTGGGGAATGTAGGCCACGGCGAAGAGTTGCTGGCGGCCGTCGAGGCCGGCCCACAGGCAGTGCACCGAGCCGGCCTTGGCGCGGGCCAGGCGCATGGCCTCGCGCAGGGCGTCGCGCTGTTCCGGCTGGTCGAGCAGGTCGAACACCCGGTGGCGTTCGCTGGCGCCGCCGGCGGCGGAGCTGTAGGCGATCAGGCGGCGGTCCGGGTGGGCCTGGATGGCGCCGTCGTCGCCGACGATCATCGGCGTCACGCCCGGCTCGCGGGCGATGATGAAGTCGTCGAGGAAGCCGCTCAGGTCCAGGCCGCTGCCGGCCAGGCCGATGGGCCGGCCCTGGTCGCGGATCACCAGGTTGAACCAGACCTTGGTCAGGTTCAACTTGCTGTCGACATTGACGTTGATGTTGTAGGCGGCGCTGTTGCGCAGGGTATTGAAGTACCAGGCGTCTTCCGGGTCGCCGGCCTCCAGGGTGTAGCGCGGCCGTTCGCTGTAGGGTTGGCTGCCGTCGTTGAAGTAGTAGTGCTGGGAGCCGCTGGCGATGATGAAGTAGGCGTGGTCGCGGAAGTCGCCGCGGTAGCCCTCGGCCTCGCGGAAGAACAGCGCGCGGCGCGCCGGGTCGTCTTCCTTCAGCAGCCAGTCGCGGGTCACCACCGATTCGGCGAAACGGCGCGACAACGCCAGTTCGCGGGAGACCGGGGCGAGGATCTTCTGCCGGTGCAGCAGGGTGAAGTTCTTCGCGTAGGCCAGGCCGAAGTGCGTACGGATGTCGTCCATCGCGCGCCAGCCCAGCAGCACCGCCGGGACCAGTGCCAGGGCACAGGCCAGCAACAGCGCCACCACCGATTTGCCGCGCAACCCCCAGTTCGCCGCCATGGCTATCCCTATCAGTTTCTCGCCCGGCCCGCGGCCGAAATCATGGATCGAAAGCGTGTGTCGAACTTTTGGCGAAAGGGCCAATTGTGCAGATGTGCATTATTTCAGGCAACGTAATTTGGTTTTATTTCGCCATTAATTTGACGTCACAATGATGGCGAGCAGGCAAAGGCCCGTGGTTCGGGCCTGTCGTCGGCGGGGTCTCGGCGGGGGAGGTTGCGGGGGGCGGCGAAAAAGCGCAGCGGGCCGGCCAGGATCCCGCTCAGAGGCGGTTGCCGCTGCCGCGCCGGGCGGCTTGCTGGAGCAGCGCGGCGGCGATCCGTTCGAGCGGCAGCACGTCTTCCGCGGCGCCCAGTTCCACCGCTTCGCGGGGCATGCCGTAGACCACGCAGGTAGCCTCGTCCTGGGCCAGGGTGTAGCCGCCGGCCTGGCGGATCGCCAGGAGCCCGCGCGCGCCGTCCTTGCCCATGCCGGTGAGCAGGCCGGCGAGCAGGTTGCGCCCGGCGCAGCGAGCCAGCGACTCGAACATCACGTCCACTGCCGGGCGGTGGCCGTTGACCTGCGCCTGGCGGTTCAAACGCACCACGTAGTTGGCGCCGGAGCGCTGCACCTCCATGTGGTGGTCGCCCGGCGCGACCAGGGCGTGGCCGGGCAGTATGCGGTCGCCGTCGCGCGCTTCGCTGACGCTGAGCCGGGTCAGGCGATCCAGGCGCTCGGCGAAGCTGCGGGTGAAGCCGGGAGGCATGTGCTGGGTGATGACCACCCCGGGACTGTGCGCCGGCAGGCCGAGCAGCACTTCCTTGAGCGCCTCGGTGCCGCCGGTGGAGGCGCCGAGGGCGATGATCTTCTCGGTGCTGAGCAGCGGCGCTGCGCTTTCCGGCGGCGCCGGCGCGTCCGCCGCACGGCGGCGCAGGCGGGCGCGGGCGACGGTCTTGAGCTTGGCGCGGATTTCCTCGGCATAGGCCTGCATGCCTTCGGCGATGCCCAGCCGGGGCTTGGCGATGAAGTCCACCGCGCCCAGTTCCAGCGCGCGCAGGGTGGCTTCGGAGCCGCGCTCGGTGAGCGAGGAGATCATCAGCACCGGGGTCGGCCGCGCCTTCATCAGCTTGTCGAGGAAGGTCAGGCCGTCCATCCGCGGCATTTCCACGTCGAGGCTGATCACGTCCGGCGCGTACTGCTTGATCAGGTCGCGGGCGACGAAGGCGTCCGGCGCACAGCCGACCAGGCGCAGCTCCGGGTCGGCCTGGATGATCTCCTTGAGCAGGCTGCGGATCAGGGCGGAATCGTCGACGACCAGGACACTGATGGGCATGGCGGGCTCTCCCGGAGAGTCAGAACAGGTCGATGGGGCCGCCGTCCGCGTTGCGATCGATACGGCGGCGGTAGTCGCGTTCACGCTGCAGCACGGTGTCGTTCTTCAGCTCCACCAGGGACTTCACCAGGACCCGGCCATTGCGCGGGAAGAAGTAGATCTTGCGCGGGAAGGCCTCCAGCACGTCGCTGGCGAGCAGCGGGATACGCTCGGTGGCCAGGTAGTCGAGGGTGAACTCGACGTTGCGCTGGCCGATGGCGGCGCTGATCTGGCGCAGTACCGAGCCGCCGCCGAAGACCTTGGCCTGCAGGCGCTCGCGGTTGGCGCCGAGGGCCAGCATGCGGTTGATCAGCAGTTCCATGGCGTGGCTGCCGTAGCGCGCCGACGGCGAGGCCGGGTCGCCGCCGAGGCCGCGCTCGGGGAGCATGAAGTGGTTCATCCCGGCGATGCCGTTGAGCGGGTCGCGCAGGCACACCGAGACGCAGGAGCCGAGCACGGTGACGATCACCAGGTCTTCGCCGCTGGCGAAGTACTCGCCGGGCAACAGCTTCACCGCATCGCAGGCGAAGTACGGATCGTAGTAGCGGTTCAGCGGCGCGCCTTCCCGGGCCTGGAGATTCATCGCGATCAGGCCGGGCTGTAGACGGTCTGGCCGACGGGCCGCACCAGGTGGCTGGCGTGGACGAAGTTCTCCGAATGCCCGGCGAAGAACAGGCCCTCCGGCCGCAGCAGGGCCACCATGCGTTCCAGCAGGCGGGTCTGGGTCGGCTTGTCGAAGTAGATCATCACGTTGCGGCAGAAGATCGCGTCGAGTTCTCCGGCGATCGACCAGTCCGCTTCCAGCAGGTTGATCTGGCGGAACTCCACCAGTTGCCGCAGTTCCTCCACCACCCGCGCCTTGCCGGCGTTGGGCCCGGTGCCACGGAGGAAGAAGCGTTTCTTCAGCGGCGCCGGCATCTGCTCCAGGCGCTCCAGCGGATAGACGCCCAGGCGGGCGCAGTCGAGCACCCCGGTGTCGATGTCCGAGGCGACGATCTTCACCGGCGGATCGAAGCTGCCCAGCGCCTCCACCAGGGTGATGGCGATCGAATAGGGTTCCTCGCCGGTGCTCGCCGCCGCCGACCAGATGCGCAGCGGGCGATGCCGCTGCAACTGGCGGCGGGCGAGGTCGGCGAGCAGGGGGAAGTGGTGGCGTTCGCGGAAGAATGCGGTGAGGTTGGTGGTCAGCGCGTTGACGAACAACTGCTGCTCGCCCGGCTCGCGGTCGAGGTGGGTGAAATATTCGGCGAAGCTGCCGAGCCGCAGCAGGCGCAGGCGCCGCGAGAGGCGGCTATAGACCAGTTGCGCCTTGCTCTCGGCCAGGCTGATGCCGGTCAGCCGGTAGAGCCGCTCGCGTACTTGCTGGAAGTCCTCGCGGGTGTAGTGGAACTCCTGGTTGCCGAACACCGGCGAAGGCGTGGAGGTGGGCATTGGCGTCGGGTTTCCCTGGTCGACCCTAAGGGCTTGCCGCCCTCCGCCTGGCGGAGGCGCGGCGTGGTCTCAGAACTCTTCCCAGCCGTCTTCCTTGCGCGCCTTGCTGGCCCGCGCCATGCCGCTGCGGGCCAGCGGCGCCGGCGCGCTGGGGCGTGGCGCGGACGGCCGCGCGCTGGCGAGCTGGACCACGCTCGGCGGAGTGTCCAGCCTGAACACCGCCACCGACTGGTTGAGCAGGCCCGCCTGCTCCTGCATGGCCTCGGCGGCGGCCGCGGCTTCCTCCACCAGCGCGGCGTTCTGCTGGGTCATGTCGTCCATCTGCGAGACCGCGCTGTTCACCTCTTCGATGCCGGTGCTCTGCTCGGCGGAGGCGGCGGCGATCTCCGACATGATGTCGGTGACCCGGCGGATCGCTACCACGATGTCGCTCATGGTCTGTCCGGCCTGGGCCACCAGGGTGTTGCCGTTCTCCACCTTGTCCACCGAGTCGGAGATCAGCGTCTTGATCTCCTTGGCCGCGGCGGCGGAACGCTGGGCGAGGGTGCGCACTTCCCCGGCGACCACCGCGAAGCCGCGGCCCTGCTCGCCGGCGCGGGCTGCCTCGACCGCGGCGTTGAGGGCGAGGATGTTGGTCTGGAAGGCGATGCCGTCGATCACCCCGATGATGTCGGCGATCTTGCGCGCCGACTCGTTGATCGAGGACATGGTGCTGACCACCTTCTGCACCACGGTGCCGCCCTGGGTCGCCACTTCCGAGGCATTGGCCGCCAGCGAGTTGGCCTGGCGGGCATTCTCGGCGTTGAGCTTCACCGTGCTGGTCAGTTCTTCCATGCTCGAGGCGGTTTCCTCCAGGCTCGACGCCTGCTGCTCGGTGCGCGCCGACAGTTCGGCGTTGCCGCTGGCGATCTCGCTGGCGGCGGTGTTGATGGTGTCGGCGGCCTCGCGAATCTGCCCGAGCATCCGCGACAGGCTCAGCGCGGTCTCGTTGGAGAAGTCCTTGAGCTGGCCGAAGGTGCCCTGGTAGTCGGCCTCGATGCGCTGGGTGAGGTCGCCCTGGGCCAGCGCCCCGAGCATCCGCGAGACGTCGCGCAAGCCGCGGTCGGCGGTATCCACCAGGCTGTTCAGGTCCTTCGCCAGCCTGAGGAAGAAGCCTTCCTTGCCGGCCTCCTCGACGCGCTTGCTGAAGTCGCCGGCGGCCGCCGCCTGCACCAGTTGCGAGACTTCCTGCTCGGCGCGGTGTTCCTCGGTGCGGTCGGTCCATTGCACGGCGGAGCCGAGGCGTTCGTTGGCGTCGTTGAACACTGGCACCACGTCGAGGGAGAAGCGCCGGCCGCCGAGGTTGAGCTCGGCCTTGTGCACGCCGGTGAGGTTGGCCAGCAGGTGCCGCTGGTGCGCCGGGTTCTTGTGGAACACGTCGATGTTGGCGCCCAACAGGCGGCCGGCGTCGAAGTTCGGCAGTTGCTTGCGGATATCCGCTTCGGCGCGGCCGAGCATCTCGCTGACGGTGCGGTTCATGTAGATGATGTTGAGGTCGTTGTCGGCGATCATCACGTTGGCCGAGACGTTGTCCAGCGCGCTCTTGATCCGCGCGTTGTAGGCCGCCGTGGCCAGTTGCGCCGAGGTCGCCTCGGCGGCCCCGCGCAGGCGCTCGCGAACGCCGTCGATGGCTTCGGTGATCTGCGCCTTCTTGCCCGGCAGGCGGTCCATCAGCGGCTCGAAGTTGCCCTGGCCGTAGGCGGTGACCACGCTGACCACCTTCATCTTCACCGCGATGTGCGCGGCCACCAGTTCGTTGACGCCCTTGGCGATGCGCGCCGCGCGGCCTTCTAGGCGTTCGGCGGGAATCGTCTGGTCGATCCAGCCGGCTTCGTGCTGGCGGCTCATCTCCGCCAGCCCCGCCTCCAGGCTTTCCACCTGCTGGAGTTCGGCGCGTTGTTCGCGCAGTTGCCGCTGTAGCGCCCGCAGGCTGTCGTAAAGACGCTCGTAGCCGGGCGCCGGGGCCTCGCCGACGGCGGTGTCGAGCTGGCCGTCGGCGAACGACTGGAGGAGCGTGGCGATCCGGTCGGCGCGTTGCTGCGCCACCGCATGTGCATTGAACAGACCCATTTCGATATCCCCTGCCTATCCCTCGTTGGCGCCGCTCAGGCCGCGGCTTCGTCGACCAGCGCCATTTCGCGGCTGGTCATCAGTCTCTCGATGTCCACCAGGATCAACATGCGCTCGCCCGCGGTGGCCAGGCCGAGCAGGTATTCGGTGTCGAAGCTGGCGCCGAACTCCGGCGGCGGCCTGATCGCGTCGCCGCCCAGGGCGATCACGTCGGATACCGAGTCCACCACCACGCCGACGATGCGCCGGCCGATGTTGAGGATGATCACCACGGTGAACGGGTCGTAGGTGACCTCGGCGAGGTGGAACTTGATGCGCAGGTCGACGATCGGCACGATCGCCCCGCGCAGGTTGATCACGCCCTTGATGAAGGGCGGCGCGTTGGCGATCGCGGTGACCTGGTCGTAGCCGCGGATCTCCTGCACGCGGAGGATGTCGATGGCGTACTCCTCGCGGCCCAGGGTGAAGGTCAGGTATTCCTGCGCCGGGCCGTTCGCCTGGCTTGCCTCAGTGCCGTTCATCGGCGGTGTCCTCCCGCGCCGCCAGGCGTGGCAGCGCATCGACGTCGAGAATCAGGGCGACGCTGCCGTCGCCCATGATGGTGGCGCCGGCGATACCCTCCACGCGGCGGAAATTCTGTTCCAGGCTCTTGATCACCACCTGCTGCTGGCCGACCAGTTCGTCCACCTGCAGGGCGAAGCTGCGCCCCTCGGACTCGAGGATCACCACGATGCCCTGCTCCGGCGCCGGCGCTTCGCCGCCGATGCGCAACAGCTCGTGCAGGCTGAACAGCGGCAGGTACTCGCCGCGTACGCGGATCATCGCGTTGTCTTCGCCGCCGAGGCCGCGCACGTCGTCGCTGCGCGCTTGCAGCGACTCGACGATGTAGGTCAGCGGAATCACGTAGTTGACCGCTTCGACGGCGACGATCAGGCCGTCGAGGATCGCCAGGGTCAGCGGCAGGCGGATGCCGATGCGAGTGCCCATGCCGGGCGCCGAGTCGATGTCGATGCGCCCGCCCATGGCACCGATGTTGCGCTTCACCACGTCCATGCCGACGCCGCGTCCGGACAGCTCGGTGACCGTCTCGGCGGTGGAGAAGCCGGGCATGAACACCAGTTGCCAGACCTCGGCGTCGCTCATCCCGTCATGCACCGGCAGGTTGCGCTCGCGGGCCTTGGCGAGGATGCGCGGACGCGACAGGCCGCGACCGTCGTCGGAAACCTCCACCACCACGCTGCCGCCCTGGTGGCTGGCGGCGAGCTTCACCGTGCCGCTCGCCGGCTTGCCGGCGGCGAGGCGTTCGGCGGGCGTTTCGATGCCGTGGTCGATGCTGTTGCGGACGATGTGGGTGAGCGGATCGCTGAGTTTCTCGATCACGCTCTTGTCCAGTTCGGTGTGCTCGCCGTGCAGGTGCAGCTCGACCTGCTTGCCCAGGCGCGTGGCGGTGTCGCGCACCAGCCTGGGGAAGCGGCTGAAGATGAAGTTGATCGGCAGCATGCGGATCGACATCACCGATTCCTGCAGGTCGCGGGTGTTGTGTTCGAGCTGGGCCAGGGCGTGCTGCAGGCGCTCGTGGCGGCTCGGGTCGAGCTGCTCGCCGAGCTGGCCGAGCATGGCCTGGGTGATCACCAGTTCGCCGACCAGGTTGATCAGGCTGTCGATCTTTTCCACGCTGACCCGGATCGAGCCGGACTCGCCGTCGCCACGCACCGGCGCGACTGCGCCCCTGGCCGGCGCGGCGACGGCTTGCGCGGGCGCGCTGGGCGCGGCGGGGCTGCCGGGGGCGCCGTCGAACAGGCCGAAGGCGCGTTCCTCCGTGGGCGGGGAGCCCGGCGCGTCATCGAAGAGGCCGAACGCTTCGCTCGCGGCCGGTGCGCCGGGCGCCTCGTCGAAGAGCCCGAACGCTTCCGGCGCGGCCGCTCGTTCCGGAGCGCCCGGGCCTTCGTCGAAGAAGCCGAAGGCATCGTCGTCCGCGGTTTCCCTGGCGGGCGCGTCGTCGAACAGGCCGAAGCCTTCCTCCGCCGCTTCCTGCTCCGGCGCACGCAGCCAGCCGCGCAGCCGCTCGACCGTCTCCAGCAACGGCACCCCGGGGTCGGGACGGCCGCTGCGATGGGCGTCGAGCAGGCGCTGCAGCACGTCGCGGGCTTCGAGGAAGGAGCTGATCATGTCCGGCCGCAGGTGCATCTGGCCGCAGCGGATGCGGTCGAGCAGGGTCTCCAGTTCGTGGGTGACGGCGGTGATGTCGTCGAAACCGAACATTCCGCTGGAACCCTTGATCGAATGCGCGGCGCGGAAGATGCCGTGCAGCGTCTCGCTGTCCGGCCGGTCCAGGTCGAGACCGATCAGGAGGAGTTCGAGGGTGGCCAGGTGTTCCTCGGTTTCCTCGAAGAACACCTGGAGAAACTGGCTCATATCCTGGGGCATGGGACCTCCCCCGCGGGGGAACGGGAATCAGGGCAGGACCTTGCGCGTCACTTCGAGCAGTTTCGGCGGGTCGAACGGCTTCACCAGCCAGCCGGTGGCGCCGGCGCTGCGTCCCTGCTGCTTCATCGCGTCGCTCGATTCGGTGGTCAGCATGAGGATCGGCACGCTGCGGTAGCCGGCCAGGTTACGCAGGCTGCGGATCAGCGATAGGCCGTCCATGTTCGGCATGTTCTGGTCGGTGAACACCAGGCTGTAGCTCTTGCTCTGGGCCTTGCCGAGGCCTTCCTTGCCGTCCGCGGCCTCGTCTACCTCGTAGCCGGCGGACTTCAGGGTGAAGCTCAGCATCTGGCGGATAGACGCCGAGTCGTCGACGATCAGAATCGGTTTGCCCATGGTCTTGCGTCCTCACGGTGTCCCTACCGCAGCGCCAAGTTCGGCGGCGAAGGTGGTGTGTGCCAGGTGGCTGTGACGGAGGGCTCTGATGGCCCTTTGCTAGTTCCAGTAAAGACAATGTCCGGTGGATTTCAATTATTGGCGCCGGTTTCTCGTCGGATAGTTATCCGGTTAGACGGATTGGCTATCGATACCCCTCAGAACAATTCCACTTCGCCCACGTTGACGCTGTTCTGGCTCACCGGGCTGGGCAAGGGCCGGCGCAGTTCCTCGACCTCCCGTGCGACCCGTTCGGGCCATTCCTGGCGCGGCCGCGCCTCCAGCGCGCCGAGGCCGAGGGCGAAGGCGCCAAGACGCGCATGGTGCTTGCGCATCTGGCCGAGCAACTGGCTGCCCATGTCCTGGAATTGCAGGGCGGTGACCGCCGCATCGACGCCCTGGCCGACTTCCAGCGAGAGCCGGTCCAGTTCGTGGATGACCTTCAGGGTGTGCCGGTTCATCGCCTCCAGGTCATCGAGCATGCCCTGGATCTTCTGCTTGGAATCGAGGGCGAAGGACATGTCCTTGTCGGCCAGTTGCGAGATCGCGCTCTCGGCGTCCTGGATCTCGTGGTGGACCACGTCGACGTGCTTGCGGATGGCGGCGGAAAACTCCGTGGAGCGGGTCGACAGCGCGCGCACCTCATCGGCGACCACGGCGAAGCCGCGGCCGCTCTCGCCGGCTCGGGCGGCCTCGATGGCGGCGTTGAGGGCGAGCAGGTTGGTCTGCTTGGCGATGGCGTCCATGTCCTGGGTCGACTGCAGGATCTCGGTGATCTTCAGGCGCACCTGGTCCATGCGTTCCACCAGTTGCTGCGAGGTCCGGCTGGTTTCCAGGGTAGCCTCGACGAACAGGCTGAGGGTCTGCTGGGTGGTCCTGATGAAGTCCTGGAAGTTGATGCCTTCGTCGACCTGGCCGCGCCCGTCGTAGCGCTCGATCAGTGAATGGGACAGGCCGCGCTGGGTATCGATGCGTTCGGCGAGGCCGTGGAAGCTGTCGCTGAGCTGGCGGATCGCCGAATGCAGCAGTTCATCGATCTGCCGGGCGTGGCCGTCCAGTTGCGCGGTTTCGTCGGCGAGCGCCCGTTGCGCCGCGCTCCAGGCCGGCGAAGCGGCATCCGCCTGCGGGCTGGCATTCGCTACCGCTTGCCGAGGGTCGCGCAGGAGGAGGAAGAGCATGGCCAGGCTGGCGAACCAACCGAGCGCCAGGGCCAGCCAGACGCCGAGGCCGACGGCATGCAGCCCGGCGCACAACGCCCAGGGTAGGGAAAGCAGGCCCAGCTTCAGCAGCAGGGGCCGGGATGGTAACGAAACACCGAGGGACTCGCGCATGCTGCACTCCATGTGCCGGATCGGAGCAGGGCTTCCAGGTGGTCCCGGGACCGTGCGGAAGACACCTTCCAAGCTCGTCGGCGGCGTTTTCTAAAACTAGAGTCCCAATCGGTAATGTCAAACTGCCGTTTTTCCGGCGAGGCCGGTGCCAGGGCCTTTTCCCGGTTGCCGAAGCGACGGATGGCTGGCGCTAGCCGGTTGGGAAGGCGGAGAAGCGCCGGGCCAGGTCCTGGCGGCGGAAGTAGTCGACGACGAAGTCGACGAAGACCCGGGTCTTGGCCGGTAGCAGCTTGTTCGCCGCGTAGTAGAGGCTGGTGTTGCCGGCGTCGACGTACCAGTCCGGCAGGACCCGCACCAGGGCGCCGGACTCCAGGTAGGCATAGGCGTGCTGCATGCATACCAGGGTGATGCCCAGGCCCATGGCGGCGACCTCGCAGGTGGCTTCCGGGTCGCTCATGGTCATGCGTTCGCGCAGCTCGATCGGCGCCTCCTCGCCGTTGCGCCGGCGCAGCGGCCAGGAGCGCACGCGGCCGGTCTGCGGCGAGCGGATGCGGATCCCGTCGAAGCCGCCCAGGTCGCCTGGATGGCGGATCGGCGGCTTGTCGCGGAGGTAGGCGGGCGAGGCGAGGAGGATCAGGTGGCCCGGCGTCAGGTTGCGCGCCACCACCCCGGGAGGAGGCAGTTCGAAACCGCCGCCGATGGCGGCGTCGAAGCCTTCGCCGATGAGGTCGACCTGGCGATTGTCGAAATGCCAGTCGGGCACGATGTCGGGATAGCGTTCGAGGAACTCGCCGAGCAGCGGCAGGATGTAGTCGCGGCCGAAGGCCAGCCCCATGCTGACCTTCAACGTGCCGCTGGGTTGGTTGCCGACGCTGGAGACGTTGGCGAGAGCGGTCTGGATGCCCTCCAGGCTGCCGCCGACCTCTTGCAGGAAACGCTCCCCGGCTTCGGTCAGGGTCAGGCGCCGGGTGCTGCGCTGGAACAGGCGCACGCCGAGGTTGCTTTCCAGGCGGGCGACGTTCTTGCCCACCCCGGCCGGCGTCAGGCCCAGGCGCCTGGCGGCCTCGGCGAAGCTGCCGGCCTCGGCGCTGCGGACGAAGCACTGGATATTGCTGAGGGTTTCCATGGGAAAGGGCCCGCATAAACCATTGGTATCGGCTGAATATAGCGATTACCCGCTACCAGGTCTGCAATGGACGGCGGAAACTCGGGGCCTGTCTATCCACTCCGATGGAGATTTCCATGTCCGTATCCTCTGCATCCCTCGCCGGCAAAGTCGCCTTCGTCCAAGGCGGTTCCCGCGGCATCGGCGCCGCCATCGTTCGCCGGCTGGCCGCCGAAGGCGCCAGCGTCGCCTTCACCTACGTCAGCTCGGCGGACAAGTCCCGGGCCCTGGCGGCCGAACTCGAAGGCGCCGGAGCCAGCATCCTGGCCCTGCATGCCGATAGCGCCGACGCGGCGGCGCTCGTCGCCGCCGTCGACGAAGCGGCGGCTCGCTTCGGACGCATCGACATCCTGGTCAACAACGCCGCTGTCCTCGCCCTCGGTTCGGTGGAAGAGCTGCCGCTGGCCGACTTCGAGCGGACCCTGGCGATCAACGTGCGCAGCGTCTTCGTCGCCACCCAGGCGGCGGTCAAGCACATGGGCGACGGCGGGCGGGTGATCAGCATCGGCAGCACCAATGCCGAACGCATGCCGTTCGCCGGCGGCGCCACCTACGCGATGAGCAAGTCGGCGCTGGTCGGCCTGACCAAGGGCCTGGCCCGCGACCTCGGCCCGCGCGGGATCACGGTGAACAACGTGCAGCCGGGTCCGGTGGATACCGACATGAACCCGGACGACGGCGACTTCGCCGAGACCCTCAAGGGCCTGATGGCGCTGCCGCGCTACGCCCGCAGCGAGGAAATCGCCAGCTTCGTCGCCTACCTGGCCGGGCCGGAAGCGGCCTACATCACCGGGGCCAGCCTGACCATCGATGGCGGTTTCTCGGCCTGACCCGGGGCGCCTCGTTCCGCCCGGCGAAGTAGCCCCTCTCCCCGACCTTATGGCCAGACGTTCCCTCCTGAAGGGAGAGGGCGAGGGGAGAGGTTCCGCTTATCGCACCAGGAAAGGCGAAGCCCCCTCTACGACACCGGTCTCGCTGACGTAGCGCTTCCAATGCTCGATCAGCTCCGCCAGCTTGCCCGGCTGGCTGTCAGCGAGGTCGTGGATCTCGCCCGGGTCGCGGGCCAGGTCGTAGAGCTGCCAGGTGGCCGGGCCCACCGGGGCCGGCAGGTACACCGCCTTCCAGTCGCCCTGGCGGATCGCACGCATGCCGAACAGCTCCCAGCCGGTCACGGTGTTCTCGTCGTGGGCCGCCTCGGTCTCGCCGGAAAGCCAGCCCAGCCACGACCTGCCGCGCGGTTCGGCGATCTCGCGGCCGCGCCAGCGCTTGCCTGGGTGGCGGACACCGGCGAGGTCGAGGAGGGTCGGGGTGACGTCCATCACCGTGGCGAAGGCATGGCTGATCGCGCCCTGCCGGCTTAGCCGCGGGTAGCGCACCAGCGCTGGCACGCGAATGCCGCCCTGGGTGGTGAACGCCTTGTACAGGCGCGACGGCGCGGTGGCCGCCTGGGCCCAGCGCGGGCCATACCAGACGTAGGAATTGGCGCGGCCGATGTTCTCCAGGCTGTTGTCGTAGTGCCGGTCGAGAAAGCCCAGCAAATCCGGGCCGAATTTCGGAAAGGCCTCCAGCAGGGCGCCTTCGGCGCCGTTGTCGGACATGAACAGGACGAAGGTGTTGTCCAGCTCGCCCTGCCGACGCAGGTAGTCCACGACCCTGCCGATGTTCCAGTCCATGCGCTCGACCATCGCCGCGTAGACCTCCATCGCCCGCGCCGACTTCGCCCGTTCCTCGTCGTCCAGGGCTTCCCACTCGCGGCTCAGGGCGAGCACCGGATGGGCTTCGACGTCCGCCTCCACCAGGCCCAGCTCCTTGAGCCGGGCCAGGCGTTCCTGGCGCAGCGCCTCTGGGCCGGCGTCATAGCGGCCGCGGTACTTCTCGACGATCTCCTGCGGCGCCTGTAGCGGCCAGTGCGGCGCGGAGAACGGCAGGTAGGCGAAGAACGGCCGGCTCTGGTCGCGCTCCTTGAGGTAGTGCAGCAGCTTGTCGCCGAAGGCATCGGAGGAATAGAAACCCTCCGGCAGCGTGTCGAGGTAGCGCTCGTCTTCCACGTAGAGCGCCGGCGTGCCCTTGAGGATGCGCGGAGTGCTTTCGTCGTAGGGAGGCTCGAAGCCGTAGTGGTTGGCGGCGCCCGGCAGCAGCGAGAAGGAACGCTCGAAACCGCGTGCATGGGGCGTCTGTTCCGGCTTCAGACCGAGGTGCCACTTGCCGGCCATGAGGGTCTGGTAGCCGGCCTCGCGGAGCAGCTCCGGCAGCGCCACCACGCGCTCGTTGAGATGCCCTTCGTAACCCGGCTTGCCTGCCAGTTCCGGGGTCAGCGCCTCGGCCATGGTGCCGATCCCGGCGATGTGGTGGTCGGTGCCGGTGAGCAGCATCGAGCGGGTCGGCGAGCAGGTCGAGGCGGTGTGGAAGTCGGTCAGGCGCAGGCCGGCGATGGCCAGGGCGTCGAGGTTCGGCGTGGCGATCTCGCCGCCGAAGGCGCCGATATCGGAGAAGCCCAGGTCGTCGGCGACGATCACCAGGAAGTTGGGGCGTTTGCTCATGCGCGGGTCTCGTCTGGATGGGAGGAGAGGGTGGGGCCCTCGCCCCCGCCCTTCCCGCAGGGGGAAAGGGCCAGGGCAAGGGGCTTTTCAGCAAGCGAGGAATTCGAAGGGCAGGTTTTCCACCCGTCGCGGCGGCGGCGCGACGTACTCGCCGTCGGCGGTCAGTTCGTGCAGCAGCGCTTCGCGCTGGCGCAGGAAGTCGAAGCCACCGCGCTCGCGCGGGTGCGCCAGGTCCACCTCGACCACCCGCCTGATCCGCCCCGGGCGCGGCTCCATCACCACCACCCGGTCGGCCAGGTAGAGCGCCTCCTCGACGTCGTGGGTGACCAGCAGGGTGGTGATGCGGGTGCGCCGACGGATCGCCAGCAACTCTTCCTGCAACTGCTGGCGGGTCAGTGCGTCGAGGGCGCTGAACGGCTCGTCGAGCAGCAGCAGGCGCGGGCTGGCCACCAGGCCGCGGGCGATCGCCACGCGCTGGGCCATGCCGCCCGACAACTGGTGCGGGTAGGCACGCTCGAAGCCGTGCAGGCCGACCAGGCGGATGTATTCGTCGATCCGCGCCGCCTTGTCGGTTTCGCCAAGGGCTTCGTTGACCAGGCCGAGGGCGACGTTCTGCTGCACCGTCAGCCAGGGGAACAGGCGGTGCTCCTGGAACACGATGCCGCGTTCGCCGCCGATGCCGGCGATTGGCCGGCCGTCGACGCGGATCTCGCCGTCGTAGTCGCGGTCCAGGCCGATCAGCAGGCGCAGCAGGGTCGACTTGCCGCAGCCGCTGGCGCCGACGATGGCGATGAACTCGCCCTCGCCGATCTCCAGGTCGAACTGCTGGATCGCTTCCAGTCGCCGGCCGTCCACGGCGAAGTGCTTGCGCACCTGGCGGAAGCTGACCAGCGGGGTGCCCGTGGCGGGTGCGGTGAATGCGTTCATGCGTGTCTCCAGCGCGTGGCGCGCGCTTCGATGCGTTGGCCGAGAGCATTGAGCAGGGCGCCGGTGAGGCCGACCAGGAGCATGCCGGCACCGATCAGGTCCATGCGGAACAGTTGCTGGGCGCCGATCATCAGGCTGCCGATGCCGCCGTCGGAGGGCATGAAGTACTCGGCGCCGATGGTTCCCAGCCAGGCGTAGATCAGCGCCAGGCGCAGGCCGGCGAACACCGACGGGGCGGCACCCGGCAGGACCAGCCGGAGCAGCCGTCGCCAGGGACCCAGGCGCAGCACCCGGGCCGCCTCGCCGAGGCTCGGCGGCAGGCTGGCGATGCCGCGCTGGGTGGCCAGCAGCAGCGGGAAGAAGGCGGCGATTGCGACGAACGTCAGCTTGGCCGGTTCGCCCAGGCCGAACCAGGCGGTGAGCAGCGGCACCCAGGCGAAGATCGCCACCTGCCGCAGTGCCGCGAAAGTGGGGCCGAAGAAGCGTTCCGCCGGGCGCCACAGGCCGAGCAGCAGGCCGCCGAGGAAACCCAGGCCGCCGCCCAGCAGGAGGCCGCCGAGCGTGCGCTTCAGGCTGTCGAACAGGGCGCCCGGCAGGCTGCCGTCGAGCGCTCCGCTCCAGGTCGCCCGCGCCACTTCCAGAGGGCTGGCGAGGATCGCCGGATCGACCCATTCGGCGCTGCTCGCCGACTGCCACAGGAGCAGCAGCGCCAGCGGCGGCAGCCAGACCTGCAGGCGCTGCCAGCCGCGTCCCGGCGGGCGCCGGCGGAATTCGCCGGTGGCGGCTTGCGGCCAGTGCAGCAGGCGGCGGTCGAGCCACTGGATGGCGCGGTCCATGCCCACCCCGACCAGGCCGATGACGAGGATGCAGACGAACACGATGTCGAGCATGAACAGTTGCCGGCCCTGCACCATCAGGTAGCCGATGCCCTCGCTGGAAGCCAGCAGCTCGACCGCCAGCAGCGAGGTCCAACCCTGCGCCAGGGCCAGGCGCAGCCCGGTGAGGAAGGCCGGCAGCGCCGCCGGCAGGATCAGCCGCCAGACCAGCAGGCGTGGCGGCAGGCGCAGCACCGCGGCGGCTTCGCGCAGCTTGGGCTGGGCGTCGCGCACGCCGACCAGGGTATGGATGGTCACCGGCACCACGACCGCTTTCACCAGCACCACCAGCTTGAGCAGTTCGCCGATGCCGAAGAACAGCATGAACAGCGGGATCCAGGCCAGCGTGGGGATCTGCGCGAGGGCGCTGAAGGTGGGGAAGACCAGGCGCTCGGCACGCGGACTGAAGCCCAGCCAGGCGCCTAGCGCGGCGCCGCTGGCGACCCCGGCGAGCAGGCCCCAGGCCAGGCGCCGCAGGCTGATCGCCAATTCGCTCCAGAGTTCGCCGGCGAGCAACTCGCGGGCGCTCTGCCAGACCAGCTCGGGAGTCGGCAGCACCTGGGCCGACATCCAGTGGCGATGGCTGGCGACCCACCACAGCAGCGCCAGCCCGAGGGGCAGCAACCAGGGCAGCAGGCTGTCCCCCAGGCGCCGGGCGAAAGCCGCGGAGGGCGGCGGCGCCAGGCGCGGCAGGGGCCGGCTCCAGGCGGGCGAAAGGGTTTTATCGATATTCTTCATGGGAATATAAATCGCCGCATCAATGCATTTTTTCGCTAAGAAGGGTCATTTAAAGAAAGGCGCCAGGCAGCGGCAAATGCATTTGGAGAATATTTTCCATGCTCTGGCTGCATATGACGCGGAGAGGCCCGTGCGGCCTGTCATACTGCTTATGGTTATAAAAAAATGAATTTCTATTATTTATTTTCGAGGCGCCGCTGTGCATAGCTAGCCGCTCACCCGCTCCCGGCGGGAATCCCTCTCTTCCCGTTCCAAGGAGCCGCCCCATGAAAGCGCTTACGTCTTCCCTGCTCGGTCTGTTCGCCGCGCCTGTCCTCGCCGGCCTGCTCGGTGCCTACGTGCCGCTGGCGAGCGCCGCTCCGCCGAAGGAAATCCGCATCGCGGTGCCGGACGTCAGCGCCGGCAGTTCGCACTCGGGCGGCGGCGTGGTCGACGTGCTCTACACCCGGCAGTTGCTGGAGAAGGAGTTCGCCAACGACGGCATCGCGGTGAAATGGAGCTTCTTCAAGGGCGCCGGTCCGGTGGTCAACGAAGCGTTCGCCAACGGCCAGGTGGACTTCGCCTACCTCGGCGACCTGGCGGCGATCATCGGCAAGTCCGGAGGCCTGGACAGCCGCCTGCTGGCCGCTACCGCGCGAGGGGTCAACCACTATCTCGGCGTGCAGCCGGGCTCCGGGATCAAGACCCTGGAGGATCTCAAGGGCAAGCGCGTAGGCATCTTCCGCGGCACCGCCAGCCAGTTGTCGTTCGACAATGCCCTGGCCAGCGTTGGTCTCAGCGAGAAGGACCTGAAGGTGATCAACCTCGATTTCAGCGCCGCCCTGTCCGCCCTCGCAGCCAGGCAGATCGATGCCACCTGGGGCCTGGCCGGACTGTTCGCCCTGCGCGACCGCGGGCTCGCGGAAATTCCGCTGAGCACCCGCGACTTGAACGGCGCCGGCACCCTGCAGGCGCTGCTGGTCGGCTCCGGGGCTTTCGTCGATGCCCATCCGGACATCACCGAGCGGCTGCTCAAGGTGCAGTTGCAGGCCCAGGACTGGCTGGCCCGCGAGGAGAACCGCGACGCCTACATCGAACTGGTGTCGAAGCAGGCCAGCTACCCGGTGGTGATCCTGCAGAGCGAGTACCGTGGCCGCAAGCTGGGCGACGCCCTGTCGCCGCGCCTGGACGCCGATTTCCTTGGCCGGCTGGATGCTTCGATCCAGGCGGCCAAGCGTTTCGGCCTGATCCGTCGCGAATTCAGCGCCGAGCAGTGGGCCGCGCCGGAACTGCTGGAGGCGGCCGGCAAGCTGGCGAAGGCCAAGGCCGTGGCGCAGGCGGCGGAGTGACGCCGAGCCGCGGCCCGGGGCGTCACCAGATCGAGCGGGAGTAATCGACGACCAGCCGGGTTTCGTCGATGTCGCCGTCGAGATAGCTCGCGTTGCCCCGGTGCCAGGCCTGCGAGGTGCGCAGCGCGAGGCCGGCGAGGGGGCCCGCCTTGACCCGGTAGGCGAAGCCGAGGTCGCTTTCCCGGTGCCGCCCGTCACGCCCGTAGAGTCCGGCGTAGATGCTCTCGGCGGCGCTGCTGGCGCTGGCCCCGGCACGGCCGCGGGCATGCAGCGCGTGCAGGCTGAGCCCAGGCAGGCCGAGCGCGCCGAGGTCCAGGTCATAGCGTAATTGCCAGGAACGCTCGCCCGGTCCGTTGAAGTCGGAGTAGCCCACCGAGTTGGCCAGTACCATGGATGCGCTGGAGCGCCCGTCGCCGAAGGCCATGTAGTCGAACGGCTGCTCGCCGTGGACACGCTGGTAGGCCAGGGTGATGCGCTGCGGTCCCTGTTCGTAGCCCAGGGCCAGGGAGCTGGCCAGGGTGTCGATGCGGCCGAAGCGGCTCTGGCCGCTGTCGCGGGTGCGGTAGGCGTCGAGGTCGACCCGCAGCGCGCGCTCCCCGCCCAGCGGCTGGCGATGGCTGGCGCCGAAATAGGCCTGCTGCCAGATGTCGTCGAAGCGCGAGGCGTAGAGCGACAGTTGCAGCCGCTCCGTGGCCTGCCATTGACCGCCGAGGAAGCCGACCGCGTCGAGGCGCACCGGATAGGCGCCGAGGCGTCCGTAGACGGTGCTGATGTCGCCACGGACCTTGGATTCGCCGGGGCCGGAGGCGGCGGTGAAGCGCCCGCCCTCGAGCAGCAGCCCGTCGAACGAGCGATCCTCCAGCAGCAGGCCGTAGGCCATGCCGGACAGCGTGCGGTTGCTGCTGGCGGCGAACACCGGCGCGCTGGTGGTGGTCTGGCCGTACTTCAGGCGGGTTTCGCCGTGGCGTAGCCTGAGGGCGCCGCCGACCTTGCCGTAGCGATGGTCGGGATGGCCGTCGGCGCCGACCGGCAGGTTGCCGGTGCCGGTGCGGCCGCCGCCGCTGTCCAGTTGCAGGCCGAGCATGGCATGGGCGTCGAGGCCGAAGCCGAGGCTGCCCGGCGTGTAGCCGGAGGCGAACTGGAGGCGCAGGCCCTGGGTGGTTTCCTCGCGGTAGCCGTTGCGCTCGCTCCTGGGCTTGAAGCGGTTGCGCCCGGCGTTGTTCGGGCTGTCGCGGTAGTCGCGGTTGAAGTAGTAGGTGCGGGCGAGGAACTGCAGTTCGCTGTCCTCGACGAAGCCCCCATCCCCGGCCGTCGCGGCCGCCCCTTCGGAAAGCGTGCCGGCGACCAGGCCGGCGAATACAGCGCGTCTGAGATTTTGCATTTATTGTTTTCTCCCACCTGAGTGCCAGGTGGGCGCAGTCTCGGAAGTCGCTCCGCAGGCCGCTTGTGTTTCCCTGCCTCGGCTTTTGCCGGGGCCTGCCATTGGCAGGGGCTGGCATGTGCAACGGCAGGCCGGGTCAAGCATTTCGGAAGTCACCGACGGAGAGTGTGGCGTCGGCCGTCATCCGCAACGGCCGTGGGCGGGAGCCTAGGCTCCCGATGCAACCTCGCCTCAGGGAATACGCTTCATGAACAACAAGACCCTATGCCCTTCGCTCTTGCTCTGCCTTTCGCTGCTCGCACCGCTGTCTTGTCTCGGGGAGACCGCCGCCGCGCCCTATCCGCTGGCCCACCCACCGCGCCTGGCCGACTACCTTCCGCCGCCGCCGGCGGCGAACTCGGCTGCGGCCGTCGCCGATCTCGGCGCGGTGCTGGAGGCGCAACGCCTGCGCACGCCCGAACAGGTACGCCGGGTACGCGCCCACGACCAGTGGGAGGACAACGTCTTCCCCTTCGCCGGCGACCTGCTGGGCGCGTCGTTCGACAAGGAACGCCTGCCGCTGACCCGGAGCTTCTTCAACCGCGCCCAGGAAAACCTGGTCGAGGTGCTGATGCCGGCGAAGAAGCACTTCGCCCGCCCGCGTCCCTACGAAGTGACACCGAAGGTGAAGCCGGTGCTGCCGCCGCCGGAGGGGGAGTCCTATCCCAGCGGCCACACCATGGACAGCTACTTCAAGGCCTCGCTGCTGAGCATGCTGGTGCCGGAGCATCACGATGCGTTCTTCGCTCGCGCCGAGGAGCATGCGCAGAGCCGGGTGCTGGCCGGCGTGCACTTCCCCAGCGACCTGGAAGGCGGGCAGACCGCCGCCGCGGCGCTGGTGGCGAGCCTGCTGGCCGATCCGGCGGTGGCCGCCGACTTTGCCGCGGTGCGCGAGGAGCTGCGCGGCGCGCTGGGGTTGCCGAAACTCCAGTAGAGGAAGGGAAACCGCGCGGCGGCTCAGGCCGCCGCGTGTTGCGCCTGGTCCAGTTCCACCAGCGTCTCGATCATCGCCTTGGCCGCCGCCGAAAGCCGGTAGCCGCTGCGGCTGATGATGCCGCAGCGGGCGCTGAGGCTATCCAGGTTCTGCGGCAGGTTGCGCCACTGTAGCGGTTGCAGTTCGCCGCGCTGCAGGTAGGGGCGCAGGGTCTCGTCGCTGGCGATGCCGATGGCGTCGGTCTGGCGGACGATGCGGATCAGCGCGTGCATGTTCTCGCAGCGGATGTTGGCGGCGAAGTCGATCTTGCCGCTGAGGTTCGCCAGCAGCTTGCGGATGCCCGGGGGAATCAGGGTCGAGGCCAGCGGGTAGTTGAACAGGTCGTTGGTGGACAGGCTGTCCTTGCCCAGCAGCGGATGTTGCGGACGGCAGAAGAACTGGCCGCGGCGCGGGGTCAGCGGGCGCGTCTGGAAGTTCGGGTCGGCCTCGAAGTCGCGGATGTCGGCGACGAAGAATTCGATCTCTTCGCGGAGCAGGGCGCGGCTGAGCTTTTCCCAGTTGTCCACGTCCAGGCTGATCTGCACCCGCGGGTGGCGGTTGATGAAGTCGGCCACCGCGTCCGGCACCAGTTGCTGGGCCGGCGCCGGCCCGCTGCCGAAGCGCAGCTCGCCGGTATCCAGCTTGTTCAACTGGGCGATCTCGTGGATCAGGTTGGCCGACCCCTGCACCAGGCTCAGCGCGTGTTGCAGCACCACCTGGCCTTCCGGCGTCGGGCGCAGGTCCTTGCTGCCACGGTCCACCAACTGGCAGCCAAGCTCCTGCTCCAGGCCCTGGATGCTGCGGCTGAAGGCCGGCTGGGTGATGCCCATGGCGTCCGCCGCGCGGACGAAACTGCGGTGTTCGGCGAGGGCGATGAAGTAACGCAGTTGGCGCAGATCCATGATGCTTTACCGGCATTGGAAATATTGGACAAAGGCATTTGCCGTTCGGGATGTGCTGGTTTTAAATGCAAGCTCTTATTCCGTCAACAAAGAACAAATTAGAAAAATATGCGATTTAGTAATAAGCATAGATAGACCCCAGGAGCTGAACATGGTCCACCGTGCCTTTGCCGCGCCACCTCCGCCGTTCCGAATGCCCTTCCGCGTCGCCGGCGGCTGTCGTCCCTGACAGTCGCCCGGGGCTGAGCCGTCCGCCGGCCCCCCTTCGAACCTTTCGCCAGATCGCTGCCTTGCGCGGCATGGCCGCCTGCTGCCTGCGTCCGGCTGTGCCGGAACCGAGGACATTCACGATGAAGTATCACTACCGCTTGCCGCTCCGCCGAACGCCGCCCGGCGGCTCCGACTACGCCCTGGCCCTGCTGCTCGCCCTCGGCGGTGCGTTGCCGGCCAGTGCCGCCGATGCTCCCGCGCCCGCCGAGGAGGCGCCGCCGCTGGCCGGCAGCGCACCGGCCAAGGCCGATACGGCCCTGGGCAAGGTTACCGTCACCGCGCGTCGCCGCGAGGAGGATTCGCAGAAGGTACCGACGCCGATCACCGTGCTCGGTGGCGAGACTCTCGAGGCCCAGCGCATCTCCCGGGTGCAGGACCTGCAGCAGGTGCTGCCCAGCGTCAATGTCGCCTACATCCATGCGCGGCAGTCGAGCGTCGCCGTGCGCGGCATCGGCAACAACCCCGCCAGCGACGGCCTGGAAGGCAGCGCCGGGATCTACCTCGACAACGTCTACCTGGGGCGGCCGGGAATGGCCGTGTTCGACCTGCTGGACATCGAGCAACTGGAGCTGCTGCGCGGTCCGCAGGGCACCCTGTTCGGCAAGAACACCACCGCCGGGGTGCTGAACATCAGCACCCGCGCGCCGACCTTCACTACCGAGCGCACCGTCGAGGTCTCCGGCGGGCAGGACGGCTACTTCCAGGGCCGCGGCACGGTTTCCGGGCCGCTCGGCGAAACCCTCGCCGGACGCCTCTCGGCCTATCGCACCCGCGACGACGGCTACATCAAGAACATCCACGACGACAACTATCTCAACGGCGGCGAGCGCCAGGGCGCGCGCGGGCAATTGCTGTTCGAGCCGAACGAGGACTTCAGCCTGCGCTGGATCGCCGACTACAACGAGGAGGATTCGAGCAACGGCAGCATGGTGGTCTACGGCGCCGCCGAGCGTTTCTGGCAGCGCGCCGCGCTGGTCGGCGCTTCGCCGTTGCGCGATCCGCAGCGCAAGAAGGTCAACATCAACGGCCGCCAGCACGTCAGCGTGCACCAGGGCGGCAGCTCGCTGGAGGCCAACTGGAACCTCGCCGGCGGCTACCGCCTGACCTCCATCAGCGCCTACCGCTACTGGCACTTCACCCCGGCCAACGACGAGCAACTGAACGTCTCGGCGATCAACGACACCGGGGTGGAAGTGCACGACCGGCAGTTCTCCCAGGAGATCCGCCTGGCCTCGCCCACCGGCGGTGCCTTCGACTACGTGGTGGGCGCCTACGCGTTCAGGCAGAACCTCGGCAACAAGACCTTCACCTCCTACGGACCGTTGGCCGACCTGTACCTGCTCGGCGCCAATCTCGGCGCACTGAACGACACCTACTCGAAGGCCAACGGCAAGATCGAGACCGACAGCTTCGCGCTGTTCGCCCAGGGCACCTGGCACCTCAGCGAACGCCTGGACTTCACCGCCGGCCTGCGCGGTACCTACGAGGAGAAGAACGCCAAGGTCGAGCGCTTCGCTCCGCTGGGCGGCGCGGCGGTCGGCGGGGTCGGCGCGGCGGTGCGCAACGGCCAGCTCGGTGCCTACGATTCCGGCGATCTCAGCCAGTACAACTTCGCCCCTTCGGCGTTGCTCAGCCTCAGCTACCAGTTCAGCGACGACCTGCTCGGCTACGCCAGCCTGTCCCACGGCGAGAAGTCCGGCGGGGTCAACCTGGCGGTGGGCAGCGCGCCGAGCGCCGGCGCCGATTCGCTGCTGGTCGGACCGGAGCGCGCCAACGACGCCGAGCTGGGCCTGAAGAGCACGCTCTTCGACCGGCGCCTGCTGCTCAACGCCAACCTGTTCTGGACCGGCATCCACGGCTACCAGGCCACCACCCTGTACCAGGCGCCGGGCTCGACGCAGTTGGTGCAGGTGCTGGCCAACGCCGGCAGCGTGCGCTCGCGCGGCCTGGAATTCGAGGCCACCGCGCTGCCGTTGCGCGGCCTGACCCTGAACTTCAACGGCTCTTACAACGACGTCACCTACCTGTCGTTCAAGGATGCCCCGTGCCCTGCGGAAGTCAGCACCCGGCCCGGCGCGCCGAGCAGTTGCGACCTCAGCGGGCAGCGCGTGGTCGGCGCCTCGAAATGGATCGCCAACCTCAATGGCGAATACCAGTGGCGCCTCGACGACCGCTTCCAACCCTACGTCAGCGCCAGCTACGCCTACCGCTCCGCGGCCGAGGGCACGCTGGACAACTCCGACCTTTCGAAGATCGACGGCTACGCCCTGGTGAACCTCGCCGCCGGCCTGCGCAGCGATCTCGGCGACGGCCAACTGGACACCTCGGTATGGCTGAAGAACGCCTTCGACAAGGACTACTACCTGAGCGCCTTCGCCAGCATCAACGGCTCCTACACCGCATCGGTGGGACAGCCGCGCACGCTCGGCGTATCGCTGCGCTACGACTTCTGAGCCTTCACCCACGCAGTACCCCACGCATGAGGAACATGACATGAGCAATGCAGCACAAGCCCTCGCCACGCCGGTACGGCTCGACGTCCGGCCGGTCGCCGGACGGATCGGCGCGGAGATTCGCGGCGTGACCCTGTCCGGCGAACTGGACGCCGCCACCGTCGAGGCGATCCAGGCCGCCCTGGTACGCCACAAGGTGATCTTCTTCCGGGACCAGAGCCATCTCGACGACCAGACCCAGGAGGCCTTCGCCCACTTGCTCGGCGAACCGGTCGCCCACCCCACAGTGCCGTCCCGCGAAGGCACCCGCTTCCTCCTCGAGCTGGATGGCGCCGAAGGCCGCCGGGCCAACTCCTGGCATACCGACGTGACCTTCGTCGAGGCCTACCCGAAGGCCTCGATCCTGCGCAGCGTGGTGGCCCCGGAGTCCGGCGGCGACACCGTCTGGGCCAACACGGCGAGCGCCTACGCCGACCTGCCGGCGGAGCTGCGCGAGCTGGCCGACCGGCTCTGGGCGGTGCACAGCAACGAGTACGACTACGCCGGGGTCAAGCCCAGCGCCTCGCTGGAGCAGTTGGAGAACTACCGCAAGGTGTTCACCTCGACCGTCTACGAGACCGAGCACCCGGTGGTCCGCGTGCATCCGCAAAGCGGCGAGCGGACGCTGCTCCTTGGCCACTTCGTGAAACGCCTGAAGGGTCTTTCGCAGCATGACTCGGCGCACCTCTTCGCGGTGCTGCAGGGGCACGTCACGCGCCTGGAGAACACCGTGCGCTGGCGCTGGCAGGCCGGCGACGTGGCGATCTGGGACAACCGCGCGACCCAGCACTACGCGATCGACGACTACGGCGACCAGCCGCGCGTAGTGCGCCGGGTGACCCTCGGCGGCGACGTGCCGGTAGGCATCGACGGGCAACGCAGCCGGACGATCCGGAAGGCATGACGGACCCGGCCCTCTCCTCGCCGGGGAGGGCGACCACAGGCAGAACGAACCCGCGAGGACCCCTTACATGAGCCAATCCGCCACCGCCCGGCAACCCGAACCCGAGGTCGCCGAGGCATTCCGCATCACCCCCCTGGAGGCGCCGCTGGGCGCCGAAGTCCGTGGCCTCGACGCGCGCCGGCCGCTGGCGCCGGAGCAGGTCCTGGCGCTCAAGCAGGCGCTGCGCGAGCACCACATCCTGGTGTTCCGCCAGCAGCACCTCGACGATGAGCAGTACTTGCGCTTCGCCACCCTGTTCGGCTCGGTGTTCCAGCCGCCGGCGGACATCCCGGTGCTGTCCTCGGGTGGCGACGGCAAGGTGCCGGAGATCGTCAAGGTGGCCAACACCGGCGACGGCGAACTGGGCAACTTCGCCCTGCCGGCACACATCGACCACCAATGGACGCCGGTGCCGTCCTCCGGCTCGTTGCTCTACGCGCTGGAGGTGCCGTCCAGTGGCGGCGAGACGCGCTTCACCAACCTGGCGCGCGCCTACGAGAGCCTCGACGAGGCGACCCGGCGCGAGATCGATGGCCTGCGCCTGATCAACTACAACCCCTTCATCCGCCTGCGCGAGGGCGGCTACGGCGGCGGTTTCGCCACCTACCGCACGCCGGACATCGAACCGATCCAGGGCAGCGAGCACCCACTGGTACGCACCCACCCGGAAAGCGGCCGGCGCGTACTGTTCCTCAGCGCCCACACCGAGGTGGAGATTCCCGGCTACGACCCCGCGCGGGGCCAGGCGCTGATCGGTCGCCTGCGCGAACATCTGGCGCGCCCGGAACTGAGCTACAGCCACGCCTGGTCGGTGGGCGACATCGTCTGGTGGGACAACCAGGCCGTGCTGCATGCGCGCAACGCCTTCCCGGCCAGCGAGCGGCGGCGCCTGAAGCGCATCAGCCTGGCGGGCAGCCGTCCGTTCTGAACCGGCATCCCCCAGCGTGCGCCGGCTCCTCCGTTGCCGACCGACGCCGGTCGCTGCGCACCGCTCTGGCGAGCCCCTTCCGTTCCGGCGAATAGCTAGCAGAACTGCGACATGCTGTCGCAGTTCTGCCATTTCTCCGCGTCTATCCTGCCCATAGGGCAATTCGCCTTTGGTCTAACGAGCTGGCCTGCAGCGCCCATGGAAAGGCGATCCTGACTTTGTAGTCAAAGTTTTGCTTTGCTACTTTGGCCAGGCATCAGGGATTGCTGATACAGCGTATTAAAAACATTAATTACCCCGGCATTCCGCGGCGCTGGCAGGATATTTTCCCGTCGAAGCCGTAGCGGCTTGACCTGATAGCCGGTCATTCACGGCAGGGATGTCATATTCTCGCGCGGGCTTCCCCGGATAGGCTGCACGCCAGTCAGGACGCGCCCGGCGGCGATGGGCGGGAATCGTTGGTCGGTTTATGACTTGTAGTTTCTATGTCGTATGCCTTCAGAACTTGTTGAAGGCTTTTCGGCTCGATTGCACAATGCCGCGCCAAGGTTCGTTCGCGAATCGCGGTATGTGAGCTAGACCTCCGCAGCCGGTGCGCCATCCGCAGTGCCCCGGACTACTCGACAATCACGCAGGAGATTCGTGAGTGCAGATCGGTGTCCCCCTCGAGACCCATGCCGGTGAGACGCGGGTTTCCGCCACCCCGGAAACCGTCAAGAAGCTGATCGGCCAAGGCCACCAGGTGATCGTCCAGAGCGGCGCCGGCGTCAACGCCAGCCAGCCGGACAGTGCCTATGAAGCCGCCGGCGCGACGATCGGCAGCGCCGCCGAGGCCTTCGGCGCCGACCTGGTGCTGAAGGTGGTCGCGCCCAGCGCCGCCGAGCTGGCCCAGATGAAAAGCGGTGCCGTGCTGGTCGGCATGCTCAACCCCTTCGACAACGAGAACATCGCCCGCATGGCCGAGCGCGGCATCACCGCCTTCGCCCTCGAGGCCGCGCCGCGTACCTCGCGGGCGCAGAGCCTGGATGTGCTCTCCTCGCAGGCCAACATCGCCGGCTACAAGGCGGTGATGCTCGCCGCCAACCACTACCCGCGCTTCATGCCGATGCTGATGACCGCCGCCGGCACCGTGAAGGCCGCCCGCGTGCTGATCCTCGGCGCCGGCGTCGCCGGCCTGCAGGCGATCGCCACGGCCAAGCGCCTGGGCGCGGTGATCGAAGCTTCCGACGTGCGTCCGGCGGTGAAGGAGCAGATCGAGTCGCTCGGCGCCAAGTTCGTCGACGTGCCCTACGAGACCGACGAAGAGCGCGAGTGCGCCGAAGGCGTCGGCGGCTATGCGCGGCCGATGCCGGCCTCGTGGATGGAGCGCCAGGCCAAGGCCGTGCACGAGCGCGCCAAGCAGTCGGACATCGTCATCACTACCGCGCTGATCCCCGGCCGCAAGGCGCCGACGCTGCTGCACGAGGCGACCGTGGCGGAGATGAAGCCGGGCTCGGTGGTCATCGACCTGGCCGCCGCCCAGGGCGGCAACTGCCCGCTGACCGAGGCCGACCAGGTCGTGGTCCGGCACGGCGTGACCATCGTCGGCCACAGCAACCTGGCCGCGCTGGTACCGGCGGACGCCTCGGCGCTATACGCGCGCAACATCCTCGACTTCCTCAAGCTCACCCTGAACGCCGAAGGCTTCAGCGTGAACCTCGAGGACGACATCGTCGCCGCCTGCCTGATGTGCCGCGACGGCCAGGCGGTGCGCAAGAACGGCTGAGCCGCTGCGTCGGGAAGCTTCGATAACGATAAATGCGCACGCCTCGCGCCTGCGCCCTGAAGACCGGTGAAAACGATGGATATCATTTCTGACGGGATCTACAACCTGATCATCTTCGTGCTGGCCGTGTACGTCGGCTACCACGTGGTATGGAACGTCACCCCTGCCTTGCACACCCCGCTGATGGCGGTGACCAACGCGATTTCCGCGATCGTCATCGTCGGTGCCATGCTCGCCGCCGCCCTGACCGTGACCCCGCTGGGCAAGGCCATGGGCACCCTCGCCGTGGCCTTGGCCGCGGTCAATGTGTTCGGTGGCTTCCTGGTCACCCGGCGCATGCTGGAAATGTTCAAGAAGAAAGCGCCGAAGGCGGGGGGCCACTGATGAGCATGAACCTGGTCACCCTCCTGTACCTCATCGCCTCGGTCTGCTTCATCCAGGCCCTGAAAGGCCTGTCGCACCCGACCACCTCGCGCCGCGGCAACCTCTTCGGCATGGTCGGCATGGCCATCGCCGTGGCCACCACCGTCGGCCTGGTGTTCAAGCTGGGCGCGGAGATCGCCACCACCGGCGTCGGCTACATCGTCGTCGGCCTGCTGGTCGGCGGCACCGCCGGCTCGATCATGGCCAAGCGCGTCGAGATGACCAAGATGCCCGAGCTGGTCGCCTTCATGCACAGCATGATCGGCCTGGCCGCGGTGTTCATCGCCATCGCCGCGGTGGTCGAGCCGCAGTCGCTGGGGATCGTCGCGCACCTGGGCGACACCATTCCCACCGGCAACCGCCTGGAGCTGTTCCTCGGCGCGGCCATCGGCGCCATCACCTTCTCCGGTTCGGTGATCGCCTTCGGCAAGCTCTCCGGCAAGTACAAGTTCCGCCTGTTCCAGGGCACCCCGGTGCAGTTCTCCGGGCAGCACCTGCTGAACCTGGTGCTCGGCCTGGCGACCCTCGGCCTGGGCCTGGTGTTCATGTTCACCGGCAACCTCACCGCCTTCGCCGTGATGCTGGCGCTGGCCTTCGTCCTCGGCGTGCTGATCATCATCCCCATCGGCGGCGCCGACATGCCGGTGGTGGTGTCGATGCTCAACTCCTATTCCGGCTGGGCCGCGGCGGGGATCGGCTTCTCGCTGAACAACTCGATGCTGATCATCGCCGGCTCGCTGGTCGGCTCCTCGGGTGCGATCCTCTCCTACATCATGTGCAAGGCGATGAACCGCTCGTTCTTCAACGTCATCCTCGGCGGCTTCGGCGCCGAAGCCGACGCCGGCGGCCCGGCGGGCTCCAAGGAGCAGCGTCCGGTGAAGTCCGGTTCGGCCGACGATGCCTCGTTCCTGCTGACCAACGCCGACAGCGTGATCATCGTCCCCGGCTACGGCCTGGCGGTGGCCCGCGCCCAGCACGCGCTGATGGAACTGGCGGAGAAGCTGACCCATCGCGGGGTCACCGTGAAGTTCGCCATCCACCCGGTCGCCGGGCGCATGCCGGGGCACATGAACGTGCTGCTGGCCGAGGCCGAGGTGCCCTACGAGCAGGTGTTCGAGATGGAGGACATCAACTCCGAGTTCGGCCAGACCGACGTGGTCCTGGTGCTCGGTGCCAACGACGTGGTCAACCCGGCGGCGAAGAACGATCCGAAGTCGCCCATCGCCGGCATGCCGATCCTCGAGGCCTACAAGGCCAAGACCGTGATCGTCAACAAGCGCTCCATGGCCAGCGGCTACGCCGGCCTGGACAACGAGCTGTTCTACCTGGACAAGACCATGATGGTGTTCGGCGACGCCAAGAAGGTCATCGAAGACATGGTCAAGGCGGTGGAGTGATTCCCCGCTGAGTCCACCAGAACCCCGGCCCAGGCCGGGGTTTTTCGTTTTCGCGGGTTGTCCGCGCAGCGTTCTCCGCCGCTTCCAACGGCGAAAACACCAGCCTTTCAGGAATATTTTTCATGCCCGCAAGGCATGGGTTTTTCGTCGGATCGCTGTAGCCCGCCAACCACGCGGCCTGTGGCGTGATGGGCGAAACCCATAGCTCCAGAAGTTATTTCCATAACAAAAATAATTACTTCAGGCGCTAAGCCTCCTTGCCAATCATGCAACTCCCTGCGCCGCTAGGACTCCAGCACGGACCTGAGCGGCCATCGAGTTCGTCAGTGCAAGGAGCTTTTCCATGGCAACCCCCCAGCCCGTCGATGCCCGCACGCAGCCCTGGCGCGAGACGCCCGGCGGCGACCTGGTGGCGCTCGGTCGGCCGGTTCGCCAGGCGTTGCACCTGGTTCGCCACAACCCGGCACAGGGTCGGGTGCTCAGCCGGCGCGAGACGATCCTGCTGGTCCTGTTCGCCCTGACCCTGCACGGAGCGGTGATCCATTGGCTGAGCCAGCAGAGAACCCCGGCGCTGCCCGAGGTGCCGCCACAGGTGCCGCCGATGACCATCGAGTTCACCGCCCCGGCGCCGCCGGTGGTG
>NZ_KV828413.1:21112-55989 GCF_001836405.1 Pseudomonas sp. HMSC057H01 | reverse complement strand
GCCCGAGCCGTTGCCGCCAGTGGTCGAGGAACCGCCACCGCCGGTGGTCGACGAGAACGCGGTGAAGCCGCCGCCGCCGAAGCCGGTGCCCAAGCCGAAACCCAAGCCCAAGCCGCAACCCCGGCCCAAGCCGGCGCCGAAGGCCGTCGAGCCGGCTCCGCCCGCGCCGCCACAACCCGCCGCGCCACCCGCCCCGCCGGCGCCGGCCGCTGCTCCGGCGCCGTTGACGCCGCCGTCGGCGAACGCCGGCTACCTGCACAACCCGGCGCCGGAATACCCCGCCCTGGCCATGCGCCGCGGCTGGGAGGGCACCGTGCTGTTGCGGGTGCATGTCCTCGCCAGCGGCAGCCCGAGCGAGATCCAGGTGCAGAAGTCGAGCGGACGCGAAGCCCTCGACCAGGCCGCGGTGAAAGCGGTCAAGCGCTGGTCCTTCGTTCCCGCCAAGCGCGGCGACAAGGCCGAGGACGGCTGGGTCAGCGTACCGATCGATTTCAAGTTGAACTGAATCTGCAGCGTCACGAGGAGCATCCGTCATGAGTCTGTTAACCACCCCGCTCGAATCCGTCGAAGGCGCCGTCATCTGGCTGCTGGTCGGCTTTTCCGTGGTCACCTGGGGCCTGGCCCTGGTCAAGGGCGTGCAGTTCGCCCGGCAGAAGCGCCAGGACCGCCAGTTCCAGAAGCAGTTCTGGAGCGCCACCAGCCTCGACTCCGCTGGCGAGCAGGCGCAGGACAAGCAGGGCGCCGGCGCCCGCGTGGCCCAGGCCGGCTTCGCCGCGATCCAGGTGCAGGACAACGGCCAGCCCGACCTGGCCCAGTCGATCAACCACCAGGACCGTCTCGAACGCGCCCTGCGCCAGCAGATCCAGCGCGAGCGGCGTTCTCTGGAGTCGGGCCTGGCGGTGCTCGCCTCGATCGGCTCGACCTCGCCCTTCATCGGTCTGTTCGGCACCGTCTGGGGCATCATGGAGGCGCTCAAGGGGATCAGCGCGGCCGGCTCGGCGAGCCTGGAGACCGTGGCCGGGCCGATCGGCAGCGCGCTGATCGCCACCGGCGTGGGAATCGCCGTCGCGGTGCCGGCGGTGCTGGTCTACAACTACTTCCTGCGGCGCCTGAAGCTGACCGCCGCCGACCTCGACGACTTCGCCCACGACTTCTACAGCCTGGCGCAGAAGAGCGCGTTCCGCGTCATCGTCCATCCCTCCGCCGCGCGCCAGGCCGGCAACCCCTCGCGCAACGTGAAGGAGGCGTCCTGACATGGCCTTCTCGACCCAGGACAGCGACGAAGTCCTTTCCGAAATCAACGTCACCCCGCTGGTCGACGTGATGCTGGTGCTGCTGGTGGTGTTCATCGTCACCGCGCCGCTGCTGACCAACTCGATCCCGATCAACCTGCCGAAGACCGAATCGGTGGCCCCGCCGGAGCAGAAGGATCCCCTGGTGGTGAGCATCGATGGCGCCGGCAAGCTGTTCGTCAACAAGGACGAGATCCAGCCGGAGCTGCTGGAGAGCAACCTGGCCGCGGCCAAGGCGAAGGACGCCGAGGTCCGCGTGCAGTTGCAGGCCGACGAAGGGGTGAACTACGGCCAGGTGGCGAAGGCCATGGCTTCCATCGAGCGCGCCGGGATCACCAGGCTGGCAGTGATCACCGCACGCTGAAGCGAATCCACGCCGTCCGGCGCAGGCCGGGCGGGCAACGGTTTCGACCGCTCCGATCCGGGCAGGGGAGAGCGGTCTTTTTTATTCCGGATGGACGCTCCTCGGGTGTGTCCGCCGAGGCCGGGCTTCCGAATGCATCGCGCATCGTGCCCGTCGCTTGCACGCCCCACGCCTGGGCGCTCAGGCCTGGCGTGCCGGCGCCTCCTGCTCCTTGGCGTCCTCCGTTCCTTCGACTTCCCATTCACCGGCCCAGTCCTCGCCGAACAGTTCGCTGGGATGCTGGGTGCGGCTGGCGCCGTTGCCGCAGCCCATAGATTCCGCCGAGCAATAGCGGTCGCAACCCCAGCAGATGCGCTCCGGGTGGCTGGGATGGAGGGGAAATTTCTTGGCCATGATCCTGTCCCGATACCTGATGCCTGCGCTCAGGTATACCGCCGATGGCATGCGTCGCCCAGGCGTTGCCGCGGAAAAGTGGCTTCGGCTTGCGCTGGATCAACTCGATTGGCTCATATGAATTCATAGAATATTAAAATTGCTTTTTATTCCTTAGAGAAAAAAGACTGCGCCCTTACACTTCCCTGGTGATGAATTTTTCTGGAGGGATCTCCATGCACAGCGAACGCGTCCGTTATGTGTTGGTGCCCGGTTGGTACGGCTCGGAAGACGCCCATTGGCAAAGTCACTGGCAGCGCGCGCTGCCCAATGCCTCACGGGTCGAGCAACAGGACTGGATCACCCCGCTGCGCGCCGACTGGATCGCCGAGCTGGACGCCGAGATCCGCCGCCAGCCCGGGCCGGTGGTGCTGATCGCGCACAGCCTGGGTTGTGTGACAGTGGCGCTGTGGGCGGCCCAGGCCGAGCGCCGGGTGCGCGACCAGGTACGCGGCGCCCTGCTGGTGGCGCCGGCCGACGTCGAGCGCGAGAGCTGCGCCGAGGCGCTGCGCAACTTCGCGCCGATCAGCCGCGAGCCGTTGCCGTTCCCCAGCGTGCTGGTGGGTTCCGACAACGACCAGGCCTGCAGCCCGCAGCGCGCCATGCACCTGGCCCGCGCCTGGGGCGCGGAGACGGTGATCCTGCCCGAGGCCGGGCACATCAACGTGAAGTCCGGCCACGGCGCCTGGGAGGCCGGCTACCGTCACCTGTTCCGCTTGCAGTACCTGATCGACAGCCAGGCCCGTCGCCGCGCCTGATCCTCCAGATCGTTAACCTTGGCGTAACGGTTCGTCGCCCGGCTTGATTGAACAGGCCTGGCGGCCTGCCTAACGTGGCTCCTCACGACAGCGTGAAACCTGGAGCCGACATGACGACACCGATCTCTCCCCCGCCGCAGTGGTCGCGGCGCCGCCAGGAAAAGCAGCGGCGCCTCGAGCGCGTGCGCGGCCTGGCCGACGGCGCGGTGCTGCCGCGCGAACGCCTGGTCGCCGCGCTGGAGGCGCTGATCGCGCCGGGCGATCGGGTGGTGCTGGAAGGCAACAACCAGAAGCAGGCGGACTTCCTCTCCCGTTCGCTGGCGCGGGTCGATCCCGGCAAGCTGCACGACCTGCACATGATCATGCCCAGCGTCGGTCGTCCGGAGCATCTCGACCTGTTCGAACTGGGCATCGCGCGCAAGCTCGACTTCTCCTTCTCCGGCCCGCAGAGCCTGCGCATCGGCCAGTTGCTCGAAGACGGCCTGCTGGAGATCGGCGCGATCCACACCTACATCGAGCTGTACGCGCGGCTGGTGGTCGACCTGATCCCCAACGTCGCACTGGTCGCCGGTTTCGTCGCCGACCGCGAAGGCAACGTGTACACCGGGCCGAGCACCGAAGACACCCCGGCGCTGGTGGAGCCCACCGCGTTCAGCGACGGCATCGTCATCGTCCAGGTCAACCGTATCGTCGACGACCCGCGCGACCTGCCGCGAGTGGACATCCCGGCGTCCTGGGTGGACTTCGTGGTCGAGGCCGACCAGCCGTTCTACATCGAGCCGCTGTTCACCCGCGACCCGCGCCACATCAAGCCGGTCCACGTGCTGATGGCGATGATGGCGATCCGCGGCATCTACCAGCGGCACAACGTGCAGTCGCTGAACCACGGCATCGGCTTCAACACCGCGGCCATCGAGCTGATCCTGCCGACCTACGGCGAGTCCCTCGGCCTGAAGGGCAAGATCTGCCGGCACTGGACCCTCAACCCGCACCCGACCCTTATCCCCGCCATCGAGAGCGGCTGGGTCGAGAGCGTGCACTGCTTCGGCACCGAGCTGGGCATGGAGGGCTACATCGCCCAGCGTCCCGACGTGTTCTTCACCGGTCGCGACGGCTCGCTGCGTTCCAATCGGATGTTCTGCCAACTGGCCGGGCAGTACGCGGTAGACCTGTTCATCGGCGCCACCCTCCAGGTCGACGGCGACGGCCATTCCTCCACCGTCACCCGCGGACGCCTGGCCGGCTTCGGCGGCGCCCCGAACATGGGCCACGACCCGCGCGGCCGGCGCCACTCGACGGCGGCCTGGCTGGACATGCGGGGCGAACCCGAGGCCTTGCTGGAGCGCGGCAGGAAGCTGGTGGTGCAGATGGTCGAGACCTTCCAGGACGGCGGCAAGCCGACCTTCGTCGAGCGTCTCGACGCGCTGGAGGTGGCGCGCCAGACCGGCATGCCGCTGGCGCCGGTGATGATCTATGGCGACGACGTCACCCATGTGCTCACCGAGGAAGGCATCGCCTACCTGTACAAGGCGCGCTCGCTGGAGGAACGCCAGGCGATGATCGCCGCGGTGGCGGGGATCAGTCCGATCGGCCTGCGCCACGATCCGCGCGAGACCCAGCGGATGCGCCGCGAAGGGCTGATCGCGCTGCCCGAGGACCTCGGCATCCGCCGCACCGACGCCTCGCGCGAGCTGCTGGCGGCGAAGAGCATCGCCGAGCTGGTCGAGTGGTCCGGCGGGCTGTACCAGCCGCCGGCGCGTTTCAGGAGCTGGTGATGAACGCCATCGCGAACCTCGCGGCGACGCTGCGCGCCGACCTCGGCGAATGCCTGGCCGACCTGGCGGTGGACGCCCTCATCGACGAAGCCGAACTGTCGCCCAAACCGGCCCTGGTGGACCGTCGCGGCAATGGCGCGCATGCCGACCTGCACCTGGGCCTGATGCAGGCCTCGGCGCTGAGCCTGTGGCCGTGTTTCAAGGAAATGGCCGACGCCGCCCAGCGGCATGGGCGCATCGATGCGCGCCTGCGCGGCGTCCTTGGCCAACTGGGGCGCGACGGCGAGGCGGCGATGCTGCGTACCACCGAAGGCGTGAACACCCATCGCGGAGCGATCTGGGCGCTCGGCCTGCTGGTCGCGGCCGCCGCTCTCGAACCGCGCCGCACGCAGGCCGGCGAAGTGGCCGCGCGCGCAGGACGCATCGCCCTGCTCGACGATCCGGCGGCCGCCATCGGCGACAGCCACGGCGAGCGCGTCCGTCGGCGCTACGGCGTCGGCGGCGCCCGCGAGGAGGCGCGTCTCGGCTTCCCCCGCGCAGTGCGCCACGGCCTGCCGCAGCTATGGCGCAGCCGCGAAGGCGGCGCTGGCGAGCAGAACGCCAGGCTCGATGCGCTGCTGGCGATCATGAGCGTCCTCGACGATACCTGCGTGCTGCACCGCGCCGGCCGCGTCGGCCTCGCCGCGATGCAGGATGGCGCCCGCGCGGTGCTCGCCGCCGGCGGCAGCGCCAGTCTCGCCGGGCGTCGCCGCCTGTGCGAGCTGGACCGCCGCCTGCTGGCGCTGAACGCTTCGCCCGGCGGCGCCGCCGACCTGCTGGCCGCCTGTCTTTTCCTCGATCGCCTGCCCGCCGTGTCCGGTGGGTGGGCTGGGAGTCTCTGAGATGGAAACCCTGACCTTCGAATTTCCCGCCGGCGCTCCGGCGCGCGGTCGCGCCCTGGCCGGCTGCGTCGGCTCCGGCGACCTGGAGGTGCTGCTCGAGCCGGCCGCCGGAGGCGCGCTGAGCATCCAGGTGGTGACCTCGGTAAACGGCAGCGGCCCGCGCTGGCAACAACTCTTCGCGCGGGTCTTCGCGGCGTCCACGGCGCCGGCCGCGTCGATCCGCATCCACGATTTCGGCGCCACTCCCGGGGTGGTCCGCCTGCGCCTGGAGCAGGCACTGGAGGAGGCTGGCCATGACTGACGTCGCCCGCCTGCTGGCGCTGCGCAGCTTCACCGAACTGGGAGCGCGCCAACGCGCCCGTGCCCTGCTCGACGCGGGCAGCTTCCGCGAGTTGCTCGATCCCTTCGCCGGCGTGCAGTCACCCTGGCTGGAACGACAGGGCATCGTGCCCCAGGCCGACGATGGGGTAGTGGTCGCCCGTGGCCTGCTCGACGGCCAGCCGGCGGTGCTCGCCGCCATCGAAGGTGCCTTCCAGGGCGGCAGCCTTGGCGAGGTCAGCGGAGCGAAGATCGCCGGCGCGCTGGAGCTGGCCGCCGAGGACAACCGCAACGGCGTTCCGACCCGGGCCCTGCTGTTGCTGGAAACCGGTGGCGTGCGCCTGCAGGAAGCCAACCTCGGACTGGCGGCGATCGCCGAGATCCAGGCGGCCATCGTCGATCTGCAGCGCTACCAGCCGGTGGTGGCGGTGATCGCCGGGCCGGTCGGCTGCTTCGGCGGCATGTCCATCGCCGCCGGGCTGTGCAGCTACGTGCTGGTGACCCGCGAGGCGCGCCTCGGATTGAACGGTCCGCAGGTGATCGAACAGGAGGCCGGCATCGCTGAATACGACTCGCGCGACCGGCCGTTCATCTGGAGCCTCACCGGCGGCGAGCAGCGCTTCGCCAGCGGTCTCGCCGACGCCTACCTGGCCGACGACCTCGATGAGGTACGCACCTCGGTACTCGCGTATTTCGCCAAGGGCCTGCCGGCACGGCCGCGCTGCCGCCGCGCCGAGGATTACCTGCGGCGGCTGGGCGACCTCGATACCGCCGAGCAACCGGATGCCGCCGGCGTGCGCCGGCTGTACCAGGGGCTGGGCCAAGGAGATGCAACATGAGCCAACCGTTCACTTCCCGTGGCCTGGCCTGGTTCCAGGCGCTGGCCGGTAGCCTCGCGCCGCGTCCCGGCGATCCTGCTTCGTTGCGCGTCGCCGATGCCGAGCTGGACGGCTACCCGGTGCGTTTCCTGGCCGTCGTGCCCGATCCCGACAATCCGTTCCCGCGCGCTCGCCAGGGCGAGGTCGGGCTGCTCGAGGGCTGGGGCCTGGCCGCCGCCGTCGACGAGGCGCTGGAGGCCGACCGCGAGGCGCCGCGCAAGCGCGCGCTGCTGGCCATCGTCGACGTGCCGAGCCAGGCCTACGGCCGCCGCGAGGAGGCCCTGGGTATCCACCAGGCGCTGGCCGGGGCGGTGGATGCCTACGCCCGCGCCCGACTCGCCGGGCATCCGCTGATCGGCCTGCTGGTGGGCAAGGCGATGTCCGGTGCGTTCCTCGCCCACGGCTACCAGGCCAACCGCCTGATCGCCTTGCACGATCCGGGGGTGATGGTCCACGCCATGGGCAAGGCCGCCGCCGCGCGGATCACCCTGCGCAGCGTCGAGGAACTGGAGGCGTTGGCGGCGAAGGTGCCGCCGATGGCCTACGACATCGACAGCTACGCGTCGCTCGGCCTGCTCTGGAGGACCCTTCCGGTGGAGACCGTCGAGGTGCCGTCGACGGCGGACCTGGTGCGGGTCCGCACCTGCCTGGGCGAGGCCCTGGCCGATATCCTCGGCGGCCCGCGCGACCTCGGCGGCCGCCTCGGCGCGGCCAACCGCGAGGCGTCGGCGCAGGTGCGCCGGCTGCTGCGCGAGCAGTGGTGAATTCAGGAGCGAGCCGTGGTCATCGCGAACAGCTCACAGCGGGGCTCCAGCCGGCGACGGCTCGCTCCTGATCCGATGCGCCGCAGGGCAGGGCCGGAACCCCATGACCTGCTCCTGGGCATGGCGCCGGCGCATTTGCCGGAGAATGCTCCGGCCTGGGTCTGCGCGGCACTGAAGGCCGGCTGGCCGGTGGTGGTGCGCCGTGCGCCGGCAGATCCTGCGCGGGTGGCCATCGGCGTGCGCGGCCTGGTGCGGGAGCAGCGCTGGGCCGGCTGGATGCCGTTGGCGGCAATCACCTGGCGCTTGCGCCCGGAAGCGCTGGGCCAGCGCGAGCCGGCGATGCTGCGCGATCTGCCGGCCTGGCGTGCCTTGCGCGACCTGCGTGCGCCGCTGAACGCGCTGGGACTGGCCTGGGGCGTGACCGGCGGCGCCGGTTTCGAGCTGGCCAGCGGGGTCGCCGTGCTGCATCCGGACAGCGACCTCGACCTGCTGCTGCGCACCCCGCGCCCGTTCCCGCGCGATGACGCGCTGCGCCTGCTGCAACGCTTCGAGCAGTGTCCCTGCCGGATCGACCTGCAATTGCAGACCCCGGCGGGTGGCGTGGCCCTGCGCGAATGGGCCGAGGGTCGGCCCCGGGTGCTGGCGAAAGGCAGCGAGGCGCCGCTGTTGCTGGAAGACCCCTGGCGGGTCGCGGAGGTCGAGGCATGAGCGTGCTGTTCGCCTATCCCGGCCAGGGCGCCCAACGTCCCGGCATGCTCGCGGCCTTGCCCGACGAACCGCCGGTGCGCGCCTGCCTGGAGCAGGCGGCGGACTGTCTCGGCCAGGCGCCGGCCGAACTGGAGAGCGCCGAGGCCTTGCGCGGCACCCGCGCGGTGCAGTTGTGCCTGCTGATCGCCGGGGTCGCCGCCAGCCGCCTGCTGGAGACGCGCGGGCATCGGCCGGGGCTGGTCGCCGGGCTGTCCATCGGCGCCTATCCGGCGGCGGTGGTGGCCGGCGCGCTGGACTTCGACGACGCGCTGCGTCTGGTGGCGCTGCGCGGCGAACTGATGCAGGCCGCCTGGCCCGAGGGCTACGGGATGAGCGCCATCCTCGGTCTCGACCAGGCGCAACTGGATGCGCTGATCCTGATGGTGCGGCGCGAGCACCCGCCGCTCTACCTGGCCAACGTCAACGCCGAGCGGCAACTGGTGGTGGCCGGCAGCGAAGCGGCGCTGGCCGCCCTCGCCGAACGCGCGCGTGCCGCCGGCGCCAGCGCGGCGAAGCGCCTGGCGGTGAGCGTACCGTCGCACTGTGCGCTGCTCGACGAACCGGCCGCGCGCCTGGCCGAAGCGTTCGCCGGTGTCCGCCTGCGTCGGCCGCGCGTGCCCTACCTGAGCAGCAGCCGGGCGCGCCTGGTCGCCGAACCGGCCGCGCTGGCCGACGATCTCGCCGGCAACATGGCGCGCCGCGTCGAGTGGCTGGCGACATTGCGCAGCGCCTACGAGCGCGGTGCCCGCCTGCATCTCGAGCTGCCGCCGGGACGGGTCCTCAGCGGTCTGGCGCGGCCTCTGTTCGGCTGCGCCACGCCGGCCTTCGAAGGCTCCCGGGCGGATACCCTGGACGCGCTGTTGCGCGAGGAGGAAAAGAGAACCCGATAAGCGTTCGTTCGAGGCATAAAAACAACAACATCGATCCGCAACCGAGGACAACAATAATGATTATCTACGGTGTCGCACTGCTGTCTCTGTGTACCCTCGCCGGGCTGTTCATCGGCGAGATCCTTGGCGTGCTGCTCGGCGTGCCGGCCAACGTCGGTGGCGTCGGCATCGCCATGCTGCTGCTGATCTTCGTCGGCGGCTACCTGGGCAAGCGCGGCCTGCTCTCGGCGAAGACCGAGCAGGGCGTGGAGTTCTGGAGCGCGGTCTACATTCCCATCGTGGTCGCCATGGCCGCCCAGCAGAACGTCCTCGGCGCGCTGAGCGGCGGGCCGGCCGCTATCCTCGCCGGCATCGCCGCGGTCGCCGTGGCCTTCGCCCTGGTCCCGCTGCTCGACCGCTTCGGCCGGAAGAAAGCCGAAGGCGCCCCGCCGTTGAAACCGCGCACCAGCGTGCAGGGGTGAGCGCCATGTTCGAGTCCCTGAACAAAGTCATCAATGGCTACGGCCTGATCAGCGGCTTCGCCATCATCGGCGTGACCATGGCGGTGTCCTACTGGTTGTCGGCGCGCCTCACCCGCGGGCGCCTGCACGGCTCGGCGATCGCGATCTTCCTCGGCCTGGTGCTGTCCTACGTCGGCGGCGTCGCCACCGGCGGGCAGAAAGGATTGGTGGACGTGCCCCTGATGTCCGGTATCGGCCTGCTGGGCGGCGCCATGCTGCGCGACTTCGCCATCGTCGCCACGGCCTTCGGGGTGAATGTCGAGGAATTGCGTCGGGCAGGGGTTTCCGGGGTGGTGTCGCTGTTCCTCGGGGTCGGTTCGTCGTTCGTCGCCGGGGTCGCGGTGGCCATGGCGTTCGGCTACACCGATGCGGTCAGCCTGACCACCATCGGCGCCGGCGCGGTCACCTACATCGTCGGACCGGTGACCGGCGCCGCCCTGGGGGCCAGCTCCGAGGTGATGGCGCTGAGCATCGCCGCCGGGCTGGTGAAGGCGATCCTGGTGATGGTCCTGACGCCTTTCGTCGCGCCCTACATCGGCCTGAACAATCCACGTACGGCGGTGATCTTCGGTGGTCTCATGGGCACCTCCAGTGGCGTCGCCGGCGGCCTCGCCGCCACCGACCCGAAGCTGGTGCCCTACGGTTGCCTGACCGCGGCGTTCTATACCGCCATCGGTTGCCTGCTGGGGCCGTCGCTGCTGTATTTCAGCGTGCGCGGCCTGGTTGGGTGAGCGGGCTCGTCCGGGCACCCTCTCCCTGAAGGGCGAGGGTTGGGGAGAGGTCAGCGGGCCAGCGGTAATGTGGACTTCCGTCCGCTATCCCGCCGCCTCCTGCTCCAGGCGCAGGCTGTACATCCGGCACTCCGCGAGCAACGCCAGCAGGTTCGGGTCGCGCTCCTTGGCCTTGAGGAACACCACGCCGATGTGCTGCTGCAGGCGATAGCGCGGTTGCAGCGGGATCAGCCGCACGCGGTTCTCGTAGACCGCCTCGATGCGTTTGGGCAGCAGCGCATGGCCGACCCCCGAGCTGACCATGCTGAGGAGGGTGAAGATGTCGTTCACCTGCATGGCGATCTGCGGTTCGAAACCGGCCTGCTGGAACACCCGGGTGCCGTCCTGATGGGTGGCGAAGCCCTGGGTGAGCGTGACGAAGGGCGTGTCGCGCAGGGTGCTGAGATCGATCTCGGCGAGCCTGGCGTAGGGCGAGTCCACCGGCACGGCGAGGAAGATGTCATCGGAGAACAGCGGCAGGTGCTCGCAGTCGGGATCGCTGACGCTGTCGTTGAGCGACACCAGGATGGCGTCCAGCTCCATGTTCTTCAGCTGGTAGAACAGGTCGACGTTGGAGCCGAGGATCAGGTCGATATTCAGCGCGCTGCGTCGCAGCTTGAGGCCCATGATCAGTTGCGGCACGGTCTTCACCGTCAGCGAATAGAGCGCGCCGAGCTTGAAGCGCTCGGCGGAGAAGCCGGCCGCCTCGCGGGTCAGGCGCACCGTGTCGAGTACCTCCTGGACCAGCTTCTGCGCGCGCTCCTCGAGCACGTAGGCGCTTTCCAGCGGGGTCAGGTTGCGTCCCTCGTGCTTGAACAGCGGGCAGCGCAGGGCGCTTTCCAGCGAGTGGATGGCGCGGTGCACGCTGACGTTGCTGGTGCCCAGTTCCGCCGCCGCGCGCGCCAGGTTGCCGGTGCGCATGAAGGCGAGGAAGGTTTCCAGCTTCTTGAGGGTGATTTCTTCGTCGATCAGCATCCGCGTTCCCCTGGCCGGTGGCGTCGGGGGATTGTGCCTGAGACGGCGCGGGAGGGGTAAAAAGGGCCGTCATGTCCTAGCGCGTGGCGGAGCATGACGGCCTGGAAACGCCTTGGGGAAGGCGGAGTTGCACTGACCGGATGGAATCCCGCTTCGGCAGCCTGAGCCGCCGATAGGCTAACGGAACTCAGCGGATGGAGCGGATGGTGCGCCGGACCGGGGTGGTCCGGAGCGCCGGCCACCCTAGCAACGGAGGCTTTTTGCCACAGTCATCGGATTCGTCTTTGTCAGAAAGAAAGTTCCTCTTGGAATGTCGGAAAGCTGAGGGTCAGTGCCGGCGCTCGGCAAGCTTGCCCAGTTGCTCCCGGCAGTAGTCGACGAACAATCGTGCCGGCTTGGTCAGTTGCGCGCGTTTCAGCCAGGCGGCGGCGAGCCCGGAGGTGGACACCGGCTCGGCGAGGTCGACCATGACCACCTTCTTGCCGTCGTAGGTGCATTCCGAATGCGGGCGGGTGACCAGCAGGGAGAAGCCGAAGCCCTGGCCGACCATGCCGCGCACCATCTCGATGGACGGCGAGCTGAAGGCGATGTTCGGCGTCAGGCCGAGTTCCTCGAACAGGCTGACGAAATAGGTGCGGCTGGGCTGCACGTCGAGCAGGATCATCGGTTCCAGGCACAGGTCGCGCAGCGACACTTGCGCCTGCCCGGCGAAGCGGTGGCCTTCGGGGAGCAGCGCGTGGGGTCGTTGCGGCGGCATCAGCGGCTCGGTCTCGATGGTCGAGTCGAGGTCGTGCTCGTAGAGGAAGGCCAGGTCGAAGCGCCCCGAGGTGAGGCCTTGCACCAGTTCCTGCTGCTCGCCGTCGCGGATGCGGATCTCCACCCCCGGATAGGCCTGGCGAAAGCCGGCGATCAGGCCCGGCAGGTAGAGCGGGGCGACCGTCTCGAAGCAGCCGATGTCGATCTGCCCGGCGATCACGTCGTTGTCGGCCAGGGCGTTCTGCTCGAACTCGTGGGCCATCCGCAGCAGCTCCTGGGCCTTGCGGTAGAAGCGCGCGCCGGCGGGGGTCAGCGACACGCCCTGGGCGTGGTGGCGGATGAACAGCTGCACGCCGAAGCTTTCCTCCAGACCCTTCACCGCCGTGGAGATCGACGGCTGGGCGATGTACAGCTTGCGCGAGGCCTCGGCCACGCTGCCGCATTCCACGGTGGTCACGAAATACTTGAGTTGCCGCAAGGTATAGGACGCCACTGCAAGACCTCATCGGCGCATCATCCTCCCCGGGCCGGGCGTGCGCGCCTCGATTGTTGTGTCCGCCGCGCTGCAAGCAAGTTGCAGGCCGCTGCCGAGCGTCGCGGCGCTGGCCGCGACGACGATTGCCCGCCTGCACGATAACCCAGCACGACGCACTTTGCCGGGGCACGCCTGGCCAGCTTTTTCTTATGTCCCGAGGACATTTTTAATAATTTTCCTTCGCCGCGGCTTGCGCGACCATCCTTCCCCATCGACCCCATGGACAGCGGTCCGCCTCCCGGCGGTCCGGGCCATGCGTGCAGAACCACGACCGGCGCAGACCGGCGAGATAACAAGGAGAAGGTGGGGTGTTCGAACTCAGCGATTGGCAACGGCGCGCCGCGACACAGCGCTTCATCGACCAGGCCCTGATCGGCGGCCGCCAGCGTCCGGCCGCCAGCGGCGCTACCTTCGACGCCATCGATCCGGCGAGCAATCGCCTGCTGGCGCGGGTCGCGGCCTGCGATGCGGCCGACGTCGACGCGGCAGTGGCCGCCGCCCGCCGCGCCTTCGACGAAGGCCCCTGGGCGCGTCTCGCCCCGGTCGAGCGCAAGCGCGTGCTGCTGCGCCTGGCCGAGCTGATGCTGGCCCATCGCGAAGAGCTGGCGCTGCTCGACTCGCTGAACATGGGCAAGCCGGTGATGGACGCCTGGAACATCGATGTGCCCGGCGCCGCCCACGTCTTCGCCTGGTATGCGGAAAGCCTCGACAAGCTCTACGACCAGGTCGCGCCGACCGCCCAGCAGGCCCTGGCCACCATTACCCGCGTGCCGCTGGGGGTGATCGGCGCGGTGGTGCCGTGGAACTTCCCGCTCGACATGGCCGCCTGGAAGCTCGCCCCGGCCCTGGCCGCCGGCAACTCGGTGGTGCTCAAGCCGGCCGAGCAGTCGCCGTTCTCCGCCCTGCGCCTGGCCGAGCTGGCCCTGGAGGCGGGGGTGCCGGAAGGCGTGCTGAACGTGGTGCCGGGCCTCGGCGAGCAGGCCGGCAAGGCCCTCGGCCTGCACCCGGAGGTGGACGCACTGGTGTTCACCGGCTCCACCGAGGTCGGCAAGTACTTCATGCAGTATTCCGCGCAATCCAACCTCAAGCAGGTCTGGCTGGAGTGCGGCGGCAAGAGTCCGAACCTGGTGTTCGCCGATTGCCGCGATCTTGACCTGGCGGCGGAAAAGGCCGCCTTCGGCATTTTCTTCAACCAGGGCGAGGTCTGTTCGGCGAACTCGCGCTTGCTGGTGGAGCGTTCGATCCACGACGAGTTCGTCGAGCGCCTGCTGGCCAAGGCCCGCGACTGGCAGCCGGGCGATCCGCTGGACCCGGCCAGCCGCGCCGGCGCCATCGTCGACCGCCGGCAGACCGCCGGGATTCTCGCCGCCATCGAGCGGGCGCAAGGCGAGGGCGCGACCCTGCTCGGCGGTGGCCGCCAGTTGACGATCAACGGTTCGGACAACTTCATCGAACCGACCCTGTTCGGCGACGTACGCCCGGACATGCAGCTGGCCCGCGAGGAAATCTTCGGTCCGGTGCTGGCGATCAGCGCCTTCGACTCCGAGGACGAGGCCATCCGCCTGGCCAACGACAGCCGCTACGGCCTCGCCGCCTCGCTGTGGAGCGACGACCTGCACCGTGCGCACCGGGTGGCGCGGCGCTTGAATGCCGGAACGGTGTCGGTGAATACCGTGGACGCGCTGGACGTCGCGGTGCCTTTCGGCGGCGGTAAGCAGTCCGGCTTCGGTCGCGACCTGTCGCTGCATTCCTTCGACAAGTACACCCAGTTGAAGACGACCTGGTTCCAGTTGCGCTGAAGACGCGACGGACGCGACACGACTCGATGCCGATAACGACAACAAGAGGACGATCGAATGAACGACACGCCGAACGTGCGTGAGCCGGCCCTGCGCCGCGTGCTCGGGCTGGGACCGCTGCTGGCGGTGGCCATCGGCCTGGTGGTTTCCCAGGGCGTGATGGTACTGATGCTGCAAGGTGCCGGGACGGCCGGCCTGGGCTTCATCGTGCCGCTGGGAGTGGCCTACCTGCTGGCGCTGAGCTACGCCTTTTCCTTTTCCGAACTGGCCCTGATGATTCCCCGCGCCGGTAGCCTTAGCAGCTACACCGAGGTGGCCATCGGGCATTTCCCGGCGATCCTGGCGACCTTTTCCGGCTACGTGGTGGTGGCGATGTTCGCCCTCTCGGCGGAACTGCTGCTGCTCGACCTGATCATCGGCAAGGTCTACCCCGGCGCGCTGCCGCCGATGCTGGTGGCCTACGGCGTGCTCGGCCTGTTCACCCTGCTCAACCTGCTCGGCATCGACATCTTCGCGCGCCTGCAGAGCGCCCTGGCGCTGCTGATGATGATCGTCCTGCTGGTGCTCGGCCTGGGTGCGGTGAGCAGTGACCACGCTTCCGCGCAGACTGCCCTGGCGAGCGGCTGGAACCCGCTCGGGGTAAGCGCCCTGGCGCTCACCGCGATGGCCGTGTGGGGCTTCGTCGGCGCCGAGTTCGTCTGCCCGCTGGTGGAGGAGACGCGGCGTCCGGAGCGCAATATCCCGCGTTCGATGATCCTCGGCCTGAGCATCATCTTCCTGACCATCGCCCTCTACTGCTTCGGTGCGCTGCTGTGCATCCCGCAGGCGGAACTGGCCGGCGACCCGCTGCCGCACTTCCTCTTCGCCAACCGCGTGTTCGGCGAGTACGGCCAGCTGTTCCTGGTGATCGCCGCGATCACCGCCACCTGCAGCACCCTCAACTCGTCGCTGGCGGCGATCCCGCGGATGCTCTACGGGATGGCGCAGAACGGTCAGGCCTTCCCGCAATTCAAGCAGCTCAGCCGGCGGGCGCGCACGCCCTGGGTGGCGGTGCTGTTCGTCGCCGCGATCACCGGCCTGCCGATCCTGATCCTCGGCCAGGACCCGGACTCGATCAACCTGCTGCTGCTCGCCGCCGCGCTGGCCTGGCTGCTGGCCTACATCATCGCCCACGTCGACGTGCTGGCCCTGCGCCGTCGCTATCCGCACATCGCCCGTCCGTTCCGCACGCCGTTCTACCCGCTGCCGCAACTGTTCGGCATCGCCGGGATGATCTACGCGGTGGTCCACGTCTCGCCGACCCCGGAAATGACCGGACGGATCTTCGCCAGCGCCGGCGTGGTGCTGGGCGTGGTCTCGCTGGTGGCGGTGGTGTGGATCAAGGGCGTGATGCGCAAGCCCCTCTTCGTACCCGAACCGCTCGAGACGGCCGGTGAGACTGCCCAGGGCAAGTCCGTCGCCCTCGATCCCCTGCAATCCCCTTCGGCCTGACGCGCCAAGGGAACAAGGAGAACACAGACGATGACCGCTCAGCTCAACCCGCAGCGCGACACCCGCGACTACCAGCAACTGGACGCCGCGCACCACATCCACGCCTTCCTCGACCAGAAGGCGCTGAACCGCGAAGGCCCGCGGGTGATGGTCCGCGGCGATGGCCTGCAGCTCTGGGACAACGACGGCAAGCGCTACCTGGACGGCATGTCCGGCCTCTGGTGCACCAACCTCGGCTACGGCCGCCAGGACCTCGCCGCCGCCGCCAGCCGCCAGCTGGAACAACTGCCGTACTACAACATGTTCTTCCACACCACCCACCCGGCGGTGGTGGAGCTTTCCGAGATGCTCTTCAGCCTGCTGCCGGACCACTACAGCCACGCGATCTACACCAACTCCGGCTCCGAGGCCAACGAGGTGCTGATCCGTACCGTGCGGCGCTACTGGCAGATCCTCGGCAAGCCGCAGAAGAAGATCATGATCGGCCGCTGGAACGGCTACCACGGCTCGACCCTGGGCAGCACCGCGCTCGGCGGGATGAAGTTCATGCACGAGATGGGCGGCATGCTGCCGGACTTCGCCCACATCGACGAACCCTACTGGTACGCCAACGGCGGCGAGCTGAGCCCGGCCGAGTTCGGTCGCCGCGCGGCGCTGCAACTGGAGGAGAAGATCCTCGAACTGGGCGCGGAGAACGTCGCCGCCTTCGTCGCCGAGCCCTTCCAGGGCGCCGGCGGCATGATCTTCCCGCCGCAAAGCTATTGGCCGGAGATCCAGCGCATCTGCCGGCAGTACGACGTGCTGCTGTGCGCCGACGAAGTGATCGGCGGCTTCGGCCGCACCGGCGAATGGTTCGCCCACGAACACTTCGGCTTCCAGCCGGACACCCTGTCCATCGCCAAGGGCCTGACGTCCGGCTACATCCCCATGGGCGGCCTGGTACTCGGCAAGCGCATCGCCGAGGTGCTGGTGGAGCAGGGTGGGGTGTTCGCCCACGGCCTGACCTATTCCGGCCACCCGGTGGCGGCGGCGGTGGCCATCGCCAACCTCAAGGCGCTGCGCGACGAGGGCGTGGTCACGCGGGTCAGGGAGGAGACCGGACCCTACCTGCAACGCTGCCTGCGCGAGGTCTTCGGCGACCATCCGCTGGTCGGCGAGGTCCAGGGCGCCGGCTTCGTCGCCGCGCTGCAGTTCGCCGAGGACAAGGCGACCCGCAAGCGCTTCGCCAACGAGAACGATCTGGCCTGGCGCTGCCGCACCATCGGCTTCGAGGAGGGCGTGATCATCCGCTCCACCCTCGGCCGCATGATCATGGCCCCGGCGCTGGTGGCCGGGCGTGCCGAGATCGACGAACTGATCGACAAGACCCGTATCGCGGTGGATCGCACCGCGCGCGAGATCGGCGTGCTCTGACGCGCCCCGGTGGCCCGGCCTCGGCCGGGTCGCCTGCGACACGGAGCGTCCCCCCATAACGACGACGCGGCGCCTGGCGACCGCGCGCGGAACCGTTTCGGCCTCTGGCCGGCAACTGCCTCAGCAACATCACAACAATGCCAATCGGCTGTGGGAGTGTTCCATGTACAAGTCCTTGCACCAGTACGCACACGTGTTTTCCCGGTTGTCCCTGTTCGGCCTGGCGTTCGCCGCGGCGGCCCAGGCGCAGAGCCAGAGCCTGACGGTGATCTCCTTCGGCGGCGCGACCAAGGCCGCCCAGGAGCAGGCCTATTTCAAACCCTTCGAGCGAAGCGGCGGCGGGCAGGTGGTCGCCGGCGAATACAACGGCGAAATGGCCAAGGTGAAGGCCATGGTCGACGTCGGCAAGGTCAGCTGGGACGTGGTCGAGGTGGAGAGCCCCGAACTGCTCCGCGGCTGCGACGAGGGGCTGTTCGAACGCCTCGACCCGGCGCGTTTCGGCGACCCCGCGCAGTTCGTCCCCGGCACTTTCAGCGAGTGCGGGGTGGCCACCTACGTCTGGTCGATGGTGATGGCCTACGACTCGACGAAGCTGGCCAGGGCGCCGCAGTCCTGGGCGGATTTCTGGAACGTCCGCGAGTTCCCCGGCAAGCGCGGCCTGCGCAAGGGCGCCAAGTACACCCTGGAAGTGGCGCTGCTGGCCGACGGGGTGAAGGCGGAGGACCTCTACAAGGTACTCGCCACCCCGGAGGGGGTCAGCCGCGCCTTCGCCAAGCTCGACCAGCTCAAGCCGAACATCCAGTGGTGGGAGGCCGGCGCCCAGCCGCCGCAATGGCTGGCGGCCGGCGACGTGGTGATGAGCGCGGCCTACAACGGGCGCATCGCCGCTGCGCAGAAGGAGGGGGTGAAACTGGCCATCGTCTGGCCCGGCAGTCTCTACGATCCGGAGTACTGGGCGGTAGTGAAGGGCACGCCGAACAAGGCGCTGGCGGAGAAATTCATCGCCTTCGTCAGCCAGCCGCAGACGCAGAAGGTGTTCTCCGAGCAGATCCCCTACGGGCCGGTACACAAGGGCACCCTGGCGTTGCTGCCGAAGACGGTGCAGGAGGCGCTGCCGACCGCGCCGGCCAACCTCGAAGGCGCGCGGGCGGTGGATGCCGAGTTCTGGGTGGACCACGGCGAGGAGCTGGAACAGCGTTTCAATGCCTGGGCGGCGCGCTGAGCGCGCTGCGCGTCGGCAAAAAAAACGACGGGCCCCAAGTCGTCCGGGCCCGTCGGGTCAAAGCGCTGACGGGGTGATCAGCGCAGCTCTTCCAACAACCCCTGCAGATACCGACAGCCCTCGGTATCCAGCGCCTGCACCGGAAGGCGCGGCGCCCCCACCTCCAGGCCGGAGAGGCCCAGGCCGGCCTTGATGGTGGTCGGCAGGCCCCGGCGGAGGATGAAGTCGAGCAGCGGCAACTGCCGGTAGAACAGCGTGCGGGCCTTCTCCAGGTCGCCGTCGAGCACCGCCTGGTAGAGCTGGCCGTTGAGCGTCGGGATCAGGTTCGGCGCGGCGCTGCACCAGCCTTTCGCGCCGGCCACGAAGGCCTCCAGCGCCAGCGGGTTGCAGCCGTTGTAGAAGGGCACCCGGCCTTCGCCGAGCAGGCGCAGCTTGTGCATGCGCTGGATGTCGCCGGTGCTCTCCTTGACCATGGTCACGTTGTCCACTTCGCGGACGATGCGCAGGATCAGTTCCACCGACATGTCGATGCCGCTGGTGCCCGGGTTGTTGTAGAGCATCACCGGCACGCCGATGGCTTCGCCCACCGCGCGGTAGTGCTGGAACACTTCCGCCTCGTTGAGCTTCCAGTAGGAGATCGGCAGGACCATCACCGCCTCGGCGCCGAGGGATTCGGCGAACTGCGCGCGGCGCACGGTCTTGGCGGTGGTCAGGTCGGAGACGCTGACGATGGTCGGCACGCGATGGGCGACGGTCTTCAGGGTGAAGTCGACCACCTCGTCCCATTCCGGATCGCTCAGGTAGGCGCCTTCGCCGGTGCTGCCGAGCGGGGCGATGGCATGCACGCCGCCGTCGATCAGGCGCTCGATGGAGCGGCCGAGGGCCGGCAGGTCGAGACCGCCGTCGGCGGCGAAGGGGGTGATGGTGTAGCCGATGATGCCGTGGATGGATGCGGACATTGGATGTACCCGTGACATTGAGTGGGAAATGCCAGGACGGACCTGGTGGGAAAGGTCGTTCAGCTCAGGCAGTCGCTGTTGCGCGGCAGGCAGCGCCGGGCGTAGTAGTTGAATGCGGCGCCGTGGCGCTTCGGGGTGGAGATCCAGTCGTGGGCCTCGCGCGCCAGGGCCGGCGGGATCGGCTTGATCTCCCCAGCGGCCATCGCCAGCAACTGCATCTTCGCCGCGCGCTCGAGCAGCACCGCGATCACGCAGGCCTCCTCGATGCTCGCACCGGTGGCCAGCAGGCCGTGGTGGGAGAGCAGGATGGCGCGCTTGTCGCCGAGGGCGGCGGAGATGATCTCGCCTTCCTCGTTGCCTACCGGCACGCCCGGCCAGTCCTTGAGGAAGGCGCAGTCGTCGTATAGCGGGCAAAGGTCCATGTGCGAGACCTGCAGCGGTACTTCCAGGGTCGACAGCGCGGCGATGTGCAGCGGGTGGGTATGGATGATGCAATTGACGTCCGGGCGGGCGCGGTAGACCCAGCTGTGGAAGCGATTGGCCGGATTCGCCATGCCGTGCCCGTGGAGGACGTTGAGGTCTTCGTCGACCAGTAGCAGGTTGCCGGCGCTGATCTCGTCGAAGCCCAGGCCCAGTTGCTGGGTGTAGTAGGTCCCCGCCTCCGGGCCGCGCGAGGTGATCTGCCCGGCGAGCCCGGAGTCGTGGCCGGCCTCGAAGAGAATCCGGCAGGTCAGGGCCAGCTTTTGCCGGTCAGTCCACGTATTATCGCCGAGGCTGCTTTTCATCTGCTTCAGCGCGTGCTGGATCAGTTGATCCTTGGGTAATTCCAGTGTCGTAGCCATGCGAGGTTCCTTTGACGGAGCGAGTCGGGGGAAACGCCAGGCAGTTGCGCGCCACGCAACGACCCGGCTGTAAATGACACGGATCAAGTTATATGACACAAAGTGTCATTAGCAAGAGAAAAGTTTCATCGCCATCGGGAGAAGGCTGTCCTCAATGTCCATGCGCTTGAAATTGCTGAGAAAAAAACTCGGGGTCACGCTGGAGACCCTGGCCGAGAAGACCGGCCTGACCAAGAGCTACCTGTCCAAGGTCGAGCGCGGGCTGAACACGCCGTCCATTGCCGCCGCGCTGAAGCTGGCGAAGGCGTTGAACGTGCAGGTGGAGGAGCTGTTCTCCGAGGAAAGCGACGGTGTCGACGGCTACAGCATCGTTCGTCGCGACCAGCGCAAGTCGCTGTCCAGCGGCGACGACGGCCCGGCCTACGCCTCCCTCGCGCAGCAGATCGGCGCCCGCGCGCTGTTGCCGTTCATCGTCCACCCGCCGCGCGATTTCAGTCACTCGACGTTCAAGGAGCACCTCGGCGAAGAGTTCATCTTCGTCCATGAGGGCCAGGTCGAGGTCGACTTCATGAACCAGCGGATCATCCTCGAGCGCGGCGACGCCCTGCATTTCAACGCACAGAAGCCGCACCGCATCCGCTCCCTGGGGGAGACCCAGGCGGAATTGCTGGTGGTGATCCACAGCGACGAATGAGGCGACGGCTTCGGTCGATCGGATGCTTGCTAACGTTCTGTTCGATTATCGAACTGTTAATCGATTATCGGATTGTGAGCCCTCGGACCCCGGCGTAAGGTTCTCGTCACGTGCCGTCCAGGCAGCGCACAACAAGACGAGACCCGACCGATGGCTGAAATCCTCTCCCTGCGCGAAGCGGTGCGACGCTTCGTCCACGATGGCGACAGCGTCGCCCTCGAAGGCTTCACTCACCTGATCCCGACGGCCGCCGGCCACGAGTTGATCCGCCAGGGCAGGAAAGACCTGACGCTGATCCGCATGACTCCCGACCTGGTCTACGACCTGCTGATCGGTGCAGGCTGCGCGAAGAAGCTGGTGTTCTCCTGGGGCGGCAACCCCGGTGTCGGTTCGCTGCACCGCCTGCGCGACGCGGTGGAGAAGGGCTGGCCGCACCCGCTGGAGATCGAGGAACACAGCCACGCCGACCTCGCCAACGCCTATGTCGCCGGCGCCTCCGGGCTGCCCTTCGCGGTGCTGCGCGCCTACGCCGGCTCCGACCTGCCGAAGGTCAACCCGCTGATCCGCAGCGTCACCTGCCCGTTCACCGGCGAAGTGCTGGCGGCGGTGCCCTCGGTGCGCCCGGACGTCAGCGTGATCCACGCGCAGAAGGCCGACCGCAAGGGCAACGTGCTGCTCTGGGGCATCCTCGGCGTGCAGAAGGAAGCGGCCCTGGCGGCGAAGCGCTGCATCGTCACCGTCGAGGAGATCGTCGACGAACTGGACGCCCCGATGAACGCCTGCGTCCTGCCGAGCTGGGCGCTCAGCGCCGTGTGCCTGGTGCCCGGCGGCGCGCATCCGTCCTATGCCCACGGCTACTACGAACGCGACAACCGCTTCTACCAGGACTGGGACCCGATCGCCCGCGACCGCGAAAGCTTTACCGCGTGGATCGACGAATACATCCGGGGGACCGAGGATTTCGGCGCCTTCCAGGCCAAGCTCGCGGAGGGCAAGCGATGAGCAGCTACAGCACCAACGAGATGATGACCGTGGCCGCCGCCCGCCGCCTGCACAACGGTGCGGTGTGCTTCGTCGGCATCGGCCTGCCGTCGAAGGCCGCCAACCTGGCGCGCCTGACTTCCTCGCCGGACGTCGTGCTGATCTACGAGTCCGGCCCGATCGGCGCCAAGCCCAGCGTCCTGCCACTGTCCATCGGCGACGGCGAGTTGGCCGAGACCGCCGATACCGTGGTCCCCACCGGTGAGATATTCCGCTACTGGCTGCAGGGCGGACGGATCGACGTCGGCTTCCTCGGCGCGGCCCAGGTCGACCGCTTCGGCAACATCAACACCACCGTGATCGGCGACTACCGCCAGCCCAAGGTGCGCCTGCCGGGAGCCGGCGGCGCGCCGGAAATCGCCGGCAGCGCCAAGGAAGTGCTGATCATCCTCAAGCAGTCGCACCGCACCTTCGTCGACAAGCTGGCCTTCGTCACCTCGGTCGGCCATGGCGAGGGCGGCGACTCGCGCCAGCGCCTGGGCCTGCCGGGCAAGGGGCCGGTGGCGATCATCACCGACCTGTGCATCATGGAGCCGGAAGCCGGCAGCAACGAGTTCGTGGTCACTTCGCTGCATCCGGGCGTGACCCGCGAGCAGGTGGTCGAGGCCACCGGTTGGGCGATCCGCTTCGCCGAGCGGGTCGCCGAGACGCCCGCGCCGAGCGAGGTCGAACTCGCCGCGCTGCGCGACCTCGAGGCGCGCACCGCGGCCGCCCATGGACAGAAGGGGAGCGACGAATGAGCCGCGAGGTATTCATCTGCGATGCCGTGCGCACGCCGATCGGCCGTTTCGGCGGCAGTCTTTCCGCGGTGCGCGCCGACGACCTCGCGGCGGTGCCGCTGAAGGCCCTGGTCGAGCGCAACCCGGGGGTCGACTGGTCGGCGCTGGACGAGGTGTTCCTCGGCTGCGCCAACCAGGCCGGCGAGGACAACCGTAACGTGGCGCGCATGGCGCTGCTGCTGGCCGGTTTGCCGGAGAGCGTGCCCGGCGTCACCCTCAACCGCCTCTGCGCCTCGGGGATGGACGCCATCGGCACGGCGTTCCGCGCCATCGCCTGCGGCGAGATGGAGCTGGCCATCGCCGGCGGCGTCGAGTCGATGTCGCGCGCGCCGTACGTGATGGGCAAGGCCGATAGCGCCTTCGGGCGCGGCCAGAAGATCGAGGACACCACCATCGGCTGGCGCTTCGTCAACCCGCTGATGAAGGAGCAGTACGGCATCGACCCGATGCCGCAGACCGCCGACAACGTCGCCGACGACTATCGCGTGTCGCGTGCCGACCAGGATGCCTTCGCCCTGCGCAGCCAGCAGCGCGCCGGCAGGGCGCAGGCGGCCGGTTTCTTCGCCGAGGAAATCGTCCCGGTGACGATTCGCGGGCGCAAGGGCGACACCCTGGTCGAGTACGACGAGCATCCGCGTCCCGACACCACCCTGGAGGCGCTGGCCCGGCTCAAGCCGGTCAACGGGCCGGAGAAGACCGTCACCGCCGGCAACGCGTCCGGGGTCAACGACGGCGCCGCCGCGCTGGTCCTGGCCTCCGCCGAGGCAGTGGAGAAGCACGGCCTGACTCCGCGCGCGCGGGTGCTGGGCATGGCCAGCGCCGGCGTCGCCCCACGGATCATGGGCATCGGCCCGGTGCCGGCGGTGCGCAAGCTGCTGCGGCGCCTGGACCTGGCGATCGACGCCTTCGACGTGATCGAACTCAACGAAGCCTTCGCCAGCCAGGGCCTGGCCTGCCTGCGCGAACTGGGCGTGGCCGACGACAGTGAGAAGGTCAACCCGAACGGCGGTGCCATCGCCCTCGGCCACCCGCTGGGGATGAGCGGTGCGCGGCTGGTCCTCACCGCGCTCCATCAACTTGAGAAGAGCGGCGGCCGGCGCGGCCTGGCGACCATGTGCGTAGGCGTCGGCCAAGGCCTGGCGCTGGCCATCGAGCGGGTCTGACTGGCACAACCGGGTCGCCCGCCCGGTATCAAGAGCGCGCGTCGCGCGGCGCTGCCCATGGTTCGGCGGCGGCGCGGCGCGTGTGCAGCGGAACAGGACGCTCCGTCGCACGGTCAGGATGAAACGGACCCTGTCGAGAGAACAACAGCATGACTGCCCCGGTTCACCAGTACAGCAACGAAGAACGCCGCAAGCGCATCTTCGCCATCGTCGGCGCCTCCTCCGGCAACCTCGTGGAATGGTTCGACTTCTACGTCTACGCCTTCTGCGCGATCTACTTCGCACCGGCCTTCTTCCCCTCCGACAACCCCACGGTGCAGTTGCTGAACACCGCCGGGGTCTTCGCCGCCGGCTTCCTCATGCGCCCCATCGGCGGCTGGATGTTCGGCCGCATCGCCGACAAGCACGGGCGCAAGACCGCCATGCTGATCTCGGTGGTGATGATGTGCGCCGGCTCCCTGGCGATCGCCTGCATGCCCACCTACGCCAGCATCGGCACCCTGGCGCCGGCGCTGCTGTTGCTGGCGCGGATGTTCCAGGGCCTGTCGGTGGGCGGCGAGTACGGCACCAGCGCGACCTACATGAGCGAGGTGGCGCTCAAGGGCCAGCGCGGCTTCTTCGCCTCGTTCCAGTACGTCACCCTGATCGGCGGACAGTTGCTGGCGGTGCTGGTGGTGGTGATCCTGCAGCAGTTGCTGAGCGAAGACGAACTGCGCGCCTGGGGCTGGCGGATTCCCTTCGTGATCGGCGCGATCACCGCGGTGATCGCCCTCTGGCTGCGGCGCTCGCTGAACGAGACCGCTTCGAAGTCGACCCTGGAGCGCAAGGAGTCTGGCACCTTCGCCGAGCTGTTCAAGCACAAGCGGGCCTTCTTCACCGTGCTCGGATTCACCGCCGGCGGCTCGCTGATCTTCTACACCTTCACCACCTACATGCAGAAGTACCTGGTCAACACCGCCGGGATGAGCGCCAAGACCGCCAGCGCGGTGATGACCTTCGCCCTGCTGGCGTACATGCTGATGCAACCGCTGTTCGGCATGCTTTCCGATCGCATCGGGCGCAAGACCTCGATGCTCTGGTTCGGCACCCTGGGCACACTCTGCACCTTGCCGATCCTGCTCGCGCTGAAGACCGTGAGCAGTCCCTACATGGCCTTCTTCCTGATCATCCTGGCGCTGGCCATCGTCAGCCTGTACACCTCCATCAGCGGCCTGATCAAGGCCGAGATGTTCCCGCCGGAGGTGCGCGCCCTCGGCGTCGGAGTGTCCTACGCGGTGGGCAACGCGATCTTCGGCGGCTCGGCCGAGTACGTCGCCCTGGGGCTGAAGTCGGTAGGGATGGAGAACGTCTTCTACTGGTATGTTTCAGCCATGTGCCTGCTGGCGCTGCTGGTCTGCGTGAGCCTGCCGGATCTGCGCAAGGTCAGCTACCTGAACGACGAGCCCTGACGGGCCGGGAAAAGGAAAACCGATGAGCGACGTACCCGCCAACCAGTTGTTCGATGCCTATTTCACGGCGGCGCCGATGCGCGCGGTGTTCTCCGACCGCGGCCGCCTGCAAGGCATGCTCGACTTCGAGGCCGCCCTGGCTCGCGCCGAGGCGCGCACCGGGGTGGTTCCCGCGACGGCGGTGGCGCCGATCGAGTCGGCCTGCCGCGCCGAACTGTACGACCCGCTGGCGCTGGCCGAGGCGGTCGCCACTGCCGGCAACTCGGCGATCCCGCTGGTCAAGGCGCTGGGCCGCCAGGTGGCGGCTGGCGACGCCGCGGCCGAGCGCTACGTGCATCTCGGCGCCACCAGCCAGGACGCCATGGACAGCGGCCTGGTGCTGCAACTGCGCCGCGCGCTGGCCTTGCTCGAGCAGGATCTGCAACGTCTTGCCGAGGTCCTGGCGGACCAGGCCGAACGGCATGCCGACACGCCGCTGGCCGGGCGCACCTGGTTGCAGCACGCCACCCCGGTGACCCTGGGCATGAAGCTCGCCGGCCTGCTCGGCGCCTTGACCCGGCACCGCCAGCGCCTGCGCGAGTTGCGCCCGCGCCTGCTGGTGCTGCAATTCGGCGGCGCCTCGGGGACGCTCGCCGCGCTCGACGAACAGGCCCTGCCGGTGGCCGCGGCGCTGGCCGAGGAGCTGGGCCTGGCTTTGCCCGAACAACCCTGGCACACCCAGCGTGACCGCCTGGTGGAGTTCGCCAGCGTGCTCGGCCTGGTGGCCGGTAGCCTCGGCAAGTTCGGTCGCGATGTCAGCCTGCTGATGCAGACCGAGGCCGGCGAGGTCTTCGAGCCGGCCGGCGCCGGGCGCGGCGGTTCCTCGACCATGCCGCACAAGCGCAACCCGGTGAGCAGCGCGGTGCTGATCGCCGCCGCCACCCGTGCGCCGGGGCTGGTCTCGACCCTGTTCGCGGCGATGCCGCAGGAACACGAGCGCAGCCTCGGTCTCTGGCACGCCGAGTGGGAAACCCTGCCGGAACTCTGTTGCCTGGTTTCCGGCGCGCTGCAACAGGCGATCGGCCTGCTCGAAGGCCTGGAGGTGGACGCCCAGCGGATGCGCCGCAACCTTGGCCTGACCCACGGCCTGGTGCTCGCCGAGGCGGTGAGCATCGCCCTGGCCCGTCGTATCGGCCGCGAAGCCGCGCACCATCTGGTGGAACAGTGCTGCCGCCGCGCCGTCGAGCAGCGCCGCGAGTTGCGCGCGGTGCTCGGCGAAGAGGCGCGGGTGAGCGCCGAGTTGTCCGGCGACGAACTGGACCGCCTGCTCGATCCCGCCCATTACCTCGGCCAGGCCCGCGCCTGGGTCGAGCGCGCGCTCGCCGAACACCATGCCCTGGGCTTCGAACCCCATCCCGCCTGACTGGAGATCCCTTCGTGCCAACCGTACGCCTCGCCGACGGCGACCTGAACTACTCCCTGGAAGGACCGGCCGGCGCGCCGGTCCTGCTGTTGTCAAACTCGCTGGGCACCGACCTGGGCATGTGGGACACGCAGATCCCCGCACTCACCGCCCACTTCCGCGTGCTGCGCTACGACACCCGCGGCCACGGCGCCTCGCTGGTCACCCCCGGACCGTACGCCATCGGCCAGCTCGGCGCCGACGTGCTTGCCCTGCTCGATGCCCTCGACCTGCCGCGCGTGCATTTCTGCGGGCTATCCATGGGCGGCCTGATCGGTCAGTGGCTGGGCATCCACGCCGGCGAGCGGCTCGGCCGGCTGGTGCTGTGCAACACTGCGGCGAAGATCGCCAGCGACGAGGTCTGGAACACCCGCATCGATACCGTCCTGAAAGGCGGCGAGCAGGCCATGCGCGACCTGCGCGACGCCTCGGTGGCGCGCTGGTTCACCGCGGGCTTCGCCGAGCGCGAACCGGCGCAGGTCGAGCGCATCGTCGCGATGCTCGCGGCCACCTCGCCGCAGGGCTACGCGGCCAACTGCGCTGCGGTACGCGACGCCGACTTCCGCGAGCAGCTCGGGCTGGTCCAGGCGCCGACGCTGATCGTCGCCGGCAGCCACGATGCCGTGACCACTCCGGACAACGCCCGCTTCATGCAGGCGCGCATCGCCGACGCGCAGTTGGTCGAGTTCGCCGCCGCGCACCTGTCCAACGTCGAAGCGGGCGACGCCTTCAGCCGCCGCCTGGTCGATTTCCTGCTGTCCGCCTGAGGAACCGCCGATGGACGAGAAACAACGCTACGAAGCCGGCATGCAAGTGCGCCGCGCGGTGCTCGGCGACGCCCACGTCGAGCGCAGCCTGGCCAACCTGACGCCGTTCAACGAAGAGTTCCAGGAGATGATCACCCGCCACGCCTGGGGCGACATCTGGACCCGTCCGGGGCTGCCGCGACACACCCGCAGCCTGGTCACCATCGCCATGCTGATCGGCATGAACCGCAACGAGGAACTCAAGCTGCATCTGAGCGCGGCGAAGAACAACGGGGTGAGCCGCGACGAGATCAAGGAAGTGATCATGCAGAGCGCCATCTACTGCGGCATTCCCGCGGCCAACGCGACCTTCCACCTGGCCGAATCGGTGTGGGACGAGCTTGGCGTGGAGTCGCAGCAGACGTCCCGGTAGGCCGCCGGGCGGGGCTATCGGTAGGGCGAATGGCGTCGCAGGCGTTATCCGCCGAGGCGGCGCTTCCCCTTGCCATTCGCCGGCGTTTCCCGGAAGGTCGACAGCTCCGTCATCCCTTCGGTCCGCCATGAGCCGCAAGCTGCATATCCACGCGCCCGCGATCCACTACTTCGACATGGTGCGCCGCTGCCATTCGATCCGCGAAGCCGCGCGACGCCTGAACGTCGCCTCGTCGGCGGTGAACCGGCAGATCCTCAAGCTGGAGGACGAGATCGGCGCGCCGCTGTTCGACCGCCTGCCCGGGGGCCTGCGCCTGACCGGAGCCGGGGAGATCTTCGCGCGCCACGTCACCGTGGTCCTGCAGGACATGGAGCGCGTGCGTTCCGAACTGGACGCGCTGCAAGGCCTGCGCACCGGCCATGTGGAGATCGCCACCATCGAGGCGGTGACCAGCGACCTGCTGCCCTGCGTGCTCAAGGCGATGCGCGAACGCTACCCGGACATCACCGTCGGCGTCACCCTGCTCGGTTCCCAGGCGATACCCGAGGCGGTGAGCAGCGGCGCGGTCGACCTCGGCCTGGCCTTCGCCCTGCCGCGCAGCGCCGACCTGCAACAGGTCAGCGTCGGCCATTTCCGCCTCGGTGCCATCGTCTCCCCGCAGCACCCGTTGGCGCGACACCAGGCCATCGCCTTCGCCGATTGCGTCGAACATGGCCTGATCATGGCCAAGAGCGAGCTGTCCATCCATCACCTGCTGGCGCCGCTCCAGCGCCGTTTGCGCGAACCGCGCCGGGCGGTGCTGGAGAGCAGCTCCCTGGAGCTGTCGCGACAACTGGCGCGGCGCGGGCTCGGCGTCGCCTTCCAGACCCGCCTGGGGATCGAGGCCGACATCGCCCAGGGCGAGTTGCGCTTCCTGCCGCTGAAAGACAATGGCGGCATCCACAGCGACCTCGGCCTCTACGTGCGTACCGGCCGCTACCTGCCGGTGGCGGTGGACGCCCTGGCCCGGCAGATCGCCGAGGAAGTGCGCCTGCGCGAGCGCGAGGAAGCGCGCCTGAACGAGGCCTGAGCGGCGCTCGCGCCGATGCCAGACGGCTTGCCCGAGCTTGCTCGTTCGCTGATGCCGTTTCGGCATCGGTATGTTCGATATTCTGTTCTTTGGTCAGCGCGGCGAAGTGCCGATACTGCCCCGCGACCCCGGCGCGAAACCGGGGGCTGAGTCGCCACAAGAACAACAAGCAACCAGCAGGACACACAGCATGAAGAAGATGATGCAGGGCGCCGCCGCCCTGATCGCGCTCGTCGGCGCCGGGGAGAGCATGGCGCTGGAATGGATGAGCAACAGCGTCGGTTTCCGCTACGGCCAGCAATTCACCAACCCGAACAACCCGGACAAGTTCGCCAAGCGCATCTACAGCTTCACCCACGCCGACGGCTATCGCTACGGCAGCAATTTCTTCAATCTCGATGTGTTCCTTTCCGACAGCCGCGACCCGCGCAAGGGCACCGACCACGGTGGCAGCGAGGTCTATGCGGTCTACCGCCACCAGCTCTACGCCTCGCGGGTGTTCGACCGGCCGCTGGGCACCGGCCTGGTCAAGGACTACGCCTTCACCCTGGGCTTCGACGCCAGCCGCAACAACAACCTGGCTTCGGCCAAGAAGCGCGCCCTGGTGTTCGGCCCGACCCTCAAGTTCAATGGTCCCGGCGTGCTCGACCTGAGCCTGCTCTACTACCGCGAGAAGAACCACTTCGGCGTGCCCGGCGCGCGCCATCCCGACCACACCTTCGACACCACCTACATGCTCAACCTGACCTGGATGCGGCCGTTCAAGGTCGGCAACCGTGCGGCGAAGTTCCAGGGCTTCGTCAACTACGTGGGAGAGAAGGGCGAGGACTACAACGACAAGGACACCGCGGCGGAAACCCTGGTCCGCACCGCCCTGATGGTCGCCGCCCTGCCAGGCGACAAGCGCCAGCCGAACCTGTGGCTCGGCGTCGGCTACGAGTATTGGCACAACAAGTTCGGCGTCGACGGCGGCACCGGCAGCCGCACCTCGACGCCGACGTTGAACATGGAATTCACCTTCTGAGGCGATGCGCCGCCGCCCTACGCGATGCCGCCAACCCTGGGGTGGGGCGAATAACGCCACCGGCGTTATCCGCCGATACACCGACGCCCGGCGGCGGATAACCGCAAGCGGTTATGCGTCCTACGCGATGGGGCAGTTTCACCCCGCATCCGCGTGACTGACCAACCCCTTCAGCAGCACCGCGGCGGTGGCCAGTGCAGCCGGCAGCACCAGGGCGGTCAGCACCTGTTCGAAGTTCCAGCCCAGGCCCAGCAGGGTGGCGCCGATCCAGGCGCCGAGGATGGCGCCGAAGCGGCCGATACCGAGCATCCAGGAGACCCCTGTGGCCCGCCCCTGGGTCGGATAGAAGCGCGCCGCCAGCGACGGCATCGCCGACTGCGCGCCGTTGATGCACATGCCGGCCAGCAGCACCAGGGTTGCCAGTAGGGTGACCTGGCCGAGGCTCTGGCCGACGCACCAGGCGAACACCCCCGCCAGCAGGTAGAACAGGCCGATCACCTTGTGCGGGTTGAAGCGATCCATCGCCCAGCCCACCGCTACGGCGCTGAGCACCCCGCCGAACTGGAACAGCGCGCCGATGAACGCCGCGTGCTCCAGGCTCGCGCCGCTATCGCGCATCAGGGTCGGCAGCCAGCTGGTGAGCAGGTAGACGATCACCAGGCCCATGAAGTAGGTCAGCCAGAGCAGCAGGGTGCCGGCGCTGTAGGTACCGGAAAAGATCACCGCGAACACGTTGCGGGCCTGCACCGTCTGCTGCTCGGGGACGTGGAAACTCCGTGCCAGCGCCACCTGCGCCGGGGCGATGGGGGCCAGCACCTGGCGTACCCGCTCGCTGCCGCGGTTGCGCACCACCAGGTAGCGCGCCGATTCCGGCAGGCGGAACAGCAGGACTACCGCCAGGACCAGCGGTAGCAGGCCGCCGAGCAGCAGCAGGCTGTGCCAGCCGAACAGCGGGATCAGCTTCGCCGAGACGAATCCGCCGCAGGCCATGCCCAGGTTGAAGCCACAGAACATGCTGGTCACCAGCAGCGACTTGAGGCGCTCGGGGGTGTATTCGGAAAGCAGGGTGGTGGCGTTGGGCATCGCCGCGCCGAGGCCGAGGCCGGTGAGGAAGCGCAGCGCCAGCAGTTGCTCGACGTTGGTGCTGTAGGCCGAGGCCAGGCTGAACAGGCCGAAGAGGAAGACCGCCGCGACCAATACCAGCTTGCGTCCGTAGCGGTCGGCCAGCGGTCCGGAGCCGAGGGCGCCGAAGACCATGCCGATCAGCGCGGCGCTCATCACCGGGCCGAGGCTGGCGCGGTCGATGCCCCAGTCCTGGGTCAGCGCCGGCGCGATGAAGCCCATCGCGGCGGTGTCGAGGCCATCGAGGAAGACGATCAGGAAGCACAGCAGGACGATCCGCCATTGGTACGGCGAAAGCGGCTGGGCATTGATGAAGGCTTGCACGTCGAGTCGTTCGACGGCGGGCAGGCTGGGGCTGTTCATGGGACGGGTTCCGCGGCGAGAGTGAGGGCGTGGGACGAGGGTCGGACGCGTGGCTCAGGTGCAGGCGGCGGAAGGCAAGGCGTGCTGCGGCATGTCGGGATTCCCCTGTTGTTTTTGTAGCGGAGGCGCTCGGCCTGCCGGGGTGCAGACACATTACGGAGGGCCATGGGGAGTGGCAATCCGATAATCGTTTATCGGTTCGCTGATCGAACGGAACCCTGTGAAATCTCGACCTTCGCCAGGCTGTGAAAATCCGGAACCAGATTCTAGAATCCTGCCTTCCCTCGACTCAGGAACGTCCTTCCATGGCCGGTAGCCTCATCGAACGCGCCCTCGGCTTGCTCGAACTCCTCGCCAGCGATGCCCGCGGCCTGCCCCTGCAACAACTGGCGGACCGCCTGGATATCCCCAAGAGCGCCGCGCACCGCATGCTCGCCGAGCTGATCCGGCTCGGCTACGTGCGCCAGGACCACGACACCAGCCGCTACCGCCTCAGCACCCGCCTGGCCGCGCTGGGCTTCCGCTTCCTCGCGTCCAGCGGGGTGGTCGACCTGGTCCAGCCGGTGCTCGACGGGCTCGCCCGGGAGACCGGCGAACTGGTGCGCCTGGGGGTGATCGAAGGCGATCGCCAGACCTGGATCGCCAAGTCCCAGGGCGCCACCTCCGGGCTACGCTACGACCCCGACATGGGGCGCGAGGCGCCGCTGTTCTACACCGCGTCCGGGCACGCCTGGCTGGCCAGCCTGAGCGACAAGGCGGCGCTGGCGCTGGTGGAGCGCCAGGGCGTAGGGGCGGCGCGGGACTTCGGTCCCAACGCGCCGCGCTCCAGGAGCGAGCTGCTGCGTTACCTGAAGCGCGCCCGCGAGCACGGCTATGCCTGGCAGATCGAATGCTCGGCGCCGGGCATGGCGGCGATGGCCGCACTGGTGCGCCACCCCGAGGACGGACGGGCTCTCGGCGTGCTCAGCGTGGCCGGGCCGAGCGCACGCTTCGGCGAGGCGCGCATGCACGAACTGGCGCCCCTGCTCCTGGCCGCGGCGCAGGACCTGTCCCACGCCAGCCAGGCGTCCGAGCTGTTTCGCTGAGCCATCCGGCCCGGCCCCAGTCCTTTCCCGACATCGGCGTTCGAATAGCGAACGCTTTCTTGCCTGCCACGGAGCCCGCATGCAGCGGGCCTTTCCGCACTTCCATGGAGGTCCTGGCGGCGCTGCCGTCTCGAAGCGCTCTTGCGCGGGGCCAACTCCTCGTTCAAATAATCTCCTTCGTTAAATCTGGAACGAAGTTCTGGAATCCTGAGACGAACAAGAAAACAACGATTGGGGACCGCCTTGGACGCACCGCTTCGCATCGCCCTCATCGGCGCCGGCAACATGGGCCGCCAGCATTACCATCGCTTGCAGCGAATCGCCGGCGCGCGCCTGTGTGCGGTGGCCGATCCCCAGGGCCAGGCGTTCGCCGCGGACGCCGGCGTGCCCTGGTTCGGCGATCATCGGAGGTTGCTGGAAGAAGCCCGGCCGCAAGCGGCGATCGTCGCCAATCCGAACAACCTGCATGTCGCCACCGCCCTCGACTGCCTCGCCGCCGGGGTGCCGCTGCTGCTGGAAAAACCGGTCGGCGTGCAGCTCGACGAAGTGAGCGAGCTGGTGGCCGTCGCCCGGCGATCTGGCGTTCCGCTGCTGGTCGGTCACCATCGTCGGCACAATCCGCTGGTCGTGCGGGCGCGCCAATTGATCGCCGAGGGCGCGCTCGGTCGGTTGCTGTCGGTCACCGCGCTCTGGCAGTTGAAGAAGCCCGACAGTTATTTCGAGGTGGCCTGGCGTCGCGAGCCCGGCGCGGGAATGTTGCTGACCAACCTGATCCATGACCTCGACCTGCTCCGCCACCTGTGCGGGGAAGTGCGGGAGGTGCAGGCGCTGGCCGGCAACGCTATCCGTGGCCTGCCCAACGAAGACAACGTCGCGCTGCTCCTGCGCTTCGCCAATGGCGCCCTGGGCAGCCTGACCGGTTGCGACGCTGCGGCGGCGCCCTGGAGCTGGGAGCTGGCCGCCGGGGAGAACCCGGTCTATCCGCGCCAGGCCGAGCAACCCTGCTACCTGCTGGCCGGCACCGAGGGTGCCCTGAGCCTGCCCCAGCTCCGCCGCTGGCGCTACGCCGAGGCCCGGCAGGGCTGGCACGACCCGCTGGCGGCCAGCGTGGAGGCCGTGGCGGCAGGCGACCCCCTGCAACGCCAGCTAGAGCACTTCGTCCGGGTCGCGCGGGGCGAGGAAGCGCCATTGATGGATGCCACCGACGCCGCTCGCACCCTGGCGCTGGTCGAGGCGGTTCGCGAGGCCGCGCGCAGTGGCCGGGCCTGCGCGCCGGCCAGTTTCTGAACCGCTGACGATGAGGTAGTGCATGGAATCGAGGATTCTTTCCCTGGCGGCGCTCACCGTGCTCGAGCTGTCGCCCCCGGACATGGTCGAGGCTGCCGCCCGTGCCGGCTACAGTCATGTCGGCCTGCGCCTGGTGCCGGCCACCGTGGAAGAGCACCACTATCCGCTGCTGGCCGATGCCGGCCTGCGCCGGCGGACCCTGGCGCGGCTGCGCGACAGCGGAGTGCGCACGCTGGACGTGGAGATCCTGCGCCTGCGTCCGGACACCCGCGTCGGCGAGTTCGCCGCGGTGCTGGAGGTCGGCGCCGAGTTCGGCGCGCGCTATGTGCTGGTGGCCGGCAACGATGACGACGAGCGGCGCAGCGCGGACAATTTCGCCGCGTTGTGCGACCTGGCGCGGCCGCTCGGCCTCGATCCGCACCTGGAGTTCATGCCCTGGACCGGGATCCGCGACCTGCGGCAGGCCGCACGGGTGGTCGAGGCGGCGGCGCGGGACAACGCCGGCCTGTTGCTGGACGCCTTCCATTTCGACCGCTCGGCCAGCAGCCTGGAAGACCTGCGGGCGATCCCGCCTGCGCGCCTGGGCTACGCGCAACTCTGCGATGTCGTCGGGCCGCGTCCGACGTCGATGGACGAAATCCTTCGCCAGGCCCGCGAGGAACGGCGTTTCCCTGGCGATGGCGGGCTCGATCTGCTGGCGCTGCTGCGCGCCTTGCCGGAGAACCTGCCGCTGAGCCTGGAGGTGCCCGCGCTGGATCTGCTCGCGCGCGGCGTGGATGGCGCGGAGCGGGCGCGGCTGGCGATCGAGCGGACCCGGGCGC
>NZ_KV828413.1:0-21012 GCF_001836405.1 Pseudomonas sp. HMSC057H01 | reverse complement strand
GCGGCTGGCGATCGAGCGGACCCGGGCGCTGCTCGCCCGCCTGTAGCGCCACCGCGCAGGCAGGTTGCCCGTTTGCATAATGGAACGGGGTTCTATAGTTTCCAAACGTTGAAGCCGATCGTTTCTTTCCTCGATGGCGGGTACCGTCAGAATAAATAGCCTGCTATCGATTTGCCCTGGTGCCCGGACCCTCCGATGAACGCATCCACCTCCCCGCTGCCCGCCAGCGACCAGACCCTGCGCGGCATCCTGCTGATCTGTGCCGCGGTGTTCCTGTTCGCCAGCCACGACGGGTTGTCCAAGTTCCTTTCCGGTTTCTACCCGATCGTCATGGTGGTCTGGGCCCGCTACCTGGTGCACACCCTGCTGATGGTCGCCGTGTTCGTGCCGCGCAACGGCCTCGCGGTGATCCGCACCCGCCGTCCGCTCATGCAGTTGGCGCGGGCGCTGTGCCTGATCGGCACCAGCCTGTTCTTCACCACCGGCCTGCGCTACCTGCCCTTGGCCGAGGCGACCGCGGTGAACTTCCTGGCGCCGCTGCTGGTGACCGCGTTATCCGTGCCGTTACTGAAGGAGAAGGTCAGCCTCGGTCAATGGCTGGCGGTGCTCACCGGCTTCATCGGCGTGCTCTTCATCGTGCGTCCCGGTGGCGCGCTGTTCACCCCGGCGGCGTTGTTCCCGCTCGGCTCGGCGCTGTGCTTCGGGCTCTACCAGCTGCTCACGCGGATGCTCGCCAACAGCGACAGCCCGACCACCAGCAACTTCCTCGCCGGCATCTTCAACACGCTCATCATGAGCCTGCTGGTGCCGTTCTTCTGGCAGACCCCAAGTCTTCTCCACGGCCTGATGATGATCGCCCTGGGCGGTTGCGGCATGGGCGGCCACCTGCTGCTGACCCAGGCCTTCCGCCATGCGCCGCCGGCGACCCTGGCGCCGTTCAGCTATGGCCAGATCATCTTCGCCGGCCTGCTCGGCCTGCTGGTGTTCGGCCACGTGCCGGACGCCTGGGCGCTGCTCGGCATCCTCGTCATCTGCGCCAGCGGCCTGGTGGTCGCCTGGCGCCGTGGCCGCTGAACGCAACGGGGTCGGCGCGTAGGCTTCACAACAGGCTCAGCGGATAGCTGACGATCAGCCGGTTCTCGTCGAAGCGGGTATTGCTGCCCCAGTCGCGGCGCTGGCTGGAGTTGCGCCAGCGGACGTTGAGACGCTTGAAGGCGCCGCTCTGCAGCGTGTAGCCCAGCTCGCTCTCGCGTCCCCATTCGCTGCCGTCGTCGGTGACTCCGGCCAGGCGCACATGGTCGCCATGCAGGTAGCGGGTCATGAAGGTCAGGCCGGGTAGGCCGAGGCCAACGAAGTCGAAGTCGTAGCGCAGTTGCCAGGAGCGCTCGCCGGGATTGTCGTAGCTGGCGTTGTAGCTGTCGTTGGCCAGGGTTCCGCCGCTGGTGCCGTTGACCCGCATCCAGCCATCGTCGCCACTGACCTTCTGCAGGCCGAGATAGAGGGTATGCAGCCCGTAGCGCGCGGAGAACAGCGCGGAAACGGTGCGGTTATCGAGCTTGCCGGCGCGCGCGCTGCCAGCGTCGCGGCCACGGAAGCCGCCGAGGTTGGCGCCCAGCAGCCAGTCGCCGAGCGGCTGGCTGTGTTGCAGTTGCAGGTACTGTTGGCGGTAGATGTCCTTCAGCTCGGCGTTCCACAGGCCGAGCAGGCTGCGTTCGCCATTGAAGCGATATTCGCCGCCGGCGAAATCGAAGCGGTCGGAAGTGGCGGTTGGCCGGCCGAACAGCGACATGTCCTGCATGCTTGCGTCGTTGCGCGGGCTGTTGCCGCGGAACTGGCCGGCGTAGAGGGTCAGGCCGGCGATCTCGTTGGCGCTGAGCTGGCCGCCGCGGAAGGTCTGCGGCAGCGAGCGGCCATCGTCGGAGCGGAGGATCGGCAGCACCGGCATCCATTCGCCGATCTTCAGTTCGCTGTTCGACACGCGCAGCTTGCCGGCCACCGCCAGGCGTCCGAAGTCGTCGGCCGGGCGGCCGTCGTCGTGGGTTGGCAGCAGTTGGGTGCCGGCCGTTCCCTTGCCGCCATCCAGCTTCAGGCTGTAGAGACCGAGGACATCGAGGCCGAAGCCGACGCTGCCCTGGGTGAAGCCGGAGCGGGCGTCGAGGATGAAGCTCTGCGTCCACTCCTCGGCCTTGCCCTGGCTGGCATCGCCGACGAAGTTGCGGTGCAGGTGGAAATTGCGCGCGGTGAGGCTGGCCTTGGCATCTTCGAGGAAACCTTGCCCGGCATGGACGTGCCCGGCATGGACTGGCAGGCCGGCGCCCAGGCAGAGGGAAGCGCAGAGCGCGCGGACGTGGCTCGGGTGCGACATGGGAGTGTCCCTTCGTTCTTGTTCTCTAGGCAGGGAGGCGCCCGGCGAGCGCCGGGCGCTTGGACTCAGGCTTCGATCCGGCGCGGGGCCATGAAGTACAGCCAGGTCAGGGCGATGAAGTACATCGCCGGGATCATGGTGAAAAGCACCGCGTAGTTGTTGTTCGTCGCGGTCAGTACGCCGCCGACGATCTGGGTCATGAACATCCCGCCCAGCGCCGCGCACATGCCGCCGAAGCCGAACACCGTGCTCATCAGGTGCTTGGGCGTGTAGTCCATCACCAGGCTCCAGATGTTCGCCGTCCACGCCTGGTGTGCGCCGACCGCCAGGGCGATGGCCAGCACGGCGATCCACAGGCCGCTGGCGTTGGCGGCGAACACCACGCCGACGATGGTGCAGGCGAACAGCAGCATCGACAGCAGGCGCGCGCGGATCGCCGGCATGCCGCGGCCGATCAGCCAGGACGAAAGGATGCCGCCGCCGACGCTGCCGAAGTCGGCGGTCAACCAGATCAGGATCAGCGGGATGCCCATCTGCGTCACGCTGATGCCCAGGCCGTACTGCTGGTTGAGGAACGGCGGCAGCCAGTAGAGGTAGAACCAGAACACCGGCGCGGTGATCGAGTAGGCCAGGGCGAAGGCCCAGGTGCCGCGGCGGCGGAGAATCTGCGAGAAGGGCACGCGGGTGGCGGGCGGCTCCTCCTGCTGCTGGATGTATTCCAGCTCGCTCTGCTTCACCCGCGGATGCTCCTCGGGGTTGTAGTAGTTGCGCCACCAGAACACCAGCCAGACCAGGCCCAGCGCCGACATGCAGAGGAACGCCGCCTGCCAGCCCCAGACGCCGAGGATCAGCGGCAACAGGGCCGGGGTGACCATCGCGCCGACATTGGTGCCGGCGTTGAAGATGCCGGTGGCCACCGCCCGTTCCCCGGCGGGGAACCACAGGCGGGTGGTCTTCACGCAGGCCGGGTAGTTGGCCGCCTCGGTCAGGCCGAGGATGAAGCGGCAGACCATGAAGCCCGCCGCCGAGGTCGCCAGGCCGTGGGCGCCGGTGGCCAGGCTCCAGAGCAGCACGGCGAGGAAGAACGCGCGCTTGACCCCGACCTTGTCGATGAAGCGGCCCTGGAGGATGAAGCCGATGGCGTAGCCGACCTGGAACCAGAAGTTGATGTTGGCGTAGTCCATTGCCGTCCAGCTCATCTTCTCGGCCAGGATCGGCTGCATCACGCCGAGGGCGGCGCGATCGATGTAGTTCAGGGTGGTGGCGAAGAACACCAGGGCGAGCATGCCCCAGCGCGTCCGGCCGACGGCGAAGGCGTTGCGGATCCTGCCGCCGCGGGATTCCCGCGGGGCGTCGGCGGCGAGCAGTCGAGAGCTGGAAGAGTGGATCATTGACGGGGCCATCCTTTCGGCGGCCGGCGCCTGGGCGCCCGGCCTGGATTTGTCGTTCTGGGTTGCACGCAGGCGGGCCAGGGGCCGCGCCGGTGTCAGCGGGCCAGGGGCGGTCGGGCCGGGCGAGCGGCGAGCGGACGGGATGGAGGGCGGACGGAGAGGTCGGCGATGGACATGAGCGGGTACCCGATTCTTGAAATTGTTATGTCGCGTGGGTTGCGCAGGTGCCCGGGGAAGAAGCGCGGAGCGCTTCCGGCAGATCGGGACGGCCTGCACGGGTGGCTGCGATGGTGCGCGATTGGTCGAAAAAGCGTCAATTCGATAATCGTGCTTCCGTTCGATATTCGAACGGAATACTAACCAGTTCGTACATTTTGCGTTGCCCGTCAGTTGGCGCAAACCAATAATCGGCTTGCCGGGCGAGCGGTCTCAGCGACCCGAAGTGGCTTCCCGGCGCATCCCGCGCGGGCTATCCGCGCCTCCGCCGTTCCGCCGCCGGCCCTCGCGCGGCGCCAGGCGCCGTAGAGCGCATTGAGGAGTCGAAGCATGCAGCGTTCGATCGCCACCGTATCCCTGAGCGGCACCCTGCCGGAAAAGCTCGAGGCCATCGCCGCCACCGGTTTCGACGGGGTGGAAATCTTCGAGAACGACCTGCTTCATTACGACGGCAGCCCGCGCGACGTACGCCGGCTGTGTGCCGACCTGGGCCTGGAGATCCTGCTGTTCCAGCCGTTCCGCGACTTCGAGGGCTGCCGCCGGGAACGCCTGGGGCGAAACCTGGAGCGCGCCGAACGCAAGTTCGACCTGATGCAGGAGCTCGGCACCGACCTAATGCTGGTGTGCAGCAACGTCGCTGCCGATGCCCTCGGCGAACCGGCGCTGCTGGCCGATGACCTCCGGCAGCTGGCCGAGCGCGCCGCCGTCCGCGGCCTGCGCATCGGCTACGAGGCGCTGGCCTGGGGGCGCCAGGTGAACACCTGGGAGCAGGCCTGGGACCTGGTGCGGCGGGCCGACCAGGCGAACCTCGGGCTGATCCTCGACAGCTTCCATACCCTTTCGCTGGACGGCGATCCGCGCGGCATCGCCGATCTTCCGGGGGAAAAGATCTTCTTCGTGCAGATGGCCGACGCGCCCTTGCTGGCAATGGACGTGCTGGAATGGAGCCGGCACTTCCGCTGCTTCCCGGGTCAGGGCGGCTTCGACCTGGCAGGCTTCCTCGCGCCGGTCGTCGCGTCCGGCTATCGCGGTCCGCTGTCGCTGGAGGTCTTCAACGACGGCTTCCGCGCCGCGCCGACCCGCGCCAACGCCGTCGACGGCCTGCGCTCGCTGCTCTACCTCGAGGAGAAGACCCGCGAGCGCCTGCAACGCCAGACGCCGCACGTGGCGGTGGACGAGCTGTTCGCGCCGCCGCCGGCGAGCCTCTGCGACGGCATCGAGTTCCTCGAGTTCGCCGTCGACGAGACGCTCGGCGCGCGCCTTGGCCAGTGGTTGCAGCGACTGGGCTTCGCCAGGGCCGGCGAGCACCGTTCGAAGAATGTCAGCCTGTTGCGCCAGGGCGACATCAACCTGGTACTGAACGCCGAGCCCTATTCCTTCGCCCACGGTTTCTTCGAGGCCCACGGACCGTCCTTGTGCGCCACCGCGCTGCGCGTGCGTGACGCCGGCCAGGCGCTGGGGCGCGCTCGTGCGTACGGAGGCCAGCCGTACCGCGGACTGCTCGGCCCCAACGAGCGGGAAATCCCGGCGGTGCGCGCCCTCGACGGCAGCCTGCTGTATCTGGTCGAGCAGCACACCGAGGGCCGCAGCATCTACGACAGCGACTTCGTGACGAACGACGCCGACACCTCCGGCCTCGGCCTGCGACGCGTCGACCACGTGGCCCTGGCGCTGCCCGCCGAAGGCCTGGACAGCTGGGTGCTGTTCTACAAGAGCCTGTTCGACTTCGGCGCCGATGACGAGGTGGTGCTGCCCGACCCCTATGGCCTGGTCACCAGCCGTGCCGTGCGTAGCCCCTGCGGCAGCGTGCGCCTGCCGCTGAACATTTCCGAGGACCGCAACACCGCCATCGCCCGTTCGCTGTCCAGCTATCGCGGTTCCGGCGTGCATCACATCGCCTTCGATTGCGCCGACATCTTCGCCGCCGTGGCCCAGGCCAAGGAGGCCGGGGTCGCACTGCTGGAAATCCCGCTGAACTATTACGACGACCTCGCCGCGCGCTTCGACTTCGACGACGAGTTCCTCAGCGAACTGGCCTACTACAACGTCCTCTACGACCGCGACGCCCAGGGCGGCGAGCTGTTCCATGTGTTCACCGAGCCGTTCGAGGAGCGCTTCTTCTTCGAGATCCTCCAGCGCCGCCACGGCTACGCCGGCTACGGCGCGGCCAACGTGCCGGTGCGCCTGGCGGCGATGGCGCAAGCGCGGCGGGGTGTGCGCCGGGTCAAGCTGTGAGAATTGTCGGGGCTCCGGCAGGTGCTCTTCCTACAGCCGGGCGGGCCCCGCATAATCGGCCGCAATTCCCGCCGGCCACGAGTGAGTCACCGATGTCCAAGCCTGATCCCGCCGTCGTGGAGGAATCCGCTCCGCGCGGCAAGGGACGCAAGAACAATCCCGAGAAGACCCGCCAGGACATCCTCCGCGCCGCCATCGACGAGTTCGTCGCCCAGGGCCTCTCGGGTGCGCGGGTCGACGCCATCGCCGAGCGCACGCATACCTCGAAGCGGATGATCTATTACTACTTCGGCAGCAAGGAGCAGCTTTACCAGGCCGTGCTGGAGAAGCTCTACAGCGACATCCGCGGTATCGAGGGCACCCTGCGGCTGGGCGCGCTGCCGCCGGCCAAGGCGATGGAGAAGCTGGTGGAGTTCAGCTTCGACTACCACGACCGGCACGTGGATTTCGTGCGCATCATCAGCATCGAGAACATCCACAAGGGCGAGCACATCGCCAGCAGCGAACTGGTGCAGAGCGTCAACAGCTCGATCGTCCAGAGCATCGCCGAGATTCTCCGCCGCGGCGAAGCGGAAGGGGTGTTCCGCGCCGGGCTGGAGGCGCTCGACGTGCACATGCTGATCAGTTCGTTCTGCTTCTACCGGGTGTCCAATCGCTACACCGTGTCGCGGATCTTTCGCACCGACCTGCACGACGCCGAGGTTCGCCAGCGGCACCGGCGGATGATTGGCGAGGCGGTATTGCGCTACATCCGTGCCTGACTCCGGTCCCCTCTCCCCTTGGCGGGAGAGGGGCGCCATTCAGTCGCCCAGGCTGGCGAAGTGCGCCTGCATGCGCGCGGCGTCAGCCTCTACTCCGCTGAACAGTTCGAATGCCTTCACCGCCTGGAACACCGCCATGGTGCCGCCGTCCAGTGTGCGGCAGCCGAGGGCGCGGGCCTGGCGCAGCAGCTCGGTTTCCAGCGGAAAGTAGATCACCTCGGCGACCCACAGGTCGGCGCGCAACAGTTCCGCCGGCACCGGCATGCCGGGCAGCTTGGCCATGCCCACCGGGGTGGTGTTGACCAATCCCTGGGCGTCGCCCAGGGCGCCGGCCAGGTCGCTGCCGGCGAGCGCTCGTGGCGCGCCGAAGTGCTGGTTGAGGTTGTCCGCGAGGGCCTGGGCCCGCGCCGGGTCGACGTCGAACAGGACCAGCCGCTCGACGCCCTCGGCGAGCAGCGCGTGGGCCACTGCCGCGCCGGCGCCGCCCGCGCCCATCTGCACCACGCGCTGGCGCGGCGCGTCGGCCAGGCCGCGCCGAAAGCCCTCGGCGAAGCCCAGGCAGTCGGTGTTGTGGCCGATGCGCCGGCCATCGCGCAGCACCACGGTGTTCACCGCGCCGATGCCGCGCGCCTCGGCGGAGAGTTCGTCGAGCAGGGGGATGATCGCCTGCTTGCAGGGGAAGGTGACGTTCAGCCCGGTGAAGCCGAGGTCGCTGGCGGCGGCGAGCAGGAACTCCAGGTCGTCCGCCGACTTGCCCAGCGGGTCGAGATCGATCAGCCGGTACAGATAGCGGATGCCCTGGGCGTCGCCCTCGCGCTCGTGCAGGGCAGGGGTCCGCGACGCCTGGATGCCGGCACCGATCAGGCCGGCGAGAACCGATCGCGGCGCGCTCATGCGGCCGCCTCGAAACGCTCGGCGAAATGTTCCAGGGCCAGGCGGTAGCCGAGGCTGCCGAATCCGCAGATCACCCCCAGCGCCACCGGCGAGACGTAGGAGTGGTGGCGGAACGCTTCGCGCTGGTGGACGTTGGACAGGTGCACTTCGACCACCGGCAGTTCCACCGCGGCCAGGGCGTCGCGCAGCGCCACCGAGGTGTGGGTCCAGGCGGCGGGGTTGATGACGATGCCGGCGACGCGGCCGCGGGCCTGGTGGATCCAGTCGAGCAGTTGGCCTTCCTGGTTGGTCTGGCGGAAGTCCACGGCGAAGCCGCGCGTCTCGGCGAAGGCCGCGCATTCGTCGGCGATTTCGCCCAGGGTCCGCCGGCCGTAGGTCTGTGGCTCGCGGATGCCGAGCAGATTCAGGTTGGGGCCGTTCAGGACCAGTACCGTGCGCGTCATGGCGCAGCCTCCACAGCAATGATGTCATCGATGCCGGGAAAATGTACCGAACGGTTACTTTTTTAAACCGGACGCCGTCGCCGACGGGACGAAAGCGTTCGATTATCGGCGTCCGCTCACTCGCCTGCCGTCGGTTGCGTCGCGCCGCGGCCGCGCAGGGTCATGTCGGGTAGTGCCGAGGCCACCGCCAGGCCGAGCAGCGCCACCGCCGCGTTGACCAGGAAGAGCACCTTGAAGGCATCCGCGAGGACATGCTGGAGGATCACCCGGGCCGGCCCGCTGGCGGCGTCCAGGCTGCTCAGCAGGGCGCTCTCGGAAAAGCCCTGGTCGAGCCCGCCGCCGATCCGCAGGTGCTTGAGCAGGGCCAGCAGGATCGCTGACATCAGCGCCACCCCGACCGCCCCGCCGAGGGAGCGGAACAGCGTCGCGTTGCTGGTGGCGACGCCGATGTGGCGTTGCTCCACGGCGTTCTGCGCGGCCACCAGGCTGGTCGGGAACTGGGTACCGATGGCGATCCCGGTGAGCAGCATGCACAGCCCGGACAGCCAGTGGTCGCCGACCGGGACCAGGGCCAGGCCGGCGATGCCGCAGGGCAACAGGACGGCGCCGAGCAGGATCAGCGGCTTGTAGCGTCCCAGGCTGGCGGTCAGCCGCCCGCAGCAGTACGCGCCCAGCGGCAGGCCCATGACCAGCGGCAGCAAATGCAGCGCGGCGCTGTCGGCGCCGGCGCCGGTAACGCTCTGGTAGCGCAGCGGCACCAGCACGGTCAGCGAGATGGCCTGGAAGCTGGCGAAGAACGCAACCAGCCAACTGAGGGTGGCGGCGCGGACGGCGAACAGTTGCATCGGCACCAGCGGTTCGCGGAAGCGCCGCTCCTGGGCGACGAACAGCAGCAGGGCGAGCGCCGCCAGGGCGAACAGGCCGAGCAGCGCCGGGTCGCTCCAGGCTGCGCCCTGGCCGATCTGGGTGATGGCCAGGAGCAGCGCGGTGAGACCCACCACCATCAGCACGATGCCCAGGTAGTCGATCACCGGTTGCCGGCGCGGCACCGGCAGGCCGACCAGGGTCCGCCGCGAGATGGCCAGCGCGAGAAGGCCGATCGGCAGGTTGATCCAGAACACCCAGCGCCACGACAGGTACTCGGTGAGCAGGCCGCCGAGCACCGGGCCGGCGACGCTGGCGATGGCGTACATGCTGCTGAAGTAGCCCTGGTAGCGGCCGCGCTCGCGCGGCGGGACGATGTCGCCGATGATCGCCTGGCTCACCGCCATCAGCCCGCCCGCGCCGACCCCTTGCAGCACTCGCGCCAGCACCAGTTGGCCCATGCTCTGCGCGAGCCCGCAAAGCAGCGAGGCGGCGGTGAACACGACGATGGCGAAGAGCATCAGACGGCGGCGGCCGTAGAGGTCGCCGAGCTTGCCGTAGATCGGCATCGATACGGTCATCGCCACCATGTAGGCCGAGATCACCCAGGCCAGCAGGTCGAGGTCGGCGAAGTCGGCCGAGATCGCCGGCAGGGAGACGGCGACGATGGTCTGGTCGAGGGCGCTGAGGAAGATCGACAGCATCAGGCCGGCGAGGACGGTACGGACGGCGGGCGGGTTCTGGGCGAGATCGGACAAGACGGCACCTGGGGCGGACGGAACGCGAAGGCAGCGGGCATCATACTGCGCCTGGGGTAGGACAGGTGCCGGGGAATATCGATCCGAGGGTCGTCTTTCGTCGATATTCGCCTGCGCCAACGTTGCGTCCCGCCTTGGGAACGGTGCCCCGGCGTTGCGCCGGGGTGGCGCGGCCTACTCGATTTCCTCGTAGGGCAGGCCGACATAGTTCTCGGCGATGGTCGCCAGGCCCGCCTCGGAGCCCAGGTAGTACTCCAGTTCGGTCTGCTGGATGCGCTGGCTGAACGCGTCGGTGTCGGGGAAGCGATGCAGCACCGAAGTCATCCACCAGGAGAAGCGTTCGGCCTTCCAGATCCGCCGCAGGCAGATTGCCGAGTAGCGTTCCAGCAGTTCGCCCCGCCCTTCGCGGTAGGCCTTCAGCAGCAGCCGGTAGAGCGTGCTGACGTCGCTGGCCGCCAGGTTCAGTCCCTTGGCGCCGGTGGGCGGCACGATGTGCGCGGCGTCGCCGGCGAGGAACAGCCGGCCATGCTGCATCGGCTCGACCACGAAGCTGCGCAGCGGCGCGATGCTCTTCTCCAGCGAAGGACCGGTCACCAGTTTCTCCGCCACCTCGGCCGGGAGGCGCGCTTTCAGTTCCGTCCAGAAGCGCTCGTCGGACCAGTCCTCGACCTTCTCTGTCAATGGCACCTGTACGTAGTAGCGGCTGCGGGTCGCCGAACGCTGGCTGCACAGGGCGAAGCCGCGCGGATGGTTGGCGTAGATCAGTTCGTGGCTGACCGGCGGGGTGTCGGCGAGCAGGCCGAGCCAGCCGAACGGATAGACCCGCTCGAAGACCTTCAGCCGTTCCGCCGGGATCGATTGCCGCGAGATGCCGTGGAAGCCATCGCAGCCGGCGATGTAGTCGCAATCCAGGCGCAGCCGTTCGCCGTCGCGTTCGAAGGTCACGTAGGGGCGCTCACCTTGCAGGTCGTGCAGGCGCACCTCGGCGGCCTGGTAGACGGTAGTGGCGCCGCAGGCTTCGCGGGCTTCCATGAGGTCGCGGGTGACCTCGGTCTGGCCGTAGACCGTCACCGTCTTGCCGCCGCTCAGGCGCTTCAGGTTGATGCGCCGGCGCTGCCCGGCGAAGGCGATCTCCACGCCTTCGTGGACCAGCCCGTCGCGCGCCATGCGCCGGTCGACGCCGGCCTCGCGCAGCAGGTCGACCATACCCTGTTCCAGCACGCCGGCGCGGATGCGGCCGAGCACGTAGTCCGGGGTCTGGCGTTCGAGGATCACGTTGTCGATGCCGGCCTTGTGCAGCAACTGGCCGAGCAGGAGGCCGGACGGACCGGCGCCGATGATGGCGACTTGAGTCTTCATTGCGGATAGCCCTCTCGCTGTTATGGCTGGCCGGCGGCGCATGCGCCGGCGCTGATCTTGTCTGGAGGTGGCTGTATTTTTGTTTGCCGTGGGGTGCTATAGAAGGCAAATTGCCGATCTATTTCTGGACTTTTATAAAGTCTGTTCGGCAATCGGCCATTTCGCTCGGAGGGCTCGATGACGGATTCCACCCGCGACGTCCCGGTGTTCAAGCTCTACGGCGCGCCCCTCGAATGGCCGACCCCGGACCTGCTGCACTGCGAGTCGATCCCCGCCCGCAGTCGCCTGCACGACTGGGAGATCAAGCCGCACCGGCATGCCGATCTCGCTCAGTTGCTCTACGTGCGCAAGGGCTGGGCGCAGCTCCAGGTCGAGGGCGAGCCGACTCGCGTCGAGCAGCCCTCCATCCAGTTCGTACCGCCGTTGTGCATCCATGGCTTCCAGTTCTCCGAGCGCATCGACGGCTACGTGCTGACGCTCGCCGCACCGTTGCTGGCCCGCTTGCAGGCGCACCTCGGCGCGCAGCGCCAGGCGCTGGAAGCGCCGGGGCTGTACCCGGTGGGCGCGTACCGGCGCTATATCGACACGCTGTTCGACGCCATAGACGGCGAGTACGCCGGCGCTGCGCCGGCGCGCGAGCTGTTGTTGCAGTCGCTGATCGGCGTGCTGGCGGTGTGGCTGGGGCGGCAGGTGATGGTCCGGCGGGCGGAGGCACGGCCGGGTCGTGGTCAGGAATACCTATCGGCCTTTTCGCAACTGGTCGAGCGGCATTTCCGCGAGCACCTGGGAATCGACGAGTACGCGCGTCGCCTGGGCATCTCCCCGGCACACCTGAACAGCGTGGCGCGCCGCCTCAGCGGGCAGACCGCACTGGGCATCGTGCACCAGCGCCTGCTGCTGGAGGCCAAGCGCGACCTGGTCTACACGGCGATGACGGTGAACGAGATCGCCGACCGCCTCGGCTTCAGCGAGCCGGCCTACTTCACCCGTTTCTTCAAGCGCCTGAGCGGCGTCTCGCCGAGCGTCTTCCGCAAGGGCGACTAGTGTTCGCGGCGCAACTGGACGATCTCCAGCGCGCGCCCCTCGTCGTCACGCGGGCGTCGGCCGCTCTCGACGAAGCCGCAGCGTGCGTAGAACCCCAGCGCCTCGCGGTTGGCGGCGTAGACCTCGACCTCCAGCGCGCCCTTCAGGGTTGCCGCGTGCTCCACCAGTTGCCGGCCGATCCCGCGCCCGTGGGCCGTCGGGGCGACGAACAGGCCGCCGATGAAGGCATCGAGCAGGCCGATGAAGCCCAGCGGCGTATCGCCGTCCAGCGCCAGCCAGGTTTCCGAGGCATCCAGATAATGATCGCGAACCAGTGCCTTCTGCTTCTGCAACTCGGCTTCGCCGAGGAAACCGTGGCCGACGCGCGAGGCCTCCAGCCAGATGGCGAGGGTGGCATCGCGGTCGGCGGGAATGTAGCGGCGGATCTTCGGCGGAGAGGACATGGCGGCGGCTCGCAACGGGAACAGCCGCGGATTATCGCGTGAGCCGGCGGGAAAAGGGCAGGGCCGGCATGTACGCTTCAGTCGCCGCGGATGTACTGTTCCAGTTGCTGGATCAGCTCGGCCTGCTCGGCGATCGCCGCCTTGACCAGGTCGCCGATGGACAGCAGGCCGAGCAACTGGCCGTCTTCCACGACCGGCAGGTGGCGCAGGTGGCGATCGGTCATCAGGTTCATGCAGGTGTCGACGCTCTGCTTCGAGTCCACGCTGACCACCGGCGCGCTCATGATCGCGCTGATCGGCGTACCGATGGACGAACGGCCCTTGAGGACCATCTTGCGCGCGTAGTCGCGCTCGCTGACCACCCCGACCACCTCGCCATGGTTCACCACCAGCAGCGCGCCGATGTTCTTTTCCGCCATCAGGCGCAGGGCGTCGAGCACCATCTCGTCCGGTCCGATGGTGTACACCTGCTGGTTCTGCTTGGCGTTCAACAGTTGTGCCACGGTTTTCATGCGCGCCCCTCCGGAGCCGTTCTCACGTCCAGCAAGAATCGTAGACGGCGAGCGGATCGGCAAGCGGGGAAAACGGCATCGAACCGATTGAAAAACGTCATCGCCGGCTTCCCCGACGAAGGTAGGGCCTGGCGACGGGCCTCTTGCTCCGGTTGTCCGGCGACCTAATGCAGTATCCGCTCGAACCCTTCCGGACGTAGGCCGGTGACGTAGCAATGGCGATGCCGGTCGAGGCTGAGCGGATGTCCGGCGTCGTTCAGCACTTCGGCGATGCCTTCCAGGTGCTTGTTCACTTTCACCTGGTATTCCTGCTCGGTTAGCGGCACGACCCAGAGCAGGTCGACCGGATGGGCGGACAGGTCGAAACCGTCGAACAGGGCGGCATCTTCGCCCAGCGGGGTCGGCAGGAGAAGGAAGTGACGCAGCAGGCTGTGCTCGTAGAGCGGGAAACCGAATGCCACGCTGTGTCCGTGGCCGAGGGCCAGGCGTTCGTGGAACGGCAGGCCGGCGAGCCACTGCAGGTGGCGCAGGTCCTCACCGCCGAGGACGTCAAGGTAGCAGATCAGCTCGCTGGACCAGCGCGCGCTGCCCATATAGGGCGCGAAGTGCATCCGTGCCTGGCTCATCCCCGCGGTGATCACCACGTGGTGCGGGCGCCGGCTGCTTTCCAGGCGGTAGCCGAACACCGCCATTTCCGGTGCCGTCACGCAGTGCCTCCAGAAGTCACGGCAGTCCAGGACGATGCTCGGCGCACAGCCGAAATGGTCGTCGTATTTCTCGCGCAGCCGGGCGATGTAGTCGTTCATCTTCAGTCCTCGGAGTGGGGCGGGTAGGGCCGGACATGGGCAGGCGCCGGGGGCGCGTCCGTTGCCATGCGAGGGCAATCCAGTCATGGCCGATCCTCGTTGCCGTTGGGTGACCAATGGAATGCGAACGGCGACTGCCGAGAAATCGGCTCGTTCCGAGAGAGGCGAGAGGCTTTCCTTCTTGGTGCGTAGGAAAGCGCTGAGGGCAGCTGAGGGTATCTGTCGGGAACGGAAAAAAGCCCGTCGGGAACGGGCGAAGAGGGAAGCTTACCAGGGCAGCGGGAAGTGGCCTTCCGCGCGCAGGTAGTCAGGATCGGGGGTGAACGGGTCGATCTTCTGCCGCTCGCTGCAACCCTGGCGTTCGCAGTCCCGCAGGCGCTGCAACGGCGAGCGGTCGTCGCGCTGGATGCGGATGCCTGTGACAGGCGCGTCCTCGGAAAAGCTGTAGCTGCGGCCGCTCTCGCAACCGGGCAGGGTCAGGCAAAGGCAGAGGAGCAGGGTGGTGTGCGGGTGTCGTGGCATTGCGGGTCGAATGGGCTTGCGAAGGCCGCCCATGCTATCAGTCGGCCAGCAAATAGGGGGCCGGATGGTCAGTCCATGACCGGGATGAGAGTTGCTTCGCAAACCCGGAGATGCCCTCGAAAGGCTATTGCGTCACGCGGGAAAGCCCGTCGAAGGCCCGCAGCAACTTGCCCAGGGCGAGGGTCAGCGCCTCTTCTTCCGGGCCGGCGCCGAGAGCCGCCAGCAGCCTTTCGTCGAGCCCTGCGACCTGTGCCAGGGCCTGCTCGAACACCGCCTGTGCCGCGGGGCTGCGGCGCACCAGCACGGCGCGACCGTCGTCCGGGTCCGGCAGGCGGCTGACCCAGCCGCGCCGCACCAGCCGTTCGATGGTCCGGCCCAGCGCGGTGCGGTCGGTCTGCGAGTGCTCGATGAGCACGCTCATCGGCACGTCACCGTCGAAGGCGTGGATGATCCGCAACGCACGCCATTCATGCAGCCCCAGTTCGAGAGGGGCAAGCAGGGCGGTGAGTTGCCGTTCGCGCTGGCGGACGATCTCCGTCATCAGGTACAGCGGGCCTTGGGGCAGCCCCAGTGCGTTCGTCTCGGTCATTGGCCCGGTCACCTTCCTCGATCCTCTTTCGCCAGGGCGGGGATTGTAGCGCTCAGGCGTCGGCGAATCCGTAGTCGCTCCAGCGTTCTTCGACTCGCCTGCGCAGCGCCGTCGGATAGGCGTGGCGGAACGACGCCGTAGCGGCACGCATTTGCCCGGCGAACTGTTCCGGGTACAGGCAGTTGATCACCAGCCGACCGCCGCTGCCTCGTGCCTTGTCCTCGGCATCGAGGTAGGGAACCATCGGGAAGTCACGGATCTGCGGGAAGGCGAAATGGTCGTGCAGCGGATGCGCGCGGGTCGCCAGCGCCCATACCACCTGGTCGATCTCGGTGACGTCGATGTCGTTGCCGACCAGGATCAGCTTCGGCACCAGGTGCCCGGCATGCGAGCCGAAGACGGTCTCGGCGACCCGTGCGGCGAAGGCCGCGGCGTCGGTGCCCAGGGCCGCCAGGCGCTGCACGTCGATCGACAGCACGGCCCAGCAGGTCGCCGCCTCGTAGGAGCACCAGGCCATGTCCACCGGCAGTCCGGCGTTCTGCGCCACGTCCAGCAGTTGCGCGGAAATCATGGTGCCCCAGATGGTGTGGTTTTCCTCCGGTGGCGTGCCGGCGACGCAGATCGGCAGGATCGGCTGGTCGCGGAAGCTCAGCGCATGGACGTGGAACAGCGGCTGCGGCTTGCCGGTGGGGAAGGAATAGCCGTGGTATTCGCCCATCGGGCCTTCCAGTGCGGTTTCGTCGAGGCTGATCTCGCCCTCCAGGACGATCTCGGCATTGGCCGGAACCCACAGGCCGTTGGTCTGCGTGCGCACCACCTCCACCGGCTCGCCGACCAGGGCGCCTACGTAGCCGGCTTCGCTGACCCCCTCCGGCAACGGCATACCGGCCGCCGCGAGTGCCGCCGGCGGTGCGCCGAGGGCCATCGCCCAGGGCGTTGGCTTGCCCTGGCGGCGCCACTGCTCGCGGATGATGCCGATGTGCTGGGTGGGAATGGTCGGACCCGCCAGGGTGTTGCGGTCCACCAGCATCAGCCGGCCCACCGACCAGCTGTCCCAACTGCCGTCCGGCGTCTGTACCACGTGGAAACCGTAGGTGCCGAAATAGCGGCCGCCGTCCTGCTCATGGAGCAAGGGGACCGGGAAGCGGGTCAGGTCCACCTGCTCGCCGAGCCAGACGTTTTCCTGCACCGGCCCGCGCTCCAGCCGGCGCGGCGCGATCGGTTCCGCGCGCATCGCGGCGCGCAGCGTGGCCACGATGTCCCGTGGCCCGCTGTGTTCCGGCAGGCCGAAATGCAGCGCCAGGCGCGAATGGGCGCGGGCCCTGTCGGCGCGCAGGCCGGCCGGCGCGCCCAGTACCCGCGCGCCGGGCAGGCTGTCGCGGATGTTGTGGAACAGCGGGGCGGGTGCGCGGCGTTCGTAGACCCGGCGGGTGATGGCGCCGATCTCCAGGTTGGCGTCGACCTCGGTGTGCACGTCCACCAGGTCACCCTGGCGACGCAGGTGGTCGATGAAGTGGCGGAAATCCAGGGCGCTGCGGTTCATCGGCTCGCCACTCCATATAAGTGCGTGTGCACGCATCCTATTGAATGGTTCCAGGCGAGGTCAAGAAGTGCTGCGCTCCGTTCCGGGGATTCGTCGGGCCGTCGTGGCACGCGGCAAACCCCGCAGTGGCCGCTCAACGCACCATATAGTCCATCTGCCATGGCCGCGGAATCACCAGTGCCAGCAACGCGAGAAGAGCCGCCAGCGCTGCGCTCGCCGCCATCGCCGCGAGGCCCAGTTGCTGTTCCAGTAGGGCGCCGAGCACCGCGCCGACGCACATGCCGCTCCAGGGCACCAGTTGCACCCGCCAGCCGTTGCGCCGCTCGCCCAGCAGCCAGCGGCCGAGGCCGCGGCCGAAGCGGGAGAGGGCGCCGGTGACGTAGGTCAGGCCGATGGGCAGGCCGTTGACCTGCTCGACCACGGCGTTGAGCATGCCCATGGCGAGGATCGCGGCGACCAGCGCCGGCACGTTCCAGTCGAATGGCCAGACCGCCGACAACGCCAGCAGCATCGCGCAGCAGACCAGGATCGGCGCCGCCCGGCGCCCGCTGAAGCGCGCCAGTATCACTCCCAGCGCGTTGCCGACGACGAAACTGGCCAGGGCGACGCTCAGCCGCACCAGCCCGCCGAAGTCGCCCTCGCCCAGCGATACCGCCAGGCGCGTGGTGTTGCCGCTCATGAAGGAAACGAAGTCGCCGGTGGCGAGGAAACCGATGGCGTCGGTCATGCCTGCCAGTACCGACAGCCCGGCCACCAGGCCGAGCCCGACACGCCCGCGCGTTCGCCGCAAACGAAGGCGCCGCGCGCTGCTACCCACCATGCTGTCTGGAAGCATCCGGAGAAACCACCCGCAGGAAGAGAAGGTCCGCCCCAGTGCGGACTCCCGATCTTAAGGCTCTCCCCAGGGAAAAGGCCAGGGGCGAGGCGGAGCGTCTGGGGCCGAAGATCCTGGGCAATCGGCAATGACAGTGCGGGGCGGGGCCTCAGATATCGAATACCGGTACCTGGTTTCCACCCAGTACCTCGATCTTGTCGGTCCGGTAGACCACCATCGCCTTGCTGCAGGTCACCGTGGAACGACCCTCTTTGCTGGCATTGAGATACACCGTGCCCTTGCCGGCGTAGACCGCTCTCGCGTTGGCGGCGATGCGCAGCTCGAGGGCCGCCGCTTCTCCGTCCTCGTCCCCGGCGAAGTCGCACCCGTAGAGGGCGATGGCCAGTTCCTTGCCGAACAGTTCGAGAAGGGTCGCACCAAAGGCCTGGGGCTCGACGAACTGCTTGCCCTGGACACGCCGGGCCATGACGTCCGCGGTGCTATCGCCGTGGGGGTTGCCCAGCCAGAGTTGGCCAGCCGTGCCGTGGGTGGCGATGAGGATCGTATCGATGAAGTACTGTTCGCCGCTCTCCGCGGCAACCTTGCCTAGATCCCGAACCAACTGGGCGTAGTTGGTATCGGCCTTGATCGCGAAGGCCGGCTTGTAGAGCTTGTTCCGCGCATAGGCGACGACCGCCTCCGCGAAGGCGCTGCCGGAGTCGCCTCTCCGGATCTCCTGCTGGAAGTCGTGGTAGATGACCAGGACCGCCCCTTTCCTGACCGGGCCGCTGAGCCCTCCCTTGACGATGTCGAGGGCGAAACGGAAATTGGCGCTGAGCACCTGGGACGCATGGGTAGGAAAGGTATCCGTATCGGTCAGCAGTTCCACTTCGGTACCGACCAGCACCTCCTTTCGTTCGTCGCCCTCCGCCCAGGGCGTGTCGTCCACATCCGTTCCGTAGATCCTTGCGTCCAGGTCGACCTCGACGAGCGTACTCACTGTGAAGGGCACCAGAAGCTCTTCCGGGCCGAGTCGATTCTTGACCACGGCGCCCTTGCCTTGCTTGGCGATTTTCGTGACTACGCCATGCCATGAGCGCATCCTGTTGCTCCTGTGGGAGTCCTGGTAGGAACGGCATCCGAGCATGCAGAACTATAGACGTGAAACGGCCAGCCCCGAGGAACTATCCGCCGATCGACCCTTCATCTGACCCCGGCCTTGGGTGCCATTCCCGGCCGGACAGGATCGGTTGCTCTGGTCTCTGTGGCGAGGGAGAGGCGCTGCTCGGCGGAGCGGGTGGCGGCGAGGCAGGTCTGAAAGCAAAAAGCCCGCACAAGGCGGGCTTCTGGAATCCGGCGGCCTCTAACCTGCATTGTAAGGTGATGATAAATAAGTATTTACTGTTATGATTTTTTTCTGGCATACACAGAGGCATACACGATGCGCGCTGCTGGGCCATTTATGCGTCTCGATTGATCAATATGTGACCAACCTTTTTGCCGGCCGAGCTGAGTGAATTCGTGAGGTAATGCAAGGATTGCGGCGAGGTGCTATAGCTAGTGCGAGAGCAGAAGTGGCAATGAGTACTGTATTTTTGTACAGTATGCGTGATCTGTAGGTTGCCTCCTTTGGTCTGGCTTAGCCTGAACTGATTGCTGGCGAGCTTGACTAAATTTTGAGCAGCCCCATAATCCGCCACCATTTGCTACACCGCCTAAGGGATAGGCAAGAGAGGTTTGACGTGATCTTCAGTGAACAGAAAGTGGCTCACATGGCAGCTTTCTTTTTGGCGAGTGCCGAAGGGCCGCTGCCTCATCTCACGCTGATCAAACTGCTGTACCTGGCAGACCGAGAGTCGATGGCTCGTTTCGACGTTCCCATGTCGGACGATCGAGCTGTTTCCATGCCCCATGGGCCTGTCCTTTCCTCGACGCTAGACCTCATCAAGGGGCGTTTGCGCTCTGAGGTTTGGAGCGCTTGGATTTCTCCGTTGGTGGATCACGAGGTCCGTCTGGTCCATGACGTGGAGAATTGGGACGATCTGGATGAGTTGAGCCGATCGGATCGCAGCATTTTGGAATCGGTCTGGCAAGAGTTTGGCCACATGACCAAGTACCAATTGCGGGACTACACCCACCATCACATTGGTGAGTGGCACGACCCCCACGGCTCTTCCAGGGACATTGATCCAAAGGATACTTTCATGGCGCTTGGTCAAAGCGAGGAGCTGGCGGAGATCAAGGCGCGCGATCTTGCTGAGCGCCGTCGGCACGGTAGGAAGCTGTCTGAGTTCATTTGATGCCAGGGAACGTATTTCAGAAGGGAACTCTGCTAATCCCCACCGGGGGTGCGAATCACCTGCACTTCGTGATGAATGACCCCGTGTACTGCCCGGTTCTTGGGTATGACGCGGTGTTGCTTGTCAACATCTCGACTGTCTATCCAGATAAGTATTTCGATCAGTCATGCATTCTAAAGAAGGGTTGTCATCCCTTTGTTCTGCGCGACAGCTGGGTCGTATACCGCGAGGCAGGCCCTTTCAACCTTGCACGGCTTGAGCAAGGGGTAGCGCAGAAGTCCATCAAGACGCATCAGCCCATCAACGCAGGCGATTTCACTCGGATTCGGGCAGGCTTCGACATCTCGCCCGACGTCAAAATCAAAGTTGAGCGGTTCATGAGGCAGCACAAGATTTAGTGCACCTGCCGCGCGGGTCTGAGGTTCGACCCCTCTCCGGGACACCAGCATTTCCGCAGCGTCCAGCCGTTCTGGCTAATTTCCCTATCTGCGCTTACCAGCACGCTACCAGCAGCAGGCAATTACGGCACCTTGTTGGTCTTCCACGGGATGCGGTTGACCTGCCCCCAGTTTTAGTACCGCTGCCTAGTTAGTAAGCCCTGGGGTTGATATTAATTTTTCCTGCTTCAGCTGCTGCTGGCGAGTTCGCCAACTTGCAGCAAATTCTGCCGGGGTGAGATTGCCAATCGCGCTGTGCGGTCGGTGTTCGTTGTAATCCCGCCGCCAGGCCGCGATGCGGATTCTCGCTTCGGCCAGCGAATAGAACCAGTGCTCACTGAGGCATTCGTCCCGGAACTTACCGTTGAACGACTTGATGAAGGCATTCTGCGTGGGCTTACCAGGCTGAATCAGCTTCAGCTTGATGTCGCGCTGATAGGCCCATTGATCGAGTGCCTTGCCGGTGAACTCGGGCCCTTGGTCGGTGCGGCTCGCTTTCGGGTAGCCGCGAAACCGCGCCATCTCGTCCAGCGCCCGTGTGACGCGAAAGCCGCTGATACCGTGCTCCACCAGGATGCCGACCGACTCCTTGGTGAAGTCATCGACCACCGTCAGGCATTTGATCCGCCGCCCGGTGCTCAGTGCATCGAAGACGAAGTCCATCGACCAGACCTGGTTTGGTGCGCTCGGCAAACTCAGACGTTCGCGCTCCACCG
>NZ_KV828412.1:0-93052 GCF_001836405.1 Pseudomonas sp. HMSC057H01 | reverse complement strand
GCGAACGACCGGCCAGGATGGCCGGGCCGGGGGTTAGCTGAACGACGAAGCCTCGACAGGATGTCAACTCGGCCTCACCCAAGACGCCAAACCGCATGGGTTTTGAAGGGGGAGCGGCCGCAGGACGGCCGTGCTCCTGCGGTTCCTGCCTACAACGCAAACGGCAAATGAATCTCCACGTTCTGCCGTTGCGCCAGGCGCATCTCGAACTCCGCCGGATCATGGATCAGCACGTCCTGTCCGGCGAACGCCTCGGCGGCGATCAGTCGCGACAGCCAGAAGCGCACGCAGGCGACCCGCAGCATGCTCGGCCAGTGCTCGGCTTCCAGCGCGGTGAACGGCCGGCGGTTGGCGTAGGCGGCGAGCAGGGCGCGGGCGCGGGCCGGGTCCAGGCTGCCGTCGGCATTGGAGCACCAGTCGTTCAGGGTGATCGCCAGGTCGTAGAGCATCCAGCCGGAGCAGGCGTTGTAGAAGTCGATCAGGCCGGCCAGGTGCGGGCCGTCGAACAGCACGTTGTCGCGGAACAGGTCGGCATGCAGGTTGGCGCGCGGCAGCGCAGGGCGCTCGGCATCCAGCGCGGCGATCTCCGCCAGGGCCGGGGCGAGCAGGGCGCGGGCCTGTTCCGGTAGTCGCGGGGCGAGGTTGGCACCTTGTTCCAGCATCCAGGGCAGGCCACGGTCGCTGGGGCGTTCGAGGATGCGCCCGCGGGTGGCGGCGTGAAGGTGGCCGAGCAGATCGCCCACTTCCTGGCAGTGGTGGGCGTTCGGCTGCCGCTCGTGGCGGCCGGCCAGGCGCGGTTGCAGCAGCGCCGGCTTGCCTTCGAGACGGCGCAGGGCCTCGCCGTCGCGGGTGCGCAGGGCGTAGGGTACCGGCAGGCCGTCCTCGTGGAGCACGTCGAGCAGTTCGATGAAGAACGGCAGGTCCTGCACCGGCCCGCGCTCGACCAGGGTCAGGACGAACTCGCCGTGTTCCAGGCTGACGAAGAAGTTGCTGTTCTCGGAGCCTTCGGCGATGCCACGGAAATCCCGCAGGCGGCCCAGGTCGTAGGGGGCGAGGAAGGCTTCCAGGGTCGAGCGTTCGAGTGGGGTGAACACCGACATGTCAGCGCGGCCTCGCCAGGTTGGAAATGCACATCACCAGCTGAAGATCTCCCATTGTGGAATCAGCTTGTCCGGCTGGTCGGAGCGAATGAAGTTGCCATCGCTGCCGTCGGCGCGGACCAGGAAATAGGGTTTGCCATGCTTGGGAACCACCTTGATGGCGTAGAGGAAGCCATTCACGCGGTATTCCTGGATGGTCTTGTCGCCCTCCTGGCGGATGGTTACGTCGGGCTCGCCGGAGGGCGCGTCGTCGTCCGCCGCCATCGCGACGAGCGGGGCGAACGCCAGCAGTCCGGCGAGCATCAAGCGGTTCAGCGTACGCATGGTAACCTTGCTCCTTTATCGAATCGTCCAGGGTTCATTCTACACGCCCTGGTCTCCGGAAAAGGTTGATTCCCCTCATGAGCCAAGCGCCCCTCGTCCTGGTGGACGGTTCCTCGTACCTGTACCGCGCCTTCCATGCCCTGCCGCCGCTGACCACTTCGACCGGCAAGCCCACCGGTGCGGTGAAGGGCGTGCTGAACATGCTCCTGAGCCTGCGCAAGCAGTACCCGGACAGCCCGTTCGCGGTGGTCTTCGACGCCAAGGGCCCGACCTTCCGCGACGAGCTGTTCGCCGAGTACAAGGCCAATCGGCCGTCGATGCCCGACGACCTGCGGGTCCAGGTCGAGCCGCTGCATGCCAGCGTCCGCGCCCTCGGCCTGCCGTTGCTGTGCGTGGAGGGGGTCGAGGCCGACGACGTGATCGGCACCCTGGCGCGCAGCAGCGCCGCGGCCGGCCGCCCGGTAGTGATTTCCACCGGCGACAAGGACATGGCGCAACTGGTCGACGGGCACATTACGCTGGTCAACACCATGACCGGTAGCCGCCTCGACGTGGATGGCGTGAAAGAGAAATTCGGCGTCGGTCCTGAGCTGATCATCGATTTCCTCGCCCTGATGGGCGACAAGGTCGACAACATCCCCGGCGTTCCGGGTGTCGGCGAGAAAACCGCGCTGGGCCTGCTGACCGGTGTCGGTGGCGGCCTGGAGGTGCTCTACGCCAGCCTGGACAAGGTGCCCGAGCTACCGATCCGCGGCGCCAAGGGCTTGCCGGCGAAGCTCGAGGAAAATCGCGAGCAGGCGTTCCTGTCCTATCAACTGGCGACCATCAAGACCGACGTCGAACTGGACGTGGAGATCGACAAGCTGTATCCCGGCGAGCCGCAGCGCGAAGCGCTGATCGCCCTGTACCGCGAGCTGGAGTTCAAGAACTGGCTGGACGACCTCCTGCGCGAGGCCAAGGAGGCCGGCGAGAACGGCGAGGCGGAAACGCCTATCCAGGCCGAGGTCGACTACGACGTGGTGCTCGACCAGGCCGGGTTCGACGCCTGGCTGAAGAAGCTGGAGGAGGCCGAGCTGATCGCCTTCGATACCGAGACCACCAGCATCGACGCCCAGCAGGCGCAGGTGGTGGGGGTGTCCTTCGCCGTGAAGGAGGGCGAGGCCGCCTACGTGCCGCTGGCCCACAGCTATATGGGCGTTCCCGAGCAACTGGACCGTGACGCGGTGCTGCGTGCATTGAAACCGCTGCTGGAGGATCCGAAGAAGCTCAAGGTCGGCCAGCATGCCAAGTACGACATCAATGTCCTGGCCAATGCCAGCACCCCCATCGCGCTGCGGGGCGTAGCCTACGACACCATGCTCGAGTCCTATGTGCTGGACTCCACCGCCACTCGCCACGACATGGACAGCCTGGCCCTGAAGTACCTCGGCCACAGCACCATCCGTTTCGAGGACATCGCCGGCAAGGGCGCCAAGCAACTGACCTTCGACCAGATCGCCATCGAACAGGCCGGGCCCTATGCGGCGGAGGACGCCGACGTGACCCTGCGCCTGCACCAGGCCCTGTGGCAGAAGCTGGAGGCGATCCCGTCCCTGGCCAGGGTCCTGACCGACATCGAGATGCCGCTGGTACCGGTGCTGGCGCGGATCGAGCGCAACGGCGCGCTGGTCGACGCCAACCTGCTGGGCATCCAGAGCCGCGAACTGGGCGAGAAGATGGTCGCCCTGGAGCGCCAGGCATACGACCTGGCGGGGCAGGAATTCAACCTCGGCTCGCCCAAGCAGCTCGGCGCGATCCTCTACGACAAGCTCGGCCTGCCGGTGCTGAGCAAGACCGCGACCGGCCAGCCGTCCACCGCCGAGGCGGTGCTCGCCGAACTGGCCGAGCAGGACTTCGAGCTGCCCAAGGTGATCATGCAGTACCGCTCCATGAGCAAGCTCAAGAGCACCTACACCGACCGCCTGCCCGAGCAGATCAACCCGCGCACCGGGCGCATCCATACCTCATACCACCAGGCGGTGGCGGCTACCGGGCGGCTGTCGTCGAGCGACCCGAACCTGCAGAACATCCCGATCCGCACCGCGGAGGGCCGGCGCATCCGCCAGGCGTTCGTCGCGCCGCAGGGCTACAAGCTATTGGCCGCGGACTACTCGCAGATCGAGCTGCGGATCATGGCCCACCTGGCCAAGGACGACGGCCTGCTGGATGCCTTCCGCCACGACCTGGACGTACACCGCGCCACCGCGGCGGAAGTCTTCGGCGTGCCGCTGGAAGACGTCAGCGGCGACCAGCGACGCAGCGCCAAGGCGATCAACTTCGGATTGATCTACGGCATGAGCGCCTTCGGCCTGGCCAAGCAGATCGGCGTCGAGCGCAAGGAGGCCCAGGCCTACATCGACCGTTACTTCGCCCGCTACCCCGGCGTCCTGGCGTACATGGAACGGACCCGCGCCCAGGCCGCGGAGCAGGGCTTCGTCGAAACCCTGTTCGGCCGTCGCCTGTACCTGCCGGAGATCCATTCGAAGAACGGTGCCATGCGCAAGGCCGCCGAGCGCACCGCGATCAACGCGCCGATGCAGGGCACCGCGGCGGACATCATGAAGCGCGCCATGGTCGCTGTGGATAACTGGCTGCAGGAAAGCGGCCTCGATGCCCGGGTGATCCTCCAGGTGCACGACGAACTGGTGCTGGAAGTGCGCGAGGACCTGGTCGAGCAGGTGCGCGAGGGAATCCGCCCGCTGATGAGCGGCGCGGCGACCCTGGACGTACCGCTGGTGGTCGAGGCGGGTGTCGGTTCGAACTGGGACGAAGCCCACTGATGAACGGTTGCGAGGCCCGTATGGCGGGCCTTGCGAGCAGGTCCGGAGTGCCCGGGGAGGGTGCCGTGGAAAAGTTTTTCGCGGCGCGCTGAACTTTCCCGTTTTGCCGACAGTCAGAACACACGAATGGCTTCTTGAGCCCTTCGATGCTCCTTTGCAGTGTTTAGTGTTGGCAGATTCCTGGACCCCGCCCTAGCGGTCCGGACTTGAACCCCGAACTTCCCCCTCCCCATACGAAGCTCGGGGTTTTTTTTGCCTGGAATTCAGGCTTCCTCGAACGCCTCTTGGTCCTCGTCCAGCAGGCCCAGCCATTGCGCCAGGACCATTTGCGCCTCGTCGACGCCCTGGCGCTTGGGCGCGGAGAACAGTTGCAGGGTGGCGACGTCGCCCCAGCCTTGCTGGACTTCCCGGCGTACCTTGAGCAGGGCGTTCTTGGCCGCGCCGAAGGCCAGCTTGTCGGCCTTGGTCATCAGTACATGGATCGGTAGCTGGCTGGCCTGGGCCCAATCCAGCATCAGTCGGTCGAAGTCGGTGAGCGGGTGGCGGATGTCCATCATCAGGAACACCCCGGCCAGGCTTGCGCGGCTGCTCAGGTAGGCTTCCAGGTGGCGCTGCCAGTGCTGCTTCAGGGGGATCGGCACCTTCGCGTAGCCGTAGCCGGGCAGGTCCACCAGGCGCCGCGAGTCGTCCAGGGCGAAGAAATTGAGCAGTTGGGTACGTCCCGGGGTTTTCGAGGTGCGCGCCAGGTTGGCGTGGGTGAGGGTGTTCAGCGCGCTCGACTTGCCGGCATTGGAGCGCCCGGCGAAAGCGACTTCCAGGCCTTCGTCGGGGGGGCACTGGTCGACCTGGGCGGCACTGATGAGAAAGCTGGCCTTCTGGCACAGGCCGACGATGGGGTTCTTCTCTGACATGGGTTATCCACAGGGGTGCGACTCGGTGTCGCGGGGGGCTGTTTCGTTTCCGTTTCGGTATCGGAAGTATATAATGCCGCGGATTTTGTGTGCGCTTTATCCCCCAGGGTCGAGCGCGCGCGGGAACGGACAGAGCATTTTCCGCGCGGTAGAACGCGGGCGTTCCCCCTGATGAGGACGATCATGAAGAAACTGCTGCTCGCAGCAACAGTCGTTGCGGTGGCCGTTACGGCGCAGGCGGCGCAGGACCCGGAAGCAGTGTTCAACCGGACCTGTGGCGCGTGTCACGACGGCCAGCTGCCGATGGCGCCGAAAAAGGGCGACCATGCCGCCTGGGAGCCGCGGCTGGCCAAGGGCATGCCGACCCTGGTCCAGCATGTGACCAACGGATTCAACGCCATGCCGCCCCGCGGCCTGTGCACCGACTGCAGTGCCGAAGACTACCAGGCAACCATCCAGTGGATGGTGAAGAAGTAGCCGAAGCCCACTATCTTTCACCCTTAGCCGTAATTGGATTAGCTGATGAACAAACTTCTCGTGAGTCTGCTGTTGACCCTGGGTCTGACCGGCCTTGCCCATGCCGCTGGCGATGCCGCCGCGGGCCAGGCGAAAGCCGCGGTATGCGGCGCCTGTCACGGTGCGGATGGCAACAGCCCGGCGCCGAACTTCCCGAAACTGGCCGGCCAGGGCGAGCGTTACCTGCTCAAGCAGATGCATGACATCAAGGACGGCAAGCGTACCGTGCTGGAAATGACCGGGCTGCTGACCAACCTCAGCGACCAGGACCTGGCCGACATCGCCGCCTACTTCGCCAGCCAGAAGATGAGCGTCGGCATGGCCGATCCGAACCTGGTGGCCCAGGGCGAAGCGCTGTTCCGCGGCGGCAAGATCGCTGAAGGCATGCCGGCCTGCACCGGTTGCCATTCCCCGAGCGGCGTCGGCATCGCAACCGCCGGTTTCCCGCACCTGGGCGGCCAGCACGCGACCTACGTGGCCAAGCAGCTGACCGACTTCCGCGAAGGCACCCGCACCAACGACGGCGACACCAAGATCATGCAGTCCATCGCCGCCAAGCTGTCGAACAAGGACATCGCCGCGATTTCCAGCTACATCCAGGGTCTGCACTGATCGCTGCGTAGCACGGCAAAAAAGATGTATGAAAAAGGGTGGCCTCGGCTGCCCTTTTTTGCGTCCGCCATCGCTACAATGCTGGAACCCGTGACCGCTCCCCCCGGTCGAACTGACCGGGCCGAACCCGGCCGGAGAGCGGCACTGACCTCGCCTAGGAGTGAACGATGCGTAACCTGATTCTCACCGCCATGCTGGCCATGGCCAGCCTGTTCGGCATGGCCGCCCAGGCCGACGACTATACCGCCGGCAAGGAATACGTCGAGCTGAGCAGCCCGGTGCCGGTGTCCCAGCCGGGCAAGATCGAAGTGGTGGAACTGTTCTGGTATGGCTGCCCGCATTGCTACGCGTTCGAGCCGACCATCGTGCCGTGGAGCGAGAAGCTGCCGGCAGATGTCCATTTCGTGCGCCTGCCTGCCCTGTTCGGCGGTATCTGGAACGTCCATGGGCAGATGTTCCTGACCCTGGAAAGCATGGGTGTCGAGCATGACGTCCACAACGCCGTGTTCGAGGCGATCCACAAGGAGCACAAGAAGCTCGCCACTCCGGAAGAGATGGCCGATTTCCTCGCCGGCAAGGGCGTGGACAAGGAAAAATTCCTGAGCACCTATAATTCCTTTGCCATCAAGGGCCAGATGGAAAAGGCCAAGAAGCTGGCGATGGCCTACCAGGTCACCGGCGTACCGACCATGGTGGTCAATGGCAAATACCGCTTCGACATCGGCTCCGCCGGTGGTCCGGAGGAAACCCTCAAGCTGGCCGACTACCTGATCGAGAAAGAGCGCGCAGCGGCCAAGAAGTAGGCAAGGTGATTCGGCATGTTGCGCCGCTGGCAGCGTGAACCTCGGGTCGCAGGCAGCTGCGACCCGCGAGTGAACCCCTCCTGTGACGATTCGCGGGAGCTGCCCGACGACGGCCGCCTGCGCCTTCTCAGCTTCAACATCCAGGTCGGTATCAGCACCGAGCGCTACCGCCACTACCTGACCCGCGGTTGGCAGCACCTGCTGCCCCACGCAGGGCGGGCGACCAACCTGAAGCGGATCGGCGAACTGCTCGCCGACTACGATCTCGTCGCCCTCCAGGAAGCCGACGGCGGCAGCCTGCGTTCCGGCTACGTCAACCAGGTCGAGCACCTGGCCCAGTTGGGGGCGTTCCCCTACTGGTACCAGCAGCTCAACCGCAACCTCGGGCGTATCGCCCAGCACAGCAACGGCCTGCTCAGCCGCTGGCGGCCGACCCTGCTGGAAGATCATCCGTTGCCCGGTCCGCCGGGGCGCGGCGCGATCTTCGTGCGTTTTGGCGAAGGCGCCGACGCGCTGGTGGTAGTGATGATGCATCTCGCTCTCGGCGCTCGCACCCGCACCCGCCAGCTCGCCTATATCCGCGAGCTGATCGGCGACTACCGCCACCAGGTGCTGATGGGCGACATGAACACCCATGCCGTCGATCTTCTGGAAAACTCGCCCCTGCGCGACCTCGGCCTGATGGCGCCGCAGGTCGAGGCGACGTTTCCCAGCTGGCGGCCGCAGCGCAATCTCGACCACATCCTGCTCAGTTCCGATCTCGCTCTCGAGCGGGTCGACGTGCTCGACCAGCCGATCTCCGACCATCTGCCGGTATCGGTGGAGATTCGCCTGCCGGACAACCTGCGCGACAAGGCCTTGGTCGTGCGCGGGGATGCCGGGAGTCCGCCATGAGTCGCGACGACGTCCAGCGCTGGAAAGACAAGTACCTGGAGAACATCGAGCAGCAGGAGCGCCTGCAACGGCGCTGGGATGCCCGGATCGACCTGCTGCGTCGCGGCCTGGTGCGTAGCAGTCTGGCGGCCGAAGGCAGCGACAAGGCGGTCGACCAGTGCATGAAGGAGCTGCGCGAGATCCTCCGTCGCGACGACATGGACGCCGGCCTGTCGGGCCTGATTCCGCGCCTGGAAAAGGCCGTGCTCGACTCCGAACAGCGCCGCCAGCAACGCACCCAGCAGAACATCGATGCTCTCGGCGAACTGGCCCAGCAGTTGCTGGCCCTGGACCTGCCGCGGGAACTGCGCAAGCCGCTGAAGCAGTTCGCCCGCGATATCGAGGAGCGCGCCCGGCAGTCGCGCGAGATTCCGATCCTGCTCAGCGAGCTGAGCAGGCTGCAACGCCAGGCGCTGGCCGAGCGCAAGGGCGGCGACGCCGAAGACGGTCGCCCGAGCCTGTTGCAACGCCTGTTCGGCGGCAAGGAGTCGGAAACCGCCGCGGAGCCGAGCGCATCGGTGCCGTCCGTTGTGGCGGCAAGCAATACACCGATCCAACCGGCGGCGGCCGCGCCGTCCCTGCCGGTCGCCGAGCACGACGAGGCGCCAGGCGGCCCGCCGCAGCCGTTGCCCGCCAGCAGGGTCGCCGCCATCGAAAGCGCGCCAGCGGGTTGGGTCGGGGTCGCCGAGCGTGGCGAGCCGAACCAGATCCTGCTGGATGAGCCTCGGGAAATCTGGCTCGACAGCCTGCCGCTGCCGGCCGGCCTGAGCTTTAGCGAGACGCTGGAAGACGCGGGTGCGGAGTCGCCGCCCGCAGTGCCGGCGGACGTTGAAAGCGCGCCCGAAGCTCCGGCCACCCCTGTGGATAACCTCGACGGGCAGGCGGTAGACGAGGCCTACGAACTGCCGCCGCCGATACCGGAGCCCGGCTACAGCGCGGTGGCGCCGCACATCGAGGCCAGCCTGCTGCGGCTGCTCGACGGCCTGTCCCTGCCGAGCAGCCACCAGCCCCAGGCCGAGGCGCTGCGGGAGCGGATCGATGGCAGCCTGAACTGGTATGAGCTGGTGCCGGTACTCGACGACCTGGCGGTGCTGGTGCTGTCCCTGGCGGACAGTGGCCAGCGCGACTTCGAGGAATACCTGCGGCAACTCAACGAGCGCCTGGAAAGCTTCCTCGGCCACCTGGGCGACGCCCACGCCGGCTATACCGACGTGCTGGACAACGCGCGCGGCTTCGACCAATCGCTGCGTGAGCAGGTCAGCGGCCTGCAGGCCAGCGTGCAGCAGGCGACCGACCTGAACAGCCTCAAGCTGGCGGTGGACAGCCGGCTGAACGGCCTGCTTGCCTCCATGGACGAACACCAGCGCGAACAGGCCGAGCACGAACAGGAGGTGTCCGGCCGCCTGCAGGCGCTGATGGAGCGGGTCAACAGCATGGAGCAGGATGCCAAGGCGTTCCACAGCCACCTGGAGGACCAGCGACAGAAAGCCCTGACCGATCCGCTGACCGGCCTGCCCAACCGCGCGGCGCTCAGCGAGCGCCTGGAACAGGAGGTGGCGCGCCGGCACCGGGATGGCGGCGATCTGCTGCTGGCGGTGCTGGACATCGACCACTTCAAGCGGATCAACGACGACTTCGGCCACCTGGCCGGGGACAAGGTGCTGAAGATCATTGCCGGCGAATTGCGCAAACGGTTGCGCCAGGCCGATTTCATCGCCCGTTTCGGCGGCGAGGAGTTCGTCGTCCTGCTCCCGGCAACGTCCCTGGAAGCCGGCCGGCAACTACTCGAACGGCTGCGCGCGGCGATCGCCGCCTGTCCGTTCCATTTCAAGGGCGAGCCCCTGAGCATCACCTGTTCCGCCGGCATCACCGCGTTCGAAGGCAACGAGGCCGGCGAAGTGGTTTTCGAGCGCGCCGACCAGGCGCTGTATCGAGCCAAGCGCGCCGGCCGGGACCGCCTGGAAGTGGCCTGAAGGGCGACCAGCGCACATTCCGACGACTCGGGACGGGCTCGCCTGCAGGTGTTGCCGCGGCTCGCTAGAATGGTCCCGCCCGGTAGAATGACCGGCTGTCCCGCTCTGGAAATTCCCATGGATATGTTCGGCGTCGCCGTCCTGATCTTTCTGGTCACCGATCCCTTCGGCAACATCGCCGTGTTCCTCGCCGCGCTGAAAGGCGTCGCCCCCGGGCGCCGCCTGCGCGTGGCGTTTCGCGAGCTGGCCTTCGCCCTGGGCCTGCTGCTGCTCTTCCTCACCCTCGGCGAGCACATCCTCAGCGGCCTCGGCCTGTCCCGCGAGGCGACCGGGATCGCGGGTGGCATCATCCTGTTCGTGATCGCCATGCGCCTGATCTTCCCCTCGCCCCAAGGGCTGCTCGGCGAAGTGCCCGACGGCGAGCCGCTGCTGGTGCCCCTGGCCACCCCGGCGGTGGCCGGGCCCTCGGCGCTGGCGATGCTGATCACCCTGCGCACCACCTTCGACGGTCCGCTGTGGGAGCTTTACCTGGCGGTGGTGCTGGCCTGGGCCGCTACTGCGCTGATCCTGCTGCAGGCGGCGTTCCTCCAGCGTTTCCTCGGCCCGCGCGGGCTGACCGCCATCGAGCGCCTGGCCGGCATGCTGCTGATCATGCTCAGCGTCGATATGCTGTTGGACAACCTGCGCAGCGTGTTGCACATCGCCGCCTGACCGCGCTGCCCATTTTTTTCGGAGTCATCATGCGTTCGTTCGTTCTACTGGCTTTCACCCTGTCGCTGCTGGCCGGCTGCTCCAGCGGCCCGCGCCTGAATACCGACTACACCTCGGCGAACCAGGACAGCCGTGTCCAGTTCATCGTCCTCCACTACACCTCCACCGATCTGCCGCATTCGCTGGGCATCCTCACCCACGGTGGCGTCAGCGCGCACTACCTGATCGGCGACGACGAGCCGGCCACCGTCTACCGCCTGGTGGATGAGAACCGCCGCGCCTGGCACGCCGGGGTCAGTGAATGGCAGGGCCGGACCTGGCTGAACGCCACCTCGATCGGCATCGAGATCGTCAACCAGGGCTATCGCGATACACCCCAGGGGCGGGTCTGGTATCCGTTCAGCGAAGCGCAGATCCAGGCGCTGATCCCCCTGCTGAAGGACATCGCCAAGCGCCACGGCATCACCCCGGACCGGATCATCGGACACAGCGATATCGCGCCGGGCCGCAAGGTCGATCCGGGTCCGCTGTTCCCCTGGAAGCGCCTCGCCGACGCCGGCCTGGTGCCCTGGCCGAAGCCCGGCGAATTGGCGCGCCGGCTCGCCGAACTGAACGGCCAGCTGCCGGATGTGCGCTGGTTCCAGCAGCAGTTGGCGCGGCACGGTTACCTGGTGCCGCAGACCGGCGAGCTGGAGAAGGACACCCGCGACGTCATCGGCGCTTTCCAGATGAAATACCGTCCGGCCCGCTTCGATGGCGAGCCGGACCTGGAAACCGCCGCCCTGCTGCTGGCGGTGCCGACTTCCTGAGGCCTGTGGAAAAGCCTGCCGGGAGCGGCCCCGGTCACACCGGCAGCAGCATGTAGAAGCGCGCGCCCTGGCCCGGTTGCGAGCGCACCGCGATGCGCCCGCCATGCAGCTGGATGATTTCCTTGCACAGCGCCAGGCCGAGGCCGGCGCCGCCCTTCTTGCGTCCGACCTGGACGAAAGGCTCGAAGATCCGTCCTTGCTGGCTGAAGGGAATGCCTTCGCCATTGTCTTCCACCGCGATCAGCACCCGGTCGCCCTGGCGCCGGGCCTGCAGGTGGATCTGCCCGCCTTCGCTGCTATGGCGCAGGGCGTTTTCCAGCAGGTTGTCGATCACCCGCTCGATCTGCAGGCGATCGAGCTGCAGGCGCGGCAGCTCATCGCCCAGCTCCAGTTGCAGCGAGACCCGGCGGGCCTCGCCCTTGGGAGTGAAACGCTGCTGCGCCTGGGTGAGCAGGTCGACGAGGTCGCAGGAAGCCAGTTCGAGCTTCTGCATGCCGGTCTGGTAGCGCGAGAAGTTCAACAGGTCGTTGATCAGCAGGACCAGCCGCGACATCTCTTCGTCCACCGTCTGGATCAGGTCCGCTTCCCGTGACTCCGCGGGGAAGTCCAGGCGTTCGCGGAGCAGGCTGAAGGCCATCTGCATGCCGGTCACCGGCGTGCGCAGTTCGTGGGAGGCGCGCAGGACGAATTCGCTGCGGACCCGTTCGAAGGCGCGCTGCTCGGTCACGTCGCGGACCACCAGCACCGCGCCGACGCTATGCCCGCCGGGATGGGTGACCGGATACAGCGACCAGGCCAGCAGGCGCGACTCGCCGGCGACGTCCACCACCAGGTCGGGCATTGCCTCGTCCTGGACTTCGCCGAGCAGGGCCTTTTCCACCGCTTCCTGGACATCGACATCGCTGAGTATTTCGTCGATCCGCTTGCCATGGGGGTCGTTGGAGACGAACAGCTGGCGGATCGCGACCGGGTTGGCGTGTTCGATGCGCCCCTGGTTGTCGAAGATCACCAGGCCGTCGTCGATGCTGTCGAGTACCGCCTGCAGGCGCCGCTCGCCGGAAAGCACCTCTTCGACGCTGGTCTTGCGGTACTGCCGCAGGGCCTCGGCCATCAGGCCGAAACGCCGGGTCAACTGGCCGACCTCGGCGACGTTGGTCATCGGCAGGGTCACGTCGAAATCGCCTTCGCCGATCCTGTCCGCCGCCCGCGCCAGGGTTTCGATCGGTGCGCCGAAGCGCCGGGCGATGCTGTGGGCGGTGACGAAACCGATCAGCAGGATGGCGACGCCCACCAGGCCAAGCAGGCCGGCGACCAGGTAGGCTCGGTGGCGGGCGCTGGTCTCGGCGTCGCTGATGCCGGCCAGCGCCAGTTGCTGCAGGTCCTGCAGGCGCAGGCGCAGGGTATTGAAGGCTTCGCTGAAGCCGTCGTTGTCGGCCATGGGCGCCTTGAGCAGCGCCGGGGTGTGCGCCTGCAGTTGCAGGTAGGCGTCGCGAACGCCATCCAGGGCGGCCTGCTCGGCGCCGTCGACGGTATTCGCCCGACCCTGTTCCAGGACCCGTCGGAAATCGTTCTGCGAGCGCTCCAGGGCCTGCCCGTCGGGTTTTTCGCGGAGCAGTATGACCAACTGGTCGCCGAGCAGCTGGCGCAACTGCTGGCTCACCTCGATGGTCGCGTGGTGGTGCGACATCCGTTGCTCCTGAGCGCGGCCGAGCTGCATCACGCTGAACAACCCGAGCAACAGGCCGAACAGCGAGACGGTGATCAGCGCGGAAATGCTGAGGAACAACCGGGTCCGGAGCTTCATCGGCAGCGGCATGCTCATAGGCCGTACTGCTTGCGCTTCCGGTACAGGGTCGAGGCATCGATACCGAGGGTCTTGGCGGCCTGGTCGAGGGTCGCGCTGGAGGCCATCACCGCCGTGATATGGGCTTTCTCCAGGTCTTCCAGGCTCAGCGATTCGCCGATCCGCGGCGCGCTGCTGGCAGATTGCGCAGCGCTGAAACCGAGGTGGTCGACATCCACCCGTTCCTGGTTGCAGATGATGCTGGCGCGCTCGATCACGTTGCGTAGCTCGCGTACGTTGCCCGGCCAGGGGTATTGCCGCATGGCCTCGCGGGCGGCTTCGCTGAAGCCGCGGGCGGGGCGGCCGTAGTCCTTGACGAAGCGGGCGAGGAAACGTTCGGCCAGGCCGAGGATATCCTCGGCGCGTTCGCGCAGGGGAGGCAGGTTGAGCACGATCACGTTGAGGCGGTAGAGCAGGTCCTCGCGGAACTGGCCCTGGGCGACCATCGCGCCCAGGTCGCGGTTGGTCGCGGCAAGGATGCGCACATCGGCGCGGCGGGTCACCGGATCGCCGACGCGTTCGTATTCCTTGTCCTGGATGAAGCGCAGCAGCTTGGGTTGCAAGGTCAGCGGGAAGTCGCCGATCTCGTCGAGGAACAGGGTGCCGCCGTCAGCCTGGCTGACCCTGCCCAGGGTGCTTTCGGTGGCACCGGTGAAGGCGCCGCGACTGTGCCCGAACAGTTCGCTTTCCATCAGTTCGGCGGTCAGCGACGGGCAGTTGATGGTGACCTGGGGCTTCTTCGCGCGTTTGCTCCAGGTGTGGATGGCGCGTGCCAGTTCGCCCTTGCCGGAGCCGGATTCGCCGAGGATGAGGATGTTGGCGTCGGTCGCCGCGACCTGGCGCGCGGTCTCCAGTACCGCGGCCATGGCCGGGCTGTGCGATTCCAGGCCGTCGCCCTGGCGGCGCACTTCGTCCTCCAGGGCCTCCAGGCGCGCGGTCAGTTGGCGCACCTCCAGTTGCTTGGCGGCGGCTAGGCGCAGTTGGTCCGGGCTGCAGGGCTTGACCAGGTAATCCACCGCGCCGGCCTGCATGGCGTCGACCGCGGTATCCACCGCCGAATGCGCGGTGACGATCACCACGCGCATCCATGGCGCCTGGACGCGCATCTGGGCGAGAACGTCGAGCCCGTTGTCTTCGCCCAGGCGCAGGTCGAGGAAGCACAGGTCGAATACCTGGCGCTGCAACAGGGCCTCCGCCTGCGGCGCGCTGCTGGCGGTGGCCACGCTGTAGCCTTCGTCTTCGAGGCAATAACGGAAAGTGCGCAGGATCGCCGACTCGTCATCGACCAGCAGGATGCGCCCCTGTTTTTCGGAAGTGGTTTCCATCGTTGCTTTTTATCCTCTAGGGAATTCACTGCCATTCGGCTTCTGGGTTAGTCCCCGGAAAGCCCATGCAAGTTGCAGAGCGCCCCGCCGCCCATCCGGGCGGCGTGCAACCTGCCGATGTTGCTGTTCTTGGGTTTTCGGGAAGCCGTGGCGGCTCCACGGATGGCTCCGGGTAGCAGGTGCCGGGTCGCTTCCCTGTTGCATGTGACAGCGTACCGCGCCGATCGTGCAAAACGCCCGGAATAATTTGTCGCGTCGTGCAGGATGAACTGCGCAGAATACCTGGGTTGTTTTATAACTTATTGAATTAAAAGTATTTTTATTTTTCAGAAAGGCTGGCATGGGGCGTGCAATGAGGTAGTCACGGTCTCCCTGAAGAAAAAATGGACACAGGCCGGTTCGCTACCCCGATGGGCCCGGCCCCGAGGCGGTACCGACAGTTCCGAAGGCACACAGGAGAAAACATCATGCTTAGTTGGGCTATCACCTTTCTGATCATCGCCATCATCGCTGCCGTCCTCGGGTTTGGTGGCATCGCAGGTGCCGCCACCGGAATCGCGAAGATCCTCTTCGTGCTGTTCCTGGTGCTCTTCGTGGTCTCGTTCTTCTTCGGACGCCGTCGCGGCTAGCCGGATGCCAAGGAGAAAGCGATGCGACTCATGCGTAACCTGATGAACGCACTGCTGCTCGGTGCCGCCGCCAGTTCGCTGGCGGTGGCGGCCGACAGGGACGGCGAATACCGCTTGAACGAATTGCAGAGCACCGATGCCGGATACCGCAAGGCCTGGCAGAACCTGGTGGAAGACGAGAGCCGCTTGCCCGACTGGGTGATGAATCTCTCGGGAACCGCTACGCCGATGCATGCCGTCGACGACCAGGGCGACAAGTATCTGGTTGGCGGTCTCTGCGAGAAGTCCGATTGCAAGGGCCAGCGCCTGCTGGTCGCCTTCGATTGGGACAAGAGTCATGCCTACGGGCTCTACGTGCAGGTGCCCGAAGGGCTGCCGCAGGACAAGTCGCCGAGCAAGCACGCCAGCTTCCGCTGGCTGGGCAAGCCGGAGCCGGCGGTACAGAAGATCCTCGACGAACAACTCAAGGCCGATCCGAACTGGTACTGAGGCGGAACGGGCTTGCGTGACACCGCCCCGCCCGCAGCGGGGCATGGCCAGGGGACCGGGATGCGCTGGGTGAGGTCGATCCGGCGGGTTCCAGGGGTACAGGGAGTACCTCCTTCGGGGTCGGGCCAGGCGAAAACGCGCCGGAGGGGAGCCACCGATGTCTCGCTGCCTTCCGGCGCGCTTCTATATATAGAAGGGGTACGACGCTCCGCCGTCCGGCGGAGCGTCGGCTTCCGCACCGATACTCCGCGAACTTCCCTGATATCGATCAATGCCTGTGGATGGCTGAGTCGTTTTACAATCGACCACCCGCGCGTTCCGAGGCGCCCTCCCAGAAGGGCTTTACCGCGCGGTTATCCACAGAGTGCCGCTTATCCACAGCCGGCGATGGCGTGCCGGACGGCGTTGCGTGTCCTGCGACCATCCATCGCAGCGATGATGAGCGACTTTCAACTTCCCAGGATGGGCACGAGGCTCCCGGGCCTTGCACGGAGTGCCTTCCGCTCCCTGTTCTTGTACGAAAATCAAGGGCAATTTCCTGTGGGACGGACGTTTCATTAGTGATTTCTCATGCCGATTCGGCATGGGGCAGTCACTTACGGCATTAGACGGGGTAGGGGAGCGCATGAATCATTGCGCCCTTTCGCCTGTCGGGAGCGACTCTCCCGTTGGAGCGACTCCCGACTTCCACAAGAATTAAGGGTGACGAAACATGGGTAAAGCCAAGCTAAGCCTCGCCTGGCAGATCGTGATCGGTCTGGCACTCGGTATCGCCGTCGGCGCAGTGCTCAACCATTTCAGCGCCGAAAAGGCCTGGTGGATCGCCAACGTGCTGCAACCGGCCGGCGACATCTTCATCCGTCTGATCAAGATGATCGTGGTGCCGATCGTGATTTCCTCGCTGGTGGTCGGCATCGCCGGCGTCGGCGACGCGAAGAAGCTTGGCCGCATCGGCCTGAAGACCATCATCTACTTCGAGATCGTCACCACCGTCGCCATCGTCGTCGGCCTGCTGCTGGCCAACCTGTTCCAGCCCGGCACCGGCATCGACATGAGCACCCTGGGTACCGTGGACATTTCCCAGTACCAGAAGACCACCCAGGAAGTGCAGCATGACCATGCGTTCATCGCGACCATCCTCAACCTGATTCCCTCCAACGTCTTCGCCGCCATCGCCCGTGGCGAGATGCTGCCGATCATCTTCTTCTCGGTGATGTTCGGCCTCGGCCTGTCGAGCCTGCCCAACGACCTGCGCGAGCCGCTGGTGAAGGTGTTCCAGGGCGTTTCCGAGACCATGTTCAAGGTCACCCACATGATCATGAAGTACGCCCCTATCGGTGTCTTCGCCCTGATCGCGGTGACCGTCGCCAACTTCGGCTTCGCCTCGCTGCTGCCGCTGGCCAAGCTGGTGATCCTGGTCTACGTGGCCATCGTCTTCTTCGCCCTGGTGGTGCTGGGCCTGATCGCGCGGATGTTCGGCTTCTCGATCATGCGCCTGATCCGCATCTTCAAGGACGACCTGGTCCTCGCCTATTCCACCGCCAGCTCGGAAACCGTGCTGCCGCGCATCATCGAGAAAATGGAAGCCTACGGCGCGCCGAAGGCGATCAGCAGCTTCGTGGTGCCCACCGGCTACTCCTTCAACCTCGATGGCTCGACCCTGTACCAGAGCATCGCGGCGATCTTCATCGCGCAGCTCTACGGCATCGACCTGTCCATCGGCCAGCAGATCATGCTGGTGCTGACCCTGATGGTGACCTCCAAGGGTATCGCCGGCGTGCCGGGCGTGTCCTTCGTGGTGCTGCTCGCCACCCTGGGCAGCGTCGGCATCCCGCTCGAGGGCCTGGCCTTCATCGCCGGCGTGGACCGCATCATGGACATGGCGCGTACCGCCCTCAACGTGATCGGCAATGCCCTCGCGGTGCTGGTCATCTCCAAGTGGGAGGGCATGTACGACGCGGCCAAGGGCCAGCGCTACTGGGATTCGCTGCCGCACCTGCGGCAGGCGGTCGGCGAAGCCAAGGGCAAGCAGGCCACCCTCGAATAAGGCGGCTTCCCGCCCAGGAGGCCCCGGCATCGTCCGGGGCCTCGGCGTTTCTGGCGCCGGCACCGCCTGCGCCGCTATCATCCGCGCAACGCGGGGGATTCTGAATGCTGAACGGCTTGTGGTTGGGTTTTTTCCTGGTGGCGGCGGCGAGCGCGCTGGCGCGCTGGTTGATCGGCGGCGATGCGACGGTGTTCGCGGCGATGGTGGAGAGCCTGTTCGCCATGGCCAAGCTGGCGGTCGAGGTGATGGTCCTGCTGTTCGGCACCCTGACGCTCTGGCTCGGCTTCCTGCGCATCGCCGAGAAGGCCGGTCTGGTGGAGCGCCTGGCGGTGCTGCTCGGTCCGCTGTTCCGTCGGCTGATGCCGGAAGTGCCGCCGGGGCATCCGGCGATCGGCCTGATCACCCTGAACTTCGCCGCCAATGGCCTGGGTTTGGACAACGCCGCCACGCCGATCGGCCTGAAGGCGATGAAGGCGTTGCAGGAGCTCAATCCCAGCAGCACCACCGCGAGCAATGCGCAGATCCTCTTCCTGGTGCTCAACGCCTCGTCCCTGACCCTGCTGCCGGTGACCATCTTCATGTACCGCGCGCAGCAGGGCGCGGCCGATCCGACCCTGGTATTCCTGCCGATCCTCCTGGCCACCAGCGCCTCGACCCTGGCCGGCCTGCTGTCGGTGGCGCTGATGCAGCGCCTGCGCCTGTGGGACCCGGTGGTGCTGGCCTACCTGATCCCCGGCGCGTTGCTGCTGGCCGGCTTCATGGCGGTGCTCGGCACGCTCTCGGCCACCGCGCTGGCGCAGCTGTCCTCGCTGTTGGGCAACCTGACGCTGTTCAGCCTGATCGTGCTGTTCCTGATCGTCGGCGCGCTGAAGAAGGTGCCGGTCTACGAGAGCTTCGTGGAGGGGGCGAAGGAAGGTTTCGACGTCGCCAGGAACCTGTTGCCGTACCTGGTCGCAATGCTTTGCGCGGTTGGCGTGTTGCGCGCCTCCGGGGCGCTGGAAGTGGTACTCGGCGGGATACGCTGGGCGGTCGAGGGGCTGGGCTGGGACAGCCGCTTCGTCGAGGCGCTGCCCACCGCGCTGGTCAAGCCGTTCTCCGGCAGCGCGGCGCGGGCGATGCTGCTGGAGACCATGCAGACCCACGGCGTCGACAGTTTCCCGGCGCTGGTCGCCGCCACCGTGCAGGGCAGTACCGAGACCACCTTCTACGTGCTCGCCGTCTATTTCGGCTCGGTCGGCCTGCAGCGCGCGCGCCACGCGGTGGGCTGCGCGCTGACCGCGGACCTGGCCGGGGTCATCGCCTCCATCGGCGTGTGCTACTGGTTCTTCGCCTGAGGTCGCCAGGCTTCGACGTCACTGGGTGACGTCGAAGCGCAGGGTGCCGATCATCTGTCCGGCCTCGGTGAGTACCTTCACCTGCCAGTGGCCGACCGGGTCGCCGGGGAAGTTCTGCTTGTGGGTCCAGGCCCGGTAGCCCTCCTTGCGGCCGCCGTGGATATCCAGGGCGATGCGGTCGAACTCCTTCCCGTTGAACATCCACACGTGATAGATGCGCTCGTCGAGGCCGCGCGGCGCGTTGATCGCGGTATAGGCGAACAGGCCCTGGCTGCGCAACTGGCTGGCGCCGACCTGCTCCAGGCTGTCGCCGGGCGTGCGGCTCTGGTCGTCGAACTGGCTGCTCACCGCCACTTCGGTCAGCCACAGGGTGGCCGGCGGCACCCAGGTACGGCCGAACCAGCCGGCCAGGCCTACCGCCAGGGTCAGGCCGAGAAGCAGGAAGCCGCGCCACCAGTGCTGTAGCGGGAAGGTCACGAGCAGGCTGGGGAAGGACAGCACGACGGCGATGCCCAGCGACAACCGGTAGCTTTCCGGGGTGGTCAGGTGCAGCAGGATCGGCAGCGAGGTCAGCAACACCGCAAACAGGGTCAGGGTGTGGTAGGCGAGGAACACCCAGCGACGCCTGGACAGCCAGCGATAGTAGAGCGGATCGGTGATGGAGATCAGCGCCGCGGCGGCCAGCGTCCCTGTGAACAGCGCCTGACCGCTGTTCCAGGTGGTGGTGATGAGAAAGAACGGCAGGACGAAGAACAGGCTTTCCTGGTGGATCAGTTGGGTCGCGTAGCGCAGCAGCGGCGCCGGGATCTCCCAGCCGAAGCGGCGGGCGAAGGTCTCCCGCAGGAGGTTCTCGAGGATCAACCAGACCCAGCTGACCAGCATGATGATTGCCAGTACCTGGGCGAAGCCCTTCTGCCGGTCGACCATGATGAAACTGAACACGCCCGAACAGAAGCCGAACAGGGCGATGGTGCGTGGATAGCGGGCCATCAGGCCGCCGACCAGGGCGATCAGTTGCTCCAGGCGGGCCTTGAGGATGGGGCGTTGTTGGTTGGGCATGGGGAACAGCGGGTTCTCGATCGGATCTGCTCGGCCAGCCGGCCGGGGCGCGCAGCATAACCCCGGCCGGGTTTCCTGGGTATGAACGAAGGACAGCTACCGCGCGGCGAATGTTTCCTTCGCCCGACAGAGGCTCCGCTCTCCTTTCGCGGAGGGCGACCAGGGAAAAAGGCGTCGCTTTCCCGACCGATGGTCGCGAAGCTTTCGGCAGCCTTTCAAACCCCTTCAATTCGCACCTTTCGGGCAATTTTAGATTGTTCGACAGGAGTTTTTACACATATGGTTACAACTCGGTCGATGGATGACGTACCCGCCTGCGTGGCCATCGACGCCGCCATGGACCGCTTCCCCGTGTCTGCCTGAGTGTGTGTCCCATGGCCTCTAATAAATCCAAAGGCGTCGCCATTTTCCGTGTGGTCAGTGGCAACTTCCTCGAGATGTACGACTTCATGGTGTATGGCTTCTACGCCACCGCCATCGCCAAGACCTTCTTCCCCGGCGACAACCCGTTCGCCTCCCTGATGCTGTCCCTCGCCACCTTTGGCGCCGGCTTCCTGATGCGGCCGTTGGGTGCGGTGTTCCTGGGCGCCTACATCGATCGCCACGGCCGCCGCCAGGGCCTGATCATCACCCTCGGCCTGATGGCCATGGGCACCCTGCTGATCGCCTTCGTTCCCGGCTATGCCACGCTGGGCGTGGCGGCGCCGTTGCTGGTGCTGTTCGGCCGGCTCCTGCAGGGTTTTTCCGCCGGCGTCGAGCTGGGAGGGGTTTCGGTCTACCTGTCGGAGATCGCCACGCCAGGACGCAAAGGCTTCTTCGTCAGTTGGCAGTCGGCCAGCCAGCAGGTCGCGGTGGTCTTCGCCGGCCTGCTCGGCGTGCTCCTCAACCAGTGGCTGAGCCCGCAGGACATGGGCGAATGGGGCTGGCGCGTACCGTTCTTCATCGGCTGCCTGATCGTTCCGGCGCTGTTCGTCATCCGTCGCTCGCTGGAGGAAACGCCGGAGTTCGAGGCGCGCACCCACCGACCGTCGCTGTCGCAGGTGCTGCGCTCCATCGGGCAGAACTTCGGCGTAGTGCTGGCCGGTACCGCGATGGTGGTGATGACCACCGTATCGTTCTACCTGATCACCGCCTACACGCCGACCTTCGGCAAGAATGAGTTGCAACTGTCGGACCTCGACAGCCTGCTGGTGACCATGTGCATCGGCCTGTCCAACTTCATCTGGCTGCCGGTGATGGGCGCGTTCTCCGACCGCATCGGGCGCAAGCCATTGTTGCTGGGTGCCTCCGCGCTGGCACTGCTGACCGCCTACCCGGCGCTGTCCTGGCTGGTCCGCGAGCCGAGTTTCGCCGGCCTGCTCGGCGTCGAGTTGTGGCTGTCGTTCCTCTACAGCAGCTACAACGGCGCGATGGTGGTGGCGTTGACCGAGGTGATGCCGGCGGACGTGCGCACCACCGGTTTCTCCCTCGCCTACAGCCTGGCTACGGCGACCTTCGGTGGTTTCACCCCGGCGGTCTGCACCTGGCTGATCCACACCCTGGACAACCGCGCGGCCCCGGGCATCTGGCTCAGTGGCGCGGCGCTGCTGGGGCTGCTCGCCACCCTGGTGCTGTTCCGCCGGCGCGGCAAGGAGATCGCCGAGGCCGAGCTGGCCAACGCCTGAGGCGTTTCGCCGCATGCCGTGCGTCGGCTCCCGCCGGGGCTGCGGCGGCGGCGTTGATGTCGATCAACCGGAGCTGCGCCAAACCGCGTAGACAGGAAGGAAGTGGTTGTACCGACTTCCTTCCCTTCCTGGAGATCGCATCATGTCCAATGTACAAAATGCCAGCCGGTCTTCCGCGTTCGCGGCGGTAGAGGGCGACCATTGGGTCGAGTCCCTCGACGATGGCCGCCACGTGCTGATCCGTCCCCTGCGCGAGGAGGACCGGGAGCGCGAACGCCAGTTCATCAACCGGCTGTCCCCGGCGACCCGCCACTTCCGCTTCCTCGGCGAGATCAAGGAAGCCAGCCCGGCGCTGCTCGACCAACTGATGGACATCGACTACCAGCAGAGCATGGCCTTCGTTGCCCTGGTGCACGAGGACGGTGAGCTGCGCGAGGTCGGTATCAGCCGCTACGCCGCCTGTTGCGAGGAAGGGCAGTGCGAATGCGCGGTAACCATCGCCGACGACTACCAGGGACTGGGCCTCGACGCCGTGCTGATGCGCCATCTGATCGACGTGGCGCGGCGCAACGGCTTCCGCCAGATGTATTCGGTGGACTCGGCGGCCAACCGGGCGATGCGCGACCTGTGTTGCGCACTGGGCTTCGTCGGCCAGCGCGACCCGGACGACTCGACCCAGGTCATCCACCGCCTGGCCCTGTAGTCCGGTCAGGCGCGCCGGCGGCGCAGGCCGAACCAGAGCAGGCCGCTGGCCAGGAGACCGGCGGCGAGCAGCAATGGGTAGAGCATGTCGTCGTCGAATAGCGGCTTTTCGATGCGCAGGTAGCCTTCGCCGTCGAACAGCCGCTTCGCCAGCGCGTTCGCCTGTTGCAGGCTGACCTTCGCCAGGCGGCGCTCCTCATTGGGGAAATGGCCGTCCTCGTAGTCGGCCAGCGAGCCCCAGTAATAGTCCGCCAGCGCCGCGTTGCCCTGGGTGCTCCAGGCCAGCCTGGCGCGCTCGGCGAATTGCACCCGCTTGAAACGCACCGGGTCCAGGCCATGCTGGCGGATGCCGTCGAGCAACTCGCGCAGGGCGGCCTCGTTGGCGGGCAGGTCGCTGCGCTCGACATCCGCGTCGAGGCTGAAGAAGCCCTGGTTGGCGAACACCTGGCGATCGGTCGATGGCCCGTAGGTGAGTCCGCGACGCACACGCAGGTCGGCGTACAGCGCGTCGTTCATATAGGCCTGGAGCAGGACCATGGCGTCCGGGTCGGCGTCGTCCGGCTCCGGATAGATCCAGTGCAGCATCGCACCCTCGCCGAATGGCCGGGTGATCAGGGTGCGCCTGGCCTCGGCATGCCCGTTGGCCGCCGGCAGCTCGCGGCGCTCGGGGAGCTCGTGGTCTTCCAGGGTGCCGAAGGTCCGGGTCAGATAGGCCGGCAGGCGCGGGTCGAGGTCACCGACCAGGATCAGGGTCATGTTGCCCGGTACGTACCAGTCGCTGCGCAGCCGCTCCAGCTGCTCCGCGCCAAGCGGCGCCAGCGGCGCGCGCTGGGAGCAGGCCAGGCCCAGTTCCACCGCCAGTTGGTCCATGGCGCCACGGCCCAGGTTCTCGCGGTCGAGCCAGCGCTGCAGGTGCGAGTAATGGCCACCGCCTTCGCGCTCGATCACCCGCTTGGCGGCGGCGATGCGCGGCTCGTCCAGTTCGGTGCGGGTGATGGTGTCCAGCAACAGGTCGAGGACCTGCCGCTGGGTGGCGGCAGGCGCCTCGATGACGAAGGTGGTGTCGCCTTCGCTGGTATAGGCGTTCCATTGCCCGCCGAGGGCCTGCATGCGGGCTTCCAGGTCGGCCTCATCGCCGCCGTCCAGGCCGCTGAAGAACAGGTGCTCGAGCAGGTGCGGCAGCTGCTTTTCACGGCACGAGAAGTCGGCGAAACCGACCCCCACCACCAGCCGGATCGAGACGTGCCGGCGCTGCTCGGTGGGCTTGAGCAGCACGCCCATGCCGTTTTCCAGCTGGAAGGCTTCGACCTCGCTGCGCTGGTCGGCGTACGACCAGGGGCAGAGCAGGCAGAACAGCAGCAGGGTGGACAACGAACGCATGGGCCGAGCCTGGAACTGAAAATACCGAGAATAGCGGATGCTTCATGACGAACCTACCCGCAGAACGGCTAATGTCGCGAACGGCGTGTTTCCGCACGCTCCTCGACGAGCGCTGGCTCGGCCAGCGGCGCCGAGGTCATGTCGTCGACCTCGTCGGCCCAGTCGTCCTCGTCCTGGCGAACGCCCTCGTCGGCCGCGCTGCTCGGCGCGTCAGGGTTGTCCAGCACGGCGTAGGCGATGGCGCAGAACAGCGAGTTGAGACGCTTCATGTCGCTGATCAGGTCCAGGTGCAGCGAGCTGGTCTCGATGCTCTGTACCACCTGCTGGTGCAGGCGGTCGACATGGGCATGGGCGTAGCGCCGTTCCTGCAGGCGGAAGCGCTGCTTGGCCCGGCGCAGGCGCTTGGCGCTGTCGAGGTCGCCGTTGAGGAACACTGAGAGACCCAGGCGCAGGTTGGAGACCAACTGCTGGTACAGGGTGCCGATCTCTTCCAGGCCGGTGTCGGAGAACGAGCGGCTGCGCGAGGTCTTCTTGTCCTGCACGGCGGCGAGCATGTGCTCGATGATGTCGCCGGCCTGCTCCAGGTTGATCGCCAGCTCGATGATCTCCGCCCAGCGCCGGCTGTCGCGTTCGGACAGGTCCTCGCGCGGCATCCTTGCCAGATACAGCTTGATCGCGGTGTAGAGGGCGTCGACGTCGTCGTCGAGCTTGCGGATGTCCTTGCCGAGCAGCGGATCGCCGCCGCGGATGATCTGCATCAGATTGTTCAGCATCTGCTCGACGGTATCGCCCATGCGCAGGGTCTCGCGCACCGCGTTGGCCAGCGCCAGGCTCGGCGTGTCGAGGGCGGCGGGATCGAGATGGCGCGGCCGGGCGACGTCGTCGGGAAGGGCACGGTCGGGCATCACCCGGGTGCAGAAGCTGGCCATGGCGTTGGTCAGCGGCAGGCAGGCGAGGCAGCGCGCGGCGTTGTAGAGCACGTGGAAGGCGATCACCAGTTCGGCTGTGCTGAACTGCCAGTGATCCATCCAGTCCGCCAGCGGCCCCACCAGGGGCAGCACCAGCAGGCAGCCGGCGACCTTGAACAACAGGCTGCCGAGGGCCACCCGGCGACCGGCGGCGTTTTGCGCGGTGGCGCTGAGCATGGCCAGGATGCCGCTGCCGAGGTTGGCGCCGACCACCAGGCACAGCGCGACTTTCAGCGAGATCACCTTGGACGCGGCGAGGGTCGCGGTAAGCAGCACGGCGGCCAGGCTGGAATAGGAAATCATGGCGAACAACGCGCCGGTCAGGGCGTCGAGCATGATGTCGCCGGTCAGGCTGGAGAACAGTACCTTGACGCCCTTGGCTTGGGTCATCGGCTCGGCGGCGGCGACGATCAGCTGGAGCGCCAGGATGATCAGGCCGAGGCCGATGAATACCCGGCCGAGCTGGCCGAGGCGGGTCTGTTTGCGGCTGAGGAAGAAAATCACGCCGAAGAAGATCAGCAATGGCGAAAGCCACGACAGGTCGAGGGTCAGCACCCGCGCCATCAGCGCGGTGCCGACATCGGCGCCGAGCATGATCGCCAGTGCCGGCGCCAGTGCCATCAGGCCCTGGGCGACGAAGGAGGTGGCCAGCAGGGCGGTGGCGTTGCTGCTTTGCACCAGAGCGGTGACGCCGATGCCGGCGGCGAACGCCAGCGGGCGTTTTTCCACGCTGCGACTGAGGATGCGCCGCAGGTCGGCGCCGTAGACCCGGAGAATTCCGGTGCGGACGATATGCGTGCCCCACACCAGCAGGGCGACGGCAGAGAGCAGGTCGAGCAGTTTCAGCATGGCGTGGCCCCCCTGGCACTACGACGAATGGCCAACCTCGCGCCAGGTTCCGCGTGCGTTGCGCCGCAGAGCCCGGACAACGGCGCCAACGGCCACGATGGAAAGGCAGCGTTCAGGCGAGTTGTAACACGAACGTCATATTTGGACAGGCGCCCCCCGCGGGAGTTCGTCCCGGCAGCCCGAGCGGCAGGGCGCCTACCCTTCATTCAAGCGTGCGCGCCGCGAAACGGCGAGGATTTTTTCGCCTTCCGTGCGATGCATGCGTTTGCGCCACAGGCCATGGAATTAGCCGACAGGAAGGGTATCCTTTGCACCTTTTGAAAAGCCCCGGTCTAGAGGGATACAGAGGAGTGGTGCGGATGCGATTTGCGGGGATCAGTGGCTGCCTCTCGGCGGCGGTGTTGGCGCTCGGGGTAGGGGGAGCGCCGGCGGTTCGGGCCGATGCGCTGGGCGATAGCCTGGAGCAGGCGCACATCCGCAAGGCGACCTTCGCCGCGCCGGCCTGGGAAGGCTATACCAACGCCGACGGCAGCGGCCTGTACTGGGACCTGCTGAAGCAGGTCTATGCGCCCTACGGGCTCGACGTGAAATTCATCAACATGCCCTGGAACCGCGCCAACAAGCTGATGACCGCGGGCTCCATGGTCGATGGCGTGCCGGGCGAGATCCCCGGCGTTGAGGGCAAGCTGTACGCCCAGTTGCCGATCGACATCGAGTACCACGGCGTGATGCATGCGGCGAAGACGCCCTTTTCCGGCCGCGCCAGCCTCACCGGCAAGCGCGTCGGCTGGCGCCACAGCTACAACCTGATCCCCGCGGAGCAGCGCGACTTCACCCTGGTCGAGTGCGTCCGCCCCGAGCGTTGCACCGAGCAGGTCCAGAACGGCGAGCTGGATTTCTTCCTCGACGAGCCGGACGAACTGGAAAAGCAGCGCAGCGAAGCGCACCTGGCGGCCGATGCCTATCCGATCGCGCAACTGCCGCCCGGCAAGGAGTCCTTCATGACCTTCGCCGACAGCGCCAGCGGCCGGCTCCTGCGCGAGGTCTATGACGCGCGGGTACGGCAGATGGCGGCGTCCGGCGAGCTGCGGGCGCTCTACCAGCGCTGGAACAGCGAGGTGCCCGGCGCCGTGCAGGCCCTTTCGGCGCAGTGATGCGCCGCTCATTTCCACCGCGGAGCCTTTCCGGGGCTTGCGCGGCGGGAATGAAACGCCTAGGATTCGCCCTTCATTTCCCCCACTCACGCACCGCAAAGGAGGTTACATCGATGATTCAGTTCTCTACCCTTTGCAGGCTGCGCCTGGCCTAACGGCCACCGAAACCTACCGCTCGACCCCCTGCACCGCTGAACGATTCCCGCCCTTGCGTCCGCGCAAGCTTCCGGCGAGAGGTCATCGGCTGCCGCGGTCACCGCTCCCCAGGTTTTCACTTCTCCGTTAGACGCCCTTCGCCCTTCCGCGAGTGCCCGCTCGGCTTCGGTCTGCCCCCCGGATCTACCGTTTCAATCACATGGATTGGATTATGGGCAACTACATCAAGCCTTTGTCCGCGGGCGTCGCACTGATCGCCTCGGACAGCACCTGGATCGAAGGCAAGGCGATCCAGCAACTGCAAACCACCGCCGAACTGGACGGCATGCGCCGCGTCGTCGGTCTCCCGGACCTGCATCCCGGTCGCGGCTATCCGGTCGGCGCGGCGTTCTTCTCCGTCGGCCGCTTCTACCCGGCGCTGGTCGGCAACGACATCGGCTGTGGCATGGCCCTGTGGGAAACCGGCCTGGCCCCCGGCAAGCTGTCGGCGGACAAACTGGAAAAGCGCCTGGGCAATCTCGACCTGCCGCTGGACGAGACCTGGAACGATTGCATCGAAGCCCTGGAGCTGCCGGCCCGCGAGCACTGGCGCGCGCTCGGCACGATCGGTGGCGGCAATCACTTCGCCGAACTACAGCAGGTCGAGACCGTGTTCGACCAGGCTGCCCTGCACGCCCTCGGCCTCGATGCCGATCGCCTGCAACTGCTGGTGCACAGCGGCTCGCGCGGGCTCGGCCAGGCGATCCTGCAAGAGCATGTCAGCCTGCACGGCCACGCCGGCCTGCTCGACGGCAGCCTGGAAGCTTCCGCCTACCTGGCGCGGCACGCCGATGCGTTGCGCTTCGCCGAGGGTAACCGCCAGCTCATCGCCCGGCGCATTCTCGAACGCTTGCGCTGCGACGGCCTGGAACTGCTCGACGTCAACCACAACCTGGTGGCGCCGGCACAGGTCGATGGCGTCGACGGCTGGCTGCACCGCAAGGGCGCCACCCCGGCCGACCAGGGTGTGCTGGTGATCCCCGGCTCGCGCGGCGACTACAGCTACCTGGTGGAGCCCGTGCCGAGCGCGCAGAGCCTGTTCTCCCTGGCCCACGGCGCCGGTCGCAAATGGCAGCGCGGCGAGTGCCGGGAACGCCTGGCGGCGCGCTTCAGCGTCGACCAGCTGGGCCGCACGCGCCTTGGTAGCCGGGTGATCTGCGGCGACCGCCAGCTGATCTACGAGGAAGCGCCGGAAGCCTACAAGGGTATCGACTCGGTGGTCGGCGCGCTGCTCGAAGCCGGCCTGCTGCGCCTGGTCGCCCGCCTGAAGCCGGTGCTGACCTACAAGACCCGTGGGGAGTGCTGCCGATGATCCTGCTGCAACTCTCCGCGGCCCAGGGCCCGGCGGAATGCTGCCTGGCGGTGGCGAAGGCGTTCGAGCGGCTGTGCCTCGAGGCGGCGCAAGCCGGCGTCGAGGTCGAGGTGCTCGAGGAGGTGGCCGGCGAGCGTCCGCGCACCTGGCGTTCGCTGCTCCTGGGGCTGCGCGGCATTGCCGCCGAAGCGCTCGCCGAGCACTGGTGCGGCGGTATCCAGTGGATCTGCACCAGTCCCTACCGGGCGAGGCATGCGCGCAAGAACTGGTTCATCGGCGCGGAGCGCTTCGCCGCGCCGCCGGCCAGCCTGGAGGGCGAGATCCGTTTCGAGACCCTGCGCTCTTCCGGCCCCGGCGGCCAGCATGTCAACACCACCGACTCGGCGGTGCGCGCCACCCACCTGGCCAGCGGCATCAGCGTCAGGGTGCAGAGCCAGCGTAGCCAGCACGCCAACAAACGCCTGGCGATCCTGCTGATCGCCCGGCGCCTCGCGGACCAGGCGAGCAGCGCGGCCGACGCGCTGCGCGCGGAGCGCCGCCAGGCCCACGGCCGGATCAGTCGCGGCGCGGCTCGCCGGGTATTCCGCGGCGAGCGTTTCGAGCCGGCCTGAGCGGCTCAGTCGCCGAGCACTTCCTTGCGCAGCTTCACTGGCTCTTCGCCCCGCTTGCGCGCAGCGGCGCCGCGCATGCGGATGTTCAGCGCCTCCACGGCCAGGGAGAAGGCCATGGCGAAGTAGACGTAGCCCTTCGGCACATGGACTTCGAAGGCTTCGGCGATCAGCACCGTGCCGACCACGATGAGGAACGACAGGGCGAGCATCTTCAGCGACGGGTGCTTGTCGATGAAGTCGCTGATGGCGCCGGCACAGAGCATCATCACCAGTACCGCGACGATGATCGCCGCGACCATCACCGGCACGTGGGAGACCATGCCGACGGCGGTGATCACCGAGTCCAGGGAAAAGACGATGTCGATGATCGCGATCTGGATGATGGTGCCGATGAAGCCGCCCGCCGAACCCTTCGGTTCCTCGCCGCTTTCTTCCTCGCCTTCCAGGCCCTGGTAGATCTCCGAGCTGCTTTTCCAGAGCAGGAACAGGCCGCCGAAGAACAGGATCAGGTCGCGTCCGGAGATGCCCTGGCCGAACAGGTGGAAGAGGTCGGCGGTCAGGCGCATGACCCAGGTGATCGACAGCAACAGCAGGATCCGCGTCACCATCGCCAGGGCCAGGCCGAAGAAGCGGGTGCGTGGCTGCAGGTGCTTCGGCATGCGCCCGACCAGGATCGAGATCATGATGATGTTGTCGATGCCGAGGACGATCTCCAGGGCGGTCAGGGTGAAGAACGCAATCCAGATTTCCGGGCTGGTCAGCCATTCCATGAAGCGGTCACTCGTCTCGGTCAGTTACTGAACAGGGGGAACAGGCCCAGCAGCAGGGCCATGGCGAGGATTGCCAGGCACACCAGCACGGCCCATTTCAGGGTGAAGCGCTGGTGGTCGCCGAAGTCGATCTTGGCCAGCCCCACCAGCAGGTAGGTGGAGGGCACCAGCGGGCTGAGCAGGTGCACCGGCTGGCCGACGATCGAGGCGCGGGCCATTTCCACCGGGGTGATGCCGTATTCGGCGGCGGCCTGGGTGAGGATCGGCAGGACGCCGTAGTAGAAGGCGTCGTTGGACATGAAGAAGGTGAACGGCATGCTCACCAGCGCGGTGATGGTCGCCAGGTATGGGCCCAGCGCCGGCGGGATCACCGCCAGCAGGCTCTTGGACATGGCGTCGACCATCCCGGTGCCGGAGAGGATGCCGGTGAACACCCCGGCGGCGAAGATCAGCGAGACCACCGCGAGAATGTTCTCGGCGTGTGCGCCGATGCGCTTCTTCTGCTCCTGGATGCACGGGTAGTTGACGATCATGGCGATGCCGAAGGCGATCATGAACAGCACCGGCATCGGCAGCAGGCCGGCGATCAGGGTCGCCATCAGGACCACGGTGAGAATGGCGTTGAACCACAGCAGCCTGGGCCGGCGCGCCTCCGGATACTGCGACACGCTGATCTCCGCCAGGTCCTCGTGGTCGGTGGGCAGGTGCAGCTCGCCGAGGCGGGCGCGCTCGCGCTTGCCGTAGATCCAGGCGATGGCGAAGATCGCCAGCAGCCCGGCGATCATCGCCGGGATCATCGGCACGAAGATATCCGCCGGGTCGACGTGCAGGGCGCTCGCCGCGCGTGCGGTCGGGCCGCCCCAGGGGGTCATGTTGAGCACGCCGCTGGAGAGCATGATCAGGCAGGCCATCACCAGCGGGCTCATGCCCAGGCGGCTGTACAACGGCAGCACGGCGGCCACGCAGATCATGTAGGTGGTCGAGCCGTCGCCGTCGAGGGAGACGATCATCGCCAGCGCCGCGGTGCCCAGCGAGACCTTCAGCGGGTCGCCCTTGACCAGCCGGAGGATCTTGCGCACCGCCGGGTCGAACAGCCCGGAGTCGATCATGATGGCGAAGTAGAGGATCGCGAACATCAGCATCACCCCGGTCGGCGCCAGGGTGCGGATGCCGTCGAGCATCATCGGGCCGAGGCCGGCGGCGAAACCGCCGATCAGGGCGAAGGCGATCGGGACCAGGATCAGCGCGATCAGCGCGGACAGGCGCTTGGTCATGATCAGGAACATGAAGGTCGCCACCATGGCGAAGGCGAGCAGGGTCAGCATGGGTTCACTCCGGGGAAGACGGCGGACGGGCGTGCGGCGTGCGGTCAGCAGGCGGCGTGCGGGAGGCGTCGCGCGGACGGAGTGCGGCTGTAGGCGTGTGCGGAACGGGGCATGGCAATCACCATTGTTGTTTTTGTACGGGTAAGCGGGCGTCTCGTGGGCGCGCCGTCGTGACCGGTCTTCTGCCGGTGGTGGGCGGATGCTACGGCGGGAAGCTTTCAGGCAGCTTTCGCTGGATAACGGCGGGAAACGTGCGGGTAATTTCGGATATGTGGTCGATCAGGGCTGCCGCGCGAGGAGCGCCGCGGCCAGTTGCAGGTCGCTGTACCCGGCGTATTCCGGGGCCTGGCGCAGGACCTGCAAGGCCGCCTGGAGGTACGCGCCACGGATCGCACCGTCGCTGGCGACGAAGCTGGCGGCGTCGTCCCGCGCCTGGACGAGCTTGTCGCCCCCGTCAGCGCTGGACTCCTGTGCGCTGATGGTGCTGCCGATGAACGGGCCGACGGTGGTGACGGCCGCCCAGAAGAAGGTGGCGGCGCCGGGTTCGTCGTCGAATTCGGGAAACACCTTGATGAAACCGAAGGCCGGTTGGCAGAGCAGGCAGAGCGCGGTGAGGGCGGCGGCCACGCGTCCTGTCGTCATGGGCTTCCTTGCAGCACGAGGAGTACGCCGACCAGAGTGGCGCCGGAAAGCAGCGTTTGCAAGGTGATGATGCCCGCCATCAGGTGGCCGTCGCCGCCCAGTTGGCGGGTCAGCACATAGGCGGTGGGCGCCGTCGGCAGGGCGAAGAACAGCACCAGCACGGCGCTTTCCATGCTCGGCAGGCCCAGCCCGCGAGCGATGGCGAAGGCCAGCAGGGGCATCGCCAGCAGCCGCGCCGCGCAGTTCCAGCCAAGGGCCGCGACTTCGCCGCCGAGTTCCTGGGGTTTCAGCGCCGCGCCGACGCACAGCAGGCCCAGCGGCAGGCTGGCCACCGCCAGCAGGTTGAGCAGGCGATCGCTGCCGCCGGGCAGGCCGACGCCGGCCAGGTTGACCAGTGCGCCGGCGAGGCAGGCGAGGATCAGCGGGTTCTTCAGAATCGGCAGCAGCAGCGCGCGCAGGCTGATGCCGCGCTCGGCGGTCAGCGCCCAGACCGACATCACGTTCACCGTCGGCACCATCAGCGCCAGCATCAGCGCGGCCAGGGTCAGCCCCGGCTTGCCGTACAGGCTGCCGACCGCGGCCAGGCCGAGATAGGTGTTGAAGCGCAATACGCCCTGGGCGATGGCGCCGAAGCGCCCGGCGTCCCAGCCGCGCCAGCGCTTGCAGAGCAGCAGGGCGAGCCAGGCGACGCCGAGCCCGAGCAGTACGGCCAGGGCCTGGCGGGCCAGGCCGGGGTCGTCCAGCGGCGCGGTCGCCAGGTTGCTGAACAGCAGCGCGGGAAACAGGATGAAGTAGTTCAGGCGTTCTGCGGCAGGCCAGAAGGCTTCGCCGGGAAAGTCCCAGCGGCGCAGGGCGTAACCGCCGACGATGAGGGCGAACAGCGGCCAGAGGGAGTAGAGCAGAGCGGTCACGGGCACCCCCGGATAGTGGAATCCGCTCATCTTGCGAGGTGGCTGCGGCACAGGGCAAGTCCGGCTTATGCTGGCACTCCCGCGAGGAGGATTCGCCATGCCCGAGACCCATACCGGCGGTTGCCATTGCGGCTATCTGCGCTACGCCGTCGCCGCGCCGCTGGACGATGTCGCTCACTGCCACTGCTCGATCTGCCGGCGCACCACCGGCGGCATCGTCACCACCTGGGCCACGGTGCCGCGCGCGGCGTTCCGCTGGCTGGCGGGCGAAGCGGCGGAATATGCCTCGTCGGCCAGCTGCACGCGCTACTTCTGTCCGCGTTGCGGGGCCAACCTGGCGTTGTTCACCCGGCTCAGCGCCGATACCCTGGACTTCACCGTGGCCAGCCTCGACCATCCCGAGCGCGCCCCCGCCAACCGGCACATCTGGGTCGGCAGCCGCCTGCCATGGCTACACCTCGACCCGCAGTTGCCCGAAGAGGACGAGGAGTTCATCGCCGGAGCGGACGACCCGTGAGCGAAGACCGGAGCTGGCACCTGTAGGGTGAATAACGCAGAGCGTTATCCGCCGTCTGCGAGGCGCTGGAGGATCGCCCGGGAGCATGCGTCCTGCAGGCGCCTCCCTCAGGGCAGCATCAGCCCGCCGGCCGCCTTGTGCAGCTCGCGCAGGTGCGCGCCGACCTCCTTGATGTTGGCCTCGTTGGCTTCCAGCTCGGCGCGGCGCTCGGGATCGAGCAGGGCGCGGACCTCGCGGTCGAGGTCGTCGCTGAGCCGGCGCAGGCGCGCCTGGCGTTCGCGGGTCTGCTCTTCCAGGTGCTTCCACTCGGCGGCCTGCGGCAGGCCGTAGCCGCCCTCCAGGAGTTCCGCCGGACGACTGAGGAAGCCGCTGTCGTCGAGGATCTGCTGGAAGGTCTTGCCGGCCACTTCCAGGCGCTGGTCGCCGGCCGGCTTGTCCAGGTGGCCGAGGTACAGGCGCTTCAACTCGTCCTGGGCGAGCAGCAGCTGGCGCCGCAGCGAGGCCTGCTCGAGCAGCAGCAGCGCCGCGCTGGCGCGCAGGTCGGCCTTGGCGAACCAGGGTTGGCGCTCCCTGGCCGGCAGCGCCAGCCAGTCCTCGACCTTGTCCTGGGGAATGTGCAGGCGCTGCTTGAGCACGTCGAACATCGCCTGGTAGCGGTCGCGGAAGGAGTCGAAGCGGTAGCCCAGGCGCAGGGCTTCCTTGGGGTCGTCGAGCACACTGGGATCGGCCAGCTTGCGGTTCTCCAGCATCTCGAGCACGCCGTAGGGGGTGATGCTGTCCAGGCTTTGCAGCGGTCGCCGGGGGATGCCGCTGCGCAGCAGCTTGAGGGTTTCCACCGCGCAATTGTTGGAGATGAAGTAGTACTGGCCGTCGTAGCTCCAGTGACTCTGCGCGGCGCGCTCGACCAGGCTGGCGACCTCCTCGCGGTCCAGCTTCAGCGGCACCGAGGCGAGGCTGCGCAGCTCGACCTTGGTGTATTCCTCGATCACCTGCGACAGCGGCAGGACGAACAGGCGCGACGGATAGGCGCCGGTCAGGCCGTCCCAGCTGGACAATTGCAGGTCGCCGACGAAGGCGCGGTAGGACAGCACCAGATGCTGGTCGAGGTCCAGCCGGCAGTCCGGCCCACGCGGCCGGCCGGGGGCGCAGATCACCAGGCGGAGCATGGTGTGGCCCCAGCGGCTGACCAGGTTGTCGTTGGCCTCGGCCAGCAGGTAGTCGACCTCGTAGACCCGCTCGGGGTCGAGCTGGCCCAGCGGCTGCTGGCCGAAGTCGCGGCCGGCGTTGAGGTAGGCGAAACTCTGCGCACAGGCACTGTGTTCCGGCGCCCAGCCGAAGCGTTGCTGGTAGTAGCGGTAGAGCGCCGGGCGGCGGCAGGCGTAGCTGGGATCGAGGAGGAAGTACTCCATGTTCACCGCGACGAACTCGCGCGGATTGCTCAGCTCGTAGACGTCCGGGCTGCGCAGTACGAAGCCATTGTGCGCCTCGCGCCGCCCGCGCTGGCCGGCGCGCTGCGGCCAGCCGGCGAGATCGAGCAGGCGCGGGTCGTCGGAGAGCGTGAAGCGGCGCCCGCTCTGCCCGCGGCAATCGGTGGGCTGGGCGATCCGGCCGAGGGTTTCTTCCTGGCGCGTGCAGCGGCGGATCTCGCGTTTTTCCTCCGCCGACCACAGGCGCGCGCGATCGTAGACGTGGGTCAGCTCGTGCAGCAGGGTCGCCAGCAGCTCGCGCCGCTCGGTGCCGTGCACGCGCCCGGTCTGGCGGCTGGCGGCGCTGCCGTCGGTAAGATCGGACAGGTACTTGCGGTTCAGCGCGATGCGCTGCGGACCACGGGCCTGGCCCATGCCGTTGGCGGGCAGGTCGTCGCGCCACTCGACCTCGATCTCGCGGTCCAGGCGTTCGTGGAAGGCCGGCGGCAGCTTGTCCGCGGCTTCGTCCAAGAGTTGCTGGCTGGCCTCGCGCTGCGCAGGGTCCAGCTCAGGCGCGTCGAGTTTCAGGCGCAGGGCCGCCGTCGCGTTGCCGGCTCCGCAGAGGGCCAGCGCCAGCAGCCAGGCGCAGGCCTTCCTCACAGGGCGAGAATGGCTTCGGCAAGTACCTGGTCGGAGGCTTCGCGGGCTTCCGGCAGACGGCTGCGCAGGGTCCGCATCGCGGCTTCCAGCTGGGCGCCGCGAATGGCGCCGTCGCTGGCGACGAAACTGGCGGCGTCGTCGCGCGCCTCGGTGACCACTTTCATGTCGCGCACGGAAGTGGTGGTGTCGGAAGTGAAGTCGATGCTGCGGTCGAGGGCGCGGACGATGATATTGCTGGTCGCGACCACCGAGCGTGCTTCCGCCGTGGCGCAGAGCGCCAGCAGCAGGGCGGCGAACAGGGGGCTATGACGCATGGAGCTACGGCGCATGGAGGTTCTCCGGAACGGTGGTGATCGCCTATTGGGCAAGAATTGCTTCGGCCAGTTCCTGATCGCTGGCCGCCAGCTCGGGGTGCGCGACACGCAGCCAGCGCAATGCCGCTTCCAGGCGCGCACCGCGGATGCTGCCATCGCTGGCGACGAAACTGGCCGCATCGCCCCGGGCATCGCGTAACAATTTGTTCTCGAACGGCGTGCTGGTCAGCTTGCTGGTGACGTAAAGAGACTTCGCGGTGAACGCCGTCGTGGTATCGAAGGCGTGCGCAGCGGGCGCCAGCAGGCAACAGAAGAACAACGAGAACCGGTAACGCATGGGGTTGAGCGGAATAGGACTGGAACAGCCGCCAAGGCTAACGGAATGTGCGGCGCGGAGCCAGTGTGGCCGGTCGGCCGGGTTATCGCCGCAGCCGGGCGGCTGCGGCGGCGGGGCGGGCGACTCAGATGGTCAGGATCGCCTGGGCCAGTTGCATGTCGTTGGCGGCCAGGCTCGGCAGCTTGCCACGGATGTGGCGCAGTGCGGCTTCCAGGTGCGAGCCGCGGATGTCGCCCTGGCTGGCGACGAAGCTGGCGGCGTCGTCGCGCGCTTCGAGGACGATCTTGTCGTCGCGGAAGGAATTGGTGATGTCCGAAGTGGCATTGGAGGTCATGCCGGTGGCGCGGACCAGGGTATCCGTGGTGACCACGAAGCTGCTGGCGAACGCGCTGGAGGCGCAGGCGAGCAGGGCAGCGGCACCGATCAGGCGCAGACGTTTCATGTGAGTTGCTCCGAACGAAGTCAGCGTAGACGGCCGCATCCGCGCGGCCGTGTCAACGCTGAGACTAACCAACTGTGCGCCACGTCACCAGCGGCTCAGCGCCAGAAAGGTTTCGAAATCTCTACGTAGCGTTCGCTCGGGCTGATCGCCAGGTCGGCGAGGTCGTGTTCGGACATTTGCGCAAGATGCTTGCGCGATCGAGCGTTTTGTCGCCAGGAATTCAATTTTTCCAGCAGGGCGGCGAGATGTGGATGGGCAGCCGGGAGACCGCTGGAGCTCCCGGCGTGCGGGTGCGGGGATGTCCTCATCGTGCGTTCCTTCCCATCCCGGGGATGGGGGCGGGGTGTGGAACCTCATGATGCGCCGGGACCGCTGGCTTGCTCAGGGGCAACCACGCGGGAGTTGGACGGAACAGTTCGGTGGCCCCGGCAACTGTTCCGCCCGGCTGTAGCGGAACTGTTTCGGTGGCTCTACGCCTGGGCGGGCTTGCGCGCGATGATCACCTGGCTCTTGGCGACCACGGCGTCCAGGGCCTGCTTGATGGCCGGACCGCGCGGCGAGTCGAGCAGCGCCTGCCAGGTCCTGGCCCAGTGTTCGAGGAGGGGATGGTCGGGATTGCCGAAATCGACCTTGGCCTCCCAGAACAGCAGCATCCACAGCGACCAGTAGAAGCCGTAGCGGCTGTGGCTGAGGATTTCCAGCCCGGCTTCGCGCACCAGTGCGGCGAACTGCTCCTCGCCGAGCACGCGGATGTGGTTGGGCTTGCGGAAGTATTCGTCGGCGGCGAAGTCTTTCTGCAGGTCTTCCGACGTGGGATGCGGCACGCTGAGCAGATAGAGTGCGCCGGGCTGGCCGACCCGCACCAGCTCGGCGAGGAACTGCCGCGGATCGTCGACGTGCTCGATGACCTCGGTGGAGACCACCCGGGTGGCCGTGGCGTCAGCCAGGGGCAACGGGTCGCAGTCGCTGACCAGGCATTCCAGTTCGCGGGCCGGGGTATCGGCCAGGCGCTCGCGGGTCCTGGCGATCTTTTCCGCGTCGATGTCGGCGATGATGATGCGAGCGCCGCGCATGGCGCAGAAATGAACGTTGCCGCCGTCGCCGCACCCCACGTCGAGCACGGTGTCCTCGGCGGAAATCGGAAAGCCGCTGAACAGCTCGTCGGTCTCCTGGTTGAACCAGCCGCTGAGCACCGCGTCGCGCAACCCGAGCATGTACGGGTCGACCGGCGCGGGGGTGGGTGGCGCGGCGACGGGCTGGGCGGCGGGGCTGGGCGGCGAGACGATCTTCTTGAGGAAGTTCAGCATGAGGTGGCTCCGGAAGTGGTGGCGACGCGGCGGGCGGCGCTCAGGCGCTTGACCAGGCGGGAGCCCAGGTCGCGGCAGGGGCTCTCGACGAAGCGGTAGTTGAGCTCGCTGAGTACGACGATCAGGACCAGGCTGGTGCCGAGCAGCGACAGGGGCCGCTCGCCGGCGTCCCAGCCCAGGCGGAAGCAGAGTTCGCGACTGAGATAGAACGCCGGGATGTGGATCAGGTAGATCGCATAGGAGCGCGCGCCGACCCAGACCAGCAAGCGCTTCAGCGGCCCGTTGGAGAGCAGGTAGTCGCGGTCGTAGGAGGCTATCCACACCAGCAGTCCGCACAATAGCGCGATGGTGCCGATCCGCACGGCGACCAGGCTGTACGCTTCGCTGGCCAGCACGCCCAGGGCCGCGGCCACGGCGACCAGCAGCAACGGCCCGCTCCAGGCGCGGCCCAGCAGGGTGGGGTTCCAGCGGGCATAGCCAGGCTGCAGGGAGGCGAGGGCGAGCAGTACGCCGATGGCCAGGGCGTCAGTGCGCAATACCATCAGCAGCGGCGTGCGCAGGCTGAAGAACTGGACCAGCACCAGCGCCAGCAGGGCCCAGCCCAGGTAGCGACGCAGGCAGAGGATCAGCAGCGGCAGCAGGAGGTAGAACTGTTCCTCCAGGGAAAGGCTCCAGTAGACGAAGCTGGCACCGTATTCGTAGCGGTAGAAACTGTCGGCGAAGCGGAAGTTGGCGACCTGGAGGAAACCGGCGAGGCTCGCCGCGAGGTTGGCCGACAGGCTGCCGAAGGCTCCGGAGCGGTTCAGCAGCAGGCAACAGGCCAAGATCAGCGCCAGCCACAGCCAGGCCGAGGGCAACAGGCGGAAGGCGCGGCGGATCCAGAAGTACCGCGCCTGTTCCCAGAATGCCTGGCGTGTGGGCGCCTCGCGCAGTTGCGGGATGAGGGTGCGGGCGATGACGAAGCCGGAGATGGCGAAGAACAGGTCCACGCCCCACCAGAACTGGACGCGCTGGTTGATGCCGTCCAGCAGTGCCGGGGAGCCGCTGAACAGGTTGCCGTGCAGATGGTGGAATACCACGCCGAGCACGGCCAGCCCGCGCAACAGTTCGATGTCGAGGATGCGTTTGCCGCTCATGTCCGCGACGATCCGGGGTCGAGCGGCTTGCGCGCGATGATCACCTGGCTCTTGGGCATGAAATGGTCGAGCAGGTGCTTGATCTCCAGACCGTCGGGACGGGCCAGGAGGTTTTCCCAGAGCCGTGCCCAGTCTTCCATCAGCGCCGGGTAGGGCGGCTGGATACGGTCGCGGACGGCGCCGCCGAGCTCACGGCCGGCGGCCCGTTCGCTGGCCCAGAAGAAGATCATGCCCATCACCCAGAAGAAGCCGCTGGCCTGGCGGTGCTCGATGACCAGCCCGGCGTCCTGCACCAGGCGCGCGAAGTCGTCGCGGGAGAAGATGTGGATGTGGTTGGGCGCCCGGAAGTAGTCGGTCGGGGCGATGCCCTGCTGCAGGTGTTCGCCGACCGGGTCCGGCACGCTCAGCAGGTACTGCGCGCCAGGGCGCCCGAGACGCACGAGTTCGGCCATCACCCGCGCTGGGTTGGCCACGTGTTCGAGCACTTCCATGCACACCAGCTTGTCGGCGCAGGCGTCGCGCAGCGGCAGCGGGTCGCTGTCGCTGACCAGGCCGGTGAAGGGCCGCCGGGCCACTGCCTCGACCTGCTGCGCCAGGCTCCGCACCTTGTCTTCCTCGCTGTCGGTGAAGATCACCGAAGCGCCCTGGCGGGCGGCGAAGAGGGTGGCGACGCCTTCGCCGCAGCCGAGATCGAGCAGGGTGTCCTGGGCGCCGATGGCGAAGCCGGCGAGCAGTTCGCCGGTTTCGCTGCGGAACCAGCCATCCAGCACCGCATCGCGCAGACCGCACATGCGTGGCGACACCGGTTCGCTCGCCGCAGCGGGACGGGAACGCCAGCGTTGGAGCAGGGCGCGGATCATGCCGGGATGCTTTGCAAGGCGGCGGGGTCGCCTTGTGCCGCTTCGTCGAGGAAGCGACGCAGGCGCTCCACGGCCAGCTTGCGGCTGCAGAAGCGTTCGAGGCTGGCGCTGGCATGCGCGGACATGCGTGCGTAGCGCTCCGGCTCCTGGCGAGCGACCTCGAAACTGGCCCGGTAGGCCCGGCACAGCGACTCCCAGTCGGTGATGTAGCGCAGCGTGCGGTAGGCCGCGCGCGGGTCGTGGGGCCATGCGGTGGCTTCTTCCGAGGAGTCGACGATGAAGGCGTTGTCGGCGTCGATGTAGTCGATCATCGCGGTATTGCGCGGAGCCACGGCCGGCTTGCCGCTGGACATGAACTCCATCAGCGGCAGGCATTGGCCTTCGCCGTAGGAGGTGTTCACCACGTAGCTGGTGGCCTCGACCAGCCGCTCGTAGTCCGGGTCGGCGAGGTAGCCGTGGATCAGCACGATGCGGCAGCGGTAGGACTGGTTCTTGTACAGGTGGTGAAGCATGTCGGCCAGCGCTTCGCCGACGTTGTGGTGGGTCAGTTTCAGCACCAGGGTGGCGTCGGGCTCGTCGCGGAAGGTGGCGCAGAACGCGCTGATCATGTCCTGCCAGTTCTTGCGCCCGTCGTAGGGGTTGAACACCGAGGTGTAGATGACCCCGTCGAGGCTCAGCTCGACCTGTTTCGCCGCGCGGTCCGGCAGGGCCAGGACCTCCGCCGAGGGCTCGGGGTCGGCATGGACGGCCAGGTCCAGCTGGCGGCTGTCCACCAGCAGGCCGTCCAGGCGCAGGCGCACATCCCGGGCTTCGGGACGGCCCGCCTGCTGCGAGGCGCGGTTGGCGAAGCGATCCCAGACCGGCGCCGGCACGCTCAGTACCGGGTAGTCGCGACCCATGGCGGCGCGCACCACGTCGACCGTGAAGCTGGAATGGGTGATGGCCCGTCCGCTGTGGCGCAGCACGTGTCGCCAGTCGTGGCGCGGTTCGCCGTGCCAGGTTTCGCTGGGCAGGGTGCTGAACTCCCAGGCGAACACCGGGATGGTTGGGCAGGCATGGTGGATCGGCGTGCGATGGGGCGGCGAGAAGGAGAGGAAGACGCAGGGTTCGCCGCGCTTGCGGCAGTCGTGGTAGAGGCGGTCCACCAGTTCGTCGGGATCGCTGACTTCGACCACCTGGCCGATCTCTTCCAGCAGCGGACGGAATTCCTTGAGGACGAAGTAATAGCTGTACTCCGGGCGCCCGAGGTTCTGCCGGATGGTGGTCTTGTTGGTCTCGGAGTGGATGATGATCAGCATGGAACGTTGCCTGTGGCGGTGGCCGCCAGTTCGACGCCGGGCGCAGGGGTTGCCTTGCGAGCGGAAAGGAAGGGTTCTAGGCGCTGGCGGACCACGTCGCCGGCGCAGTAGCCGCGCATGCGTTGGTTGGCCGCGGCGGACAGCTGCCGATAGCGCTCCGGCTGTTCCCGGGCCACCCGGTAGCTCTCCAGGTAGGCCTCCTTCAGGGACTCCCAGCTCGGCCGGTAGCGCCGGGTGCTGTACAACCGGCGCGAATCCTGCGGCCAGGCCGCGGGCTCCTGGCTGGAGCGGACCACGAAGCCCACCTGGGCGTCCATGTAGTCGGCCATCGCCGAATGGTCCGGAGCGATCGCCGGGGTGCCGCAGGACATGAACTCCATCAGCGGCAGGCACAGGCCCTCGCAGCGCGAGGCGTTCACGTAGTAGCTGGCGGCTCCGTACAGACGGGCGTACTCCGCGGCGTCGAGATAGCCGTGCAGGGCGATGACCCGGCAGGCGAACGGCGACAGTTGGGAAAGCAGGGTGAGCAGTTCGACGTGGTAGGTCGTCAGGTCGCTCTGGGTCATCTTCAGCACCAGCGTGGCATCGCTGGTGTCGCGGAATGCCCAGCAGAAGGCGGTGATCAGCTGATGCCAGTTCTTGCGCCCGTCCAGCGGATTGAACACCGAGACGTAGACCACCCCGTCCACGACGACCTGCTGGTGCTGGTCGACGTCCGGCAGCAGCGCCGGCGGATGCTCGGGCTCGGCGGGCGGCATCGGCTCGATGGCCTGGGGCAATGGCTCCGGCAGCGTTTCCAGCGCCGTTGGCGGGTGCGGCAGCGGCTGGCGCAGGTGACGGAACAGCCAGCGGCGTACCGGCATGGGTACCAGGTCGCTGACAGCTTCCCGGTACCACAGCAGCAGGTAGTGCTTGCTGATGACCAGTCGGCGCCTCCAGTCGAGAGGAACCGGCTCTGGCTCTGGTTCTGGCTCAGGGACCGGTTCGGGCTCGGGCTCGGCGGGCGTCTCGGGGAGGACCTCGAGGATCTCATCCTCGGTCTCTTCCCTGATCGGTGCGATGAGGCCGTCGGCGGAAAGGCCCAGCAGGCGACTGTCGATGACGCAGCCCTTGAGTTGCAGGGTCTCGGCGGACTTGACCGGATTCCGCTCGCCTTGCTGGCGGATCGCGGCGAACTCCTCCCAGATCGGCGTCGGCAGCGCCAGTACCGGAAAATCTTCGCCCAGCACCCGGCGAACCGCGTGGGCAGTCTGTTCGGAGAGGGTGATGGCTGCGCCATGGCCGGCCAGGACCTGGCTCCAGTCCTGCGCCGGATCGCCGTCCCACGCCACGTCGGGAATCGACTCGAACTCCCAGGCGACCACGCACAGCATCGGGCATTGCAGGCCCCGCGCCGCCTTGTGCGGCGGGGTGAAGGAGAGGAACAGGCAGTCTTCGCCCTGTTCATGCAGTTGCCGATAGAGCGGGTCGACTTCGTCCGTGCTCTGTACCAGGTGGACCTGTCCCAGCGATTCGAGGATTGGCCGGTAGGCCTTGAGGACGAAGTAGTAGCTGTATTCGGGGCGACCGAGGTTGTGGCCGATCGAGCGCTCGTTGATATCCGAGTAAAGGATGAAATTCATGGCATCTCGTGATGAAACTGCCCGTTCGACAGCTTGGTGGTGATGAGCGAGGCCAGGCGCTGCTTCGTTGTCCGGAAGCCTTCCCGGCGGACTGGTCGACCCATCGTGTTCTTGTTCTGTTATCGCAGCCGCGACCTGTTCGATCAACAGAACAGGAGGCAGTCAAGCACGAAATCGAGAGGCATTCTAAACATACCTTTCGCAAAAACGTGAAGGCTGACGGAGAAAACGTCATGCCGTTCGAGTGAGAACCTACCGGTCACGAATAAGCGGTTGAAATTGGCGCATTCTTGGCACAGATTGGAGCGCGATAATCAGAACAACACGCTATCCGGCATGACCTCTGGAACGTCGTATTCCTAGGAAGAGCGTCGCCGAGCGTAGCATCAGATAAAAGGCCCGCTTCCTTGACTCAGCGTCTGTTCGTCACCGGGCTCTCCGGTTTCGTAGGCAAGCATCTTCAAGCTTATCTGGCAGCGGCCCACACGCCGTGGGCGCTCCTTCCCGTACCGCATCGTTACGATCTGCTGGAGCCGGATTCGCTGGGCGACCTCTGGCCGGAGCTGCCGGATGCGGTCATCCACCTGGCCGGGCAGACCTATGTGCCGGAGGCCTTCCGCGATCCTGCGCGGACCCTGCAGATCAACCTCCTTGGCACCCTGAACCTGCTCCAGGCGCTTAAGGCGCGGGGCTTCTCCGGTACCTTCCTGTACATCAGCTCCGGCGACGTCTACGGCCAGGTGGCCGAGGCGGCGTTGCCGATCCACGAGGAACTCATCCCCCACCCGCGCAATCCCTATGCGGTCAGCAAGCTGGCGGCCGAGTCGCTGTGCCTGCAGTGGGGTATCACCGAAGGCTGGCGGGTGCTGGTGGCGCGGCCGTTCAACCATATCGGGCCGGGGCAGAAGGACAGCTTCGTGATCGCCAGCGCCGCGCGGCAGATCGCCCGGATGAAGCAGGGCTTGCAGGCCAATCGGCTGGAAGTGGGGGACATCGACGTCAGCCGTGATTTCCTCGATGTCCAGGACGTGCTGTCAGCCTATCTGCGCCTGCTCTCCCACGGCGAGGCGGGCGCCGTCTATAACGTCTGTTCCGGGCAGGAGCAGAAGATTCGCGAGCTGATCGAACTGCTGGCGGACATCGCCCAGGTCGAGCTGGAAATCGTTCAGGACCCTGCCCGGATGCGCCGGGCGGAACAGCGTCGGGTTCGCGGCAGCCATGCGCGACTGCATGACGCCACGGGCTGGAAGCCTGAAATAACCATAAAACAGTCCCTGCGGGCGATCCTGTCCGACTGGGAGTCACGGGTACGAGAAGAATGACAAGAAGTGCACTGGTAACTGGGATCACCGGTCAGGACGGAGCGTACCTGGCCAAGCTGCTGCTGGAGAAGGGCTACCGGGTCCACGGCCTGGTGGCGCGGCGCAGCAGCGACACGCGCTGGCGCCTGCGTGAACTGGGGATCGAAGGCGATATCCAGTACGAGGACGGCGACATGGCCGATGCCTGTTCGGTGCAGCGCGCGGTGATCAAGGCGCAGCCGCAGGAGGTCTACAACCTGGCGGCACAGAGCTTCGTCGGGGCTTCCTGGAACCAGCCGGTGACCACCGGCGTCGTCGACGGCCTGGGCGTGACCCACCTGCTCGAGGCGATCCGCCAGTTCAGCCCGGAAACGCGCTTCTACCAGGCCTCCACCAGCGAGATGTTCGGCCTGATCCAGGCCGAGCGCCAGGACGAGAACACGCCGTTCTACCCGCGCAGCCCCTACGGCGTGGCCAAGCTCTATGGCCACTGGATCACCGTCAACTATCGCGAGAGCTTCGGCCTGCACGCCTCCAGCGGCATCCTGTTCAACCACGAATCGCCGCTGCGCGGCATCGAGTTCGTCACGCGCAAGGTTACCGACGCGGTGGCCCGCATCAAGCTCGGCAAGCAGCAGGAATTGCGCCTGGGCAACGTCGACGCCAAGCGCGACTGGGGCTTTGCCGGGGACTACGTCGAAGCCATGTGGCTGATGTTGCAGCAGGACAAGGCCGACGACTACGTGGTGGCCACCGGTGTCACTACCACCGTGCGCGACATGTGCCAGATCGCTTTCGAGCATGTGGGCCTGGACTACCGCGACTTCCTCAAGATCGACCCGGCGTTCTTCCGGCCCGCCGAGGTCGACGTGCTGCTGGGTAATCCGGCCAAGGCCCAGCGTGTGCTCGGCTGGAAGCCCAGGACCAGCCTGGACGAGCTGATCCGGATGATGGTCGAGGCGGACCTGCGACGCGTTTCCCGGGAGTAAGCCATGCTGATTCCCGTGGTGCTTTCCGGCGGCGCCGGTACCCGCCTGTGGCCGGTGTCGCGTGAAGGACAGCCGAAGCCGTTCATGCGCCTGCCCGATGGCCAGACCCTGCTGGGCAAGACCTACCGACGTGCCGCCGGGCTCCTGGCCGGGCATGGCGAAATCGTCACGGTGACCAACCGCGAGCATTACTTCCAGAGCAAGGACCAGTTCCAGGCAGCCCGCCTGGGGCGGCACCGAGGACATTTCATCCTCGAACCGACCGGGCGCAACACCGCTCCGGCGATTGCCGTCGCCGCCCTGGCGCTGCAAGCCGAACATGGCGACGCGGCGGTACTGGTGGTGATGCCGGCGGATCACCTGATCCGCAACGAGGAGGCCTTCCGCGAGGCGGTAGGGCATGCCGCGCGTCTCGCCGTCGCCGGGCACCTGGTTACCTTCGGCGTGGTGCCGGACGCAGCGGAAACCGGTTTCGGCTATATCGAGCTGGGCGACCGGCTGGACGAGCAGGGGGCGGCCAAGGTGCGCCGCTTCGTCGAGAAACCCGATGAGGAAACCGCCCGTCGCTACGTAGAAAGTGGCGGTTTCCTGTGGAATTCCGGGATGTTCTGTTTCACGGCCTCGACCCTGGTCGACGAGCTGGCGCAGCATGCCCCGGCCCTGCTGGAGCAGGCCAGGGCCTGCCTGGCCGCCAGTGCGGCGGTGAAGATGGCCGATGGCATCCAGCATGAGCTGGCAGGCGAAGCCTTCGCCGCGCTGCCGGACATTTCCATCGACTATGCGCTGATGGAGCGCTCCGCGCGGGTCGCTGTGGTGCCGGCGGCCTTCGACTGGAGCGATATCGGTTCCTGGGGCGCGATGAGCGCGCTGCTCGACGCGGACGCAGAGGGCAATCGCGGCAGCGGCGACACCCTGTTCGTCGACACCCGTAACACCTTCGTGCAGAGCGACGGGCGCCTGGTCGCCACGGTCGGGGTCGACGACCTGGTCGTGGTGGATACTTCCGATGCGCTGCTGATCGCCCGCGCCGACCGGGTCCAGGAGGTGCGCAGGGTGGTGCAGCGGTTGAAGGACGAGCGGCACGAGGCCTATCGGCTGCATCGGACCGTCAACCGTCCCTGGGGCAGCTATACCGTCCTCGAGGAAGGGCCGCGCTTCAAGATCAAGCGAATCGTGGTCAGGCCGGGAGAGCGCTTGTCGCTGCAGATGCACCATCACCGCAGCGAGCACTGGATCGTGGTGCAAGGCATGGCCAGGGTCACCAATGGCGATGGCGCGCGGCTGGTCAACAGCAACGAGTCGACCTACATTCCCGCGGGCCACCGGCATCGCCTGGAAAACCCGGGGGTCATCGACCTGGTGATGATCGAGGTGCAGAGCGGCGAATACCTGGGAGAGGACGACATCGTCCGCTTCGAGGACCAGTACGGCAGGGTGGTCTGATGCTTCTTGGCTTGTCTCGTTCCTTGTGGGGCTATCGTGGCTTCGTTCTCGGCAGCGTCAAGCGCGAGTTCCAGTCGCGCTACCGCGGGTCGCTGTTCGGCGCGCTGTGGACGGTGCTCAATCCGCTGTCGATGATCGTCGTCTACACGGTGATCTTCTCCCAGGTGATGCGCGCGCGCCTGCCGGGCGTCGACGACGGCCTGGCCTACAGCGTCTATCTCTGCGCCGGGCTGCTGACCTGGGGCCTGTTCGCGGAAATCACCTCGCGCAGCCAGAGCATGTTCATCGAGAACGCCAACCTGCTGAAGAAGATCAGCTTCCCGCGCATCTGCCTGCCGGTCATCGTACTGCTCAACGCCGGGGTCAATTTCGCCATCATCCTCGCCTTGTTCCTCGGCTTTCTCGCACTCAGCGGGCGCCTGCCGGGCGCGGCATTGCTCGCGCTGGTGCCGCTGCTGGCGATCCAGGTGCTGTTCGCGGCGGGACTGGGGATGATCCTCGGGGTGCTCAACGTGTTCTTCCGCGACGTCGGCCAGTTGTTCGGCATCTGTCTGCAGTTCTGGTTCTGGCTGACGCCGATCGTCTATCCGATCGGCATCCTGCCCGAGGGTATCCGCTCGCTGATCGAACTCAACCCGATGACCGCGCTGATGCGCAGCTACCAGCAGCTGTTCCTCCACGGGCAATGGCCGGACTGGCCTTCATTGCTGCCGATCACCCTGCTGGCGCTGCTGCTGTGCGCGCTCGGCCTGCGTCTGTTCCGCCAGCGGGTCGGCGAAATGGTGGATGAACTCTGATGGGACAGATACGCGTATCCGGCCTCGGCAAGGCCTACAAGCAGTATCCCAATCGCTGGAGCCGGTTGTTCGAATGGCTGGTGCCTTTCAGCCCTCCGCGCCACCACCTGCACTGGATCCTGCGCGAGGTCGAGTTCACCATCGAGCCGGGCGAAGCGGTCGGCATCGTCGGGGTCAACGGCGCCGGCAAGAGCACCCTGCTGAAGATGATCGCCGGCACCACCCAGCCGACCTGCGGCGAGATCCGCGTGGCCGGCCGGGTCGCCGCGCTGCTCGAGCTGGGCATGGGCTTCCACCCGGACTTCACCGGCCGGCAGAACGTCTTCATGGCCGGGCAACTGCTGGGCATGCAGGTCGAGGAAATCCAGGCGCTGATGCCGGAGATCGAGGCCTTCGCCGAAATCGGCGAGGCCATCGAGCAACCGGTGCGCACCTACTCCAGCGGCATGCAGATGCGCCTGGCGTTCAGCGTGGCGACTGCCCGGCGGCCGGACATCCTGATCGTCGACGAGGCCCTGTCGGTTGGCGATGCCTATTTCCAGCACAAGAGCTTCGAGCGCATCCGCAGTTTCCGCAAGGCCGGCACCACCCTGCTGATCGTTTCCCACGACCGCTCGGCGATCCAGTCCATCTGCGACTCCGCGATCCTCCTGGAGCAGGGACGGATGGCCATGCGCGGGCGGCCGGAAGAGGTGATGGACTACTACAACGCCCTGCTCGCCGAGCGCGAGGGGCAGACCGTGCGCCAGGAAATGCTCGCCGACGGCCAGGTGCGGACGATTTCCGGCACCGGCGAGGCAGCGATCCTCGACGTACGGATGGTCGACCAGCGGCAGCGCGCGCTGGAGGTGGTCGAGGTAGGCCAGGCGGTGACGCTGGAAGTCGAAGTCGAGGTTCGCCAGGACATCGAGCGGCTGATCCTCGGCTTCATGATCAAGGACCGCCTCGGCCAGCCGATGTACGGGATCAATACCCACCGCCTGGACAAGGCCCTCACCGACCTGAAGGCCGGCGAGCGCATCACCTACCGCTTCGCCTTCGACATGCGCCTGGGCAAGGGGCACTACTCGGTGGCGCTGAGCCTGTCGCGGCTGGACTCGCACCTGGACCGCAACTTCGAATGGCGCGACTACGGCCTGGTCTTCCATGTCATCAACAACCGCCAGGAAGACTTCGTCGGTTGCTCCTGGCTGGGCGCCGAAACCCATATCAGCCGCTCCGGCGAGGCGGCTCTGGACCCCACTTCCGCGGAGAGCACTCCATGACGCGTCTGTTGGTCGAATGCACCTATGTGTTCGAGCATCCCAAGGTCAATTCCGGTATTCAGCGGGTGGTGCGCAACGTCATCCGCGAGTTGCCGGAAGCCGACGAGACGGTGGAGTGCATCCCGGTGGCAATGCTCGACGGCACCCTGTATCAGGTCCACAGCCTGGCGCCGCTGGACCCACGGCCGCATTCGCCGCTGGTACGCCTGCGCATCCTGGTGGAGCGAGCCGCCAACTACTTCTGGCTGGGCCAGCGCACCCTGGAAAAGCGCCGCCCGTTCCGTTCCTCGCCGTGGGCCCGGCGCCTTCTCTATGTAGCCTGCCGCCTGTTCGCCTTCGCCTTCCTCAGCATTCCGCTGCGCCTGCTCGACCGCATCCTCGGCAAGCAGCAGCCTGCACCCGTGCGCGCGACCCCGCTCGAACATCGGGCCGGCGACCAACTGGTCTTGCTGGACTCCTCCTGGCACGCCGATTTCTTCCCGCTGGCGGAACGCCTCAAGAGCGAGGGCGTGGGCATCGTCTCGGTGATCTACGACCTGATTCCCCTGACCCATCCGCAATTCTGCGATGCCGGCCTGGTCAAGGTATTCAACCACTGGTTCGACTGGATCGCGGCCACCGCCGACGGCTACGTCGCGATTTCCGAGACCATCCGCGACGAAGTGCGCGCGGAGATGCTGCGGCGTATCGGCCCGGAGAAGGTCGCGCAACGCTGGTTCGATTATTTCCACCTGGGTTCGGAGCTGGACCTGGTAGAGGACGGCGCCTCCGTCGAGCCCGATCTGCTGCGCATGTTCAAGGCCAAGGCGCCGGTATTCCTGATGGTCAGCACCATCGAGCCGCGGAAGAACCACGGTTACCTGCTGGATGCCTTCGAGCGCGCCTGGGCCCAGGGTTCGCAGGTGCGGTTGTGCATCGCCGGACGCATCGGCTGGAAGTGCGAGGCGCTGGTGGAACGGGTGCGGCAGCATCCGGAGCTGAACAAGCGCCTGTTCATGTTCAACGACCTCTCCGACAAGAGCCTGGAGTACGCATACTCCCATGCCGCATCGCTGGTCTTCCCGTCCTATGTGGAAGGTTTCGGCCTGCCGCTGGTGGAGGCCATGCAGCGCGGCCTGCCGGCGATGGGCAGCGACATCCCGGTGTTCCGCGAGATCGGCGGCGAATTCATGGCCTACTTCGACCTCGCCGATCCGCAGACCCTGGCGAACCTGGTCACCCGCTTCGAAGCCACGGGCGAGTTCCCGGCCGAGCGACCGGTCGGCGAATGGCGCTGGATCGGCTGGCACGAAGCGAGTCGGCAACTGATCGCGCGGATCCTGCTCGCCCTCGGCAAGGCCCCGACGCATGGCGAGGCAGTACATGCGGATTGCGGTTAACGCACGGATTCTCCAGGCGCCGCGGACCGGCATCGGACATTACCTGGTCGAGTTGCTGGGCGCGTTGCAGGCGCACGCGGACTTCGAGTTTTCCCTGTTCCATGGCTGGGGCTGGAGCGGCGACCTGCCGGCGGCGGCGCTGCCCGGCTATTCGCGTCTGTCGCCCTGGCTGCGCAACCTGCCCGGAGCCTACCGGGCCCGACGCTGGCTGGAACAGCGGCGTTTCGATAGCGGTCGGCCGCCGGTCGATCTCTACCATGAGCCCAGTCTCTGGCCGCTGGACTTCGACGGGCCGATGTTGATGACCCTGCACGACCTGACCCACCTGCATTATCCGGCGACGCAACCCGCCGCCCGCTTGCGCGAAATAGAACGCCGGCTGGCGCGCGGGATGGAAAAGGCGCGGTTGATCCTGACCGACTCGCAGGCGATCGCCGACGAGGCGCAGGCGTATTTCGGCCTGCCGCGCGAGCGCTTCGTGGTGGCGCCCCTCGGCCATGCCGCGCGGTTCCGTCCGCGGGACCGGGAGTCCCTGCGCGAGCCCTTGCGCGCGCATGGCCTGGTGCCGCGCGGGTATTTCCTCTGCGTAGGAACCCTCGAACCGCGCAAGAACCTGTCGCTGGCCCTGCGCGCCCATGGGCAACTGCCGGCGGCGGTCCGCCAGCGTTTTCCGCTGATGATCGTCGGCATGCCGGGATGGGAAAGTCGCTCGCTTGACGACGAACTGCGCCAGGCGCTGGCTTCGGGGACGGTGCGGCTGCTCGGCTACCTGCCGGACGAGCGGGTCGCCGAGTTGATGTCGGGCGCTCGGGCGCTGGTCTTCCCCTCGATCTACGAAGGCTTCGGCCTGCCTGTGCTGGAAGCCATGGCCAGCGGCACGCCGGTATTGCTCACGCGACTCTCCGCAATGCCGGAGGTGGCCGGCGAGGCGGGCAGCTATATTGACCCGGATGATGCCAATGGGCTATCTGACATGCTGGTCCGCATGACCGAGGATACCGTCTACTGGGAGTGCTGCCGGGAAGCCGGCCTGCGACGGGCGGAGCAGTTTTCCTGGAAGCGTTGCGCGAATCTCACCGCTGCAGCCTATCGTCGTGCCGTGGAGGGCTGAATGCGGGTACTGCACTTCTACAAGACCTACCTGAGCGAGACGGTAGGCGGGATCGAACAGGTGATCTTCCAGCTTTGCGAGAGCAGCGGGTCGTGGGGGATCGACAACCACGTCCTGACCCTGAGCAGCGACCCGCATCCGCCTGTCGTGCCCTTCGGCGGACATGTGGTGCATCGCGCCAGGCTCGACCTGCAGCTCGCCTCCACCGGTTTTTCCCTGAGCGTGTTCAAGCAGTTCCGCGAGCTGGCGGCGGAGGCGGACGTGGTCAACTACCACTTCCCCTGGCCGTTCATGGACCTGGTGCATTTCCTCACCGGTATGAACAAGCCGAGCGTGGTCACCTACCATTCGGACATCATCCGCCAGCGCGTCCTGTTGAAACTGTACCGGCCGCTGATGAGTCGTTTCCTCCACAGCGTGGATCGCATCGTCGCAGCCTCGCCCAACTACTTCAGTACCAGCGACGTGCTCCGCCAGTACCGGGAAAAGACCCGGGTGATCACCTACGGCCTGGACAAGGACGGCTACCCGAAGCCTGCGGCACAGCGTCTGGAGCACTGGCGAGAGAAACTCGGGCCGCGGTTCTTCCTGTTCGTCGGGGTGATGCGTTACTACAAGGGCCTGCATATCCTGCTGGATGCGTTGCAGGGCACCGATTACCCGGTGGTGATCGTCGGTGCCGGGCCGTTGCAGGCCGAGCTGTATGCCCAGGCCGCGGCGCTGGGGTTGCGCAACGTGCACTTCCTCGGGCGGGTGGACGACGAGGACAAGGTCGCCCTGCTGCAACTCAGCTACGCCATGGTCTTTCCGTCGCACCTGCGTTCCGAGGCGTTCGGCATCTCCCTGCTGGAGGGCGCGATGTACGGCAAGCCGATGATCTCCAGCGAGATCGGCACCGGCACCAGCTACATCAATATCCATGGCGAGACCGGCCTGGTCGTGCCGCCCAGCCAGCCGGCCGCGTTTCGCCAAGCGATGCGCTGGCTCTGGGAGCATCCGCAGCAGGCGGAGGATATGGGCAGGAACGCGGAGGCCCGCTATCGGCAACTGTTCACCGCCGAAGAGATGGGGCGTCGCTGGAGCGAGCTGTACCGTGAACTGCTGGAGGAAAAGGCTTCTTCCAGATACGTGAAGGCCGCTCGGTAAGGAGCGGCCTACGGTACAGTTCAGGCTGGGCCGAACCGGGGCGTTACAGTATCGCTTAGCGCCAGAACGGCTTGTTCAGCTCGGCGTAGCGCTGGGCTTCGCTGATGCCGGCGTCGGCGAGCAGGCGGGAGTCCAGACGGGCCAGCTGGCGACGGCTCTGGATGCGGCGCTGCCACAGTTTCATGGTGCCCAGCAGGCTGCTGCTGCGGCGGTTGGAGCGAGCGATGTCGAAAGTGTTGGAACCGAGGGTACGTTCCATGATGTGTCGATCCTTCCCACTTGTGGTGGGTAGTCAGGTTGCTAGTGATTAACTGAGCAATATGATCTGACTAACAGGTCAACAAGAATAGGAACAGTTGCGGAGAATTGCGTTGGATCACCGGGGTGTGTTTCCGAACTGTATGGGTTGTTTCGGTGCGTAACTGTACCGCTCTGCACCGTCATGGTGCGTTACCGAAAGAAACAGCGAAGTGTTACAGCAGGAAAAGCGAAAGGGCCGGGTGGGCGTGTTGCGATGGCGGCAAGAGAAAAGGCCGCCGAAATATGTTTTTACGTGGTTTTTTCTGCCCTGTCCAGACGCCCGGAAGAATTAATCGTCCGGGCGCTGGAAATAGTTGCGGATGAAACGGTTCAGCCTCAGCCGGCCAGCATGTGTCCACGTTCTTCCAGGTTCAGGTGCCAGGCCAGCGCCTCGCGCAACAGATGCGGCGTGTGGCCGCCTTTCGCGCAAGCCGCCTCGAAGTAGTCCAGCAGCGGTGCCTGGTAGGACGGGTGGACACAGTTCTCGATGATCACCCGGGCCCGTTCGCGAGGCGCCAGGCCGCGCAGGTCGGCGAGGCCCTGCTCGGTGACGAGGATGTCGACGTCGTGCTCGGTGTGGTCGACGTGGCTGACCATCGGCACCACGCTGGAAATGTTGCCGCCCTTGGCGATCGACTTGGTGACGAAGATCGCCAGGTGCGCGTTGCGGGCGAAGTCGCCGGAGCCGCCGATGCCGTTCATCATCTTGGTGCCGCCGACGTGGGTCGAGTTGACGTTGCCGTAGATGTCGAACTCCAGCGCCGTATTGATGCCGATGATGCCCAGGCGACGGACCACCTCGGGGTGGTTGGAGATTTCCTGCGGGCGCAGCACCAGCTTGTCCTTGTAACGCTCCAGGTTACCGAACACGTCGGCGTTGCGCCGCGGCGACAGGGTGATCGAGCTGCCCGAGGCGAAGCGCAGCTTGCCGGCGTCGATCAGGTCGAAGGTCGAGTCCTGCAGCACTTCGGAGTACATGGTCAGGTTCTCGAACGGTGACTCGATCAGGCCGCACATCACCGCGTTGGCGATGCTGCCGATACCGGCCTGCAGCGGGCCGAGGCTGTTGCTCATGCGTCCGGCGTCGACCTCGCGCTTGAAGAAATCGATCAGGTGGTTGGCGATGGCCTGGGTCTCGCCGTCCGGCGGCAGCACGGTGGATGGCGAGTCCGGCTGGTCGTTGATGACGATGGCGACGATCTTCTCCGGCGGGATCGGGATCGCCGTGCTGCCGATGCGGTCGTCGACGCGGGTCAGCGGGATCGGCGTGCGGGTCGGCCGGTAGGTCGGGATATAGATGTCGTGCAGGCCTTCCAGGTTGGTGCTGTGGGCCAGGTTGATCTCGACGATGACCTGCTTGGCGAAGATCGCGAAGCTCGCCGAGTTGCCCACCGAGGTGGTTGGCACGATGTGGCCCTGCTCGGTGATCGCGGCGGCTTCGATGACGGCGATGTCCGGCAGCTTCAGCTGGTGGTTGCGCAACTGCTCGACGGTTTCCGAGAGGTGCTGGTCGATGAACATCACTTCGCCGGCGTTGATCGCCTTGCGCAGGGTGCTGTCGACCTGGAACGGCATGCGCCGGGCGAGCACGCCGGCCTCGGTGAGCTGCTTGTCGAGGTCGTTGCCGAGGCTGGCGCCGGTCATCAGGCTGATACGCAGCGGACGTTCCTTGGCGCGCATGGCCAGCGCCTGGGGTACGGCCTTGGCCTCGCCGGCGCGGGTGAAACCGCTCATGCCGACGGTCATGCCGTCCTGGATCAGGTCGGCGGCTTCGGCCGCACTCATCACCTTGTCGAGCAGGGAGGGCAGGCGCACGCGATCACGGTACATGGAACGAACCTCAGACGACGAATTATTAGAGGCCGCCAGTCTAGGGTTTCCGCGATTTTTCGCCTTTATACCAAGGTCGAAGCGCTATTCAGCGGGCTTATGGGCGGATTGCCAGGACCACCACGCCCGCTGTCACCAGGCCTACGCCGAGCCATTGGCGCAGGTCCAGGCGTTCGCCGAGGAGGGCCACGCCGAGCAGTGCCACCAGCACCACGCTGAACTTGTCCAGCGGCGCCACCAGCGACGCCGGGCCGAGCTTGAGGGCGCGGAAATAGCAGATCCAGGAAGCACCGGTGGCCAGCCCGGAGAGCACCAGGAACAGCCAGCTGCGCGGCGGGATGCTGCCCGGGGCCTGGAACTTGCCCAGGACCGCGAGGATGCCGCCGAGGGTGACGAGGATCACCAGGGTGCGGATGAAGGTGGCGAAGTCCGAATCGACCCGGTCGAGGCCGATCTTGGCGAAGATCGCGGTCAGCGCGGCGAACAGCGCCGAAAGCAGTGCCCAGAAGGCCCAGGATGCCAGCATGTCGTCCTCCTCCGGGCCTTCTCCACGGGCTGCGCCGCTACAGGGCTTCCAGCTTGGCGTAGCCGAGCATCAGCCACTTGCTGCCTTCGCTCTCGAAGTTCACCTGCACCCGGGCCTGGGCGCCGGCGCCTTCGAAGTTGAGGATAGTCCCTTCGCCGAACAGCGCGTGGCGCACCCGCTGGCCGAGGGAGAAGGGCGTCTCCGGCACCCCGGCGCCGCTGAACAGGCTGCCGCCGGCGTTGCGCGAAGTGCCGCCGTAGGGGCGGCTGACGGTATTGGACAGGCGCACTTCCTGGATCAGCGACGGCGGGATCTCGCGGATGAAGCGCGAAACCTTGTTGTAGGTCTCGCTACCGTAGAGCCGGCGGGTCTCCGCGTAGGTCAGGACCAGTCGCTGCATGGCGCGGGTGACGCCGACGTAGGCCAGGCGGCGTTCCTCTTCCAGGCGGCCGGATTCCTCCAGGCTCATCTTATGCGGGAACAGCCCTTCCTCCATGCCGACCAGGAACACCAGCGGGAACTCCAGGCCCTTGGCGCTGTGCAGGGTCATCAGTTGGATACTGTCCTCGTGGGCGTCGGCCTGGGTTTCCCCGGCCTCCAGGGAGGCGTGGCTGAGGAAGGCCTGCAGCGGGGTGAGGTCTTCCTCTTCCTCGCTGTTCTCGAAGGCGCGGGCGGCGCTGACCAGTTCCTCGAGGTTCTCCACCCGGGCCTGGCCTTTCTCGCCTTTTTCTTCCTTGTGGTAGCTGATCAGTCCGGACTGCTCGATCACCGTCTGGGTCATCAGGTGCAGCGGCATGTCCATGACCTTCGCCGAAAGATTCTCGATCAGCTCGACGAAGCCGGTCAGGGCGCTGGCGGCGCGGCCGGGCAGGACCTTGTTGGCGATCATCAGGCGAATCGCCTCCCACATCGACACATCGTTGCCGCGGGCGAATTCGCGGATGCTCTCCACGGTCTTCTCGCCGATGCCGCGTGCCGGCACGTTGACCACCCGTTCCAGCGCCGCGTCGTTGCCGCGGCCGTCGAGCAGGCGCAGGTAGGCCATGGCGTTCTTGATCTCGGCACGCTCGAAGAAGCGCTGGCCGCCGTAGATGCGGTAGGGAATCTTCTCCCGCAGCAGGGCTTCCTCCAGCACCCGCGACTGGGCGTTGGAGCGGTAGAGGATGGCGATCTCGCTGCGCGCCAGGCCGCCTCTGAGCGCGCTCTCGATCGACTCGACCACGTAGCGCGCCTCGTCGTGCTCGTTGAACGCGGCGTACAGGCTCAGCGACTCGCCGTCCTCGCCGTCGGTCCACAACTCCTTGCCCAGGCGTCCCTGGTTGTTGGCGATCAGGGCGTTGGCGGCCTTGAGGATCGACGCGGTGGAACGGTAGTTCTGCTCCAGGCGGATCACCTCGGCGTCGGCGAAGTCGTCGCTGAACTGTTGGATGTTCTCGATCCGTGCGCCACGCCAGCCGTAGATCGACTGGTCGTCGTCGCCGACCACCATCAGGCTGTCGCCGCCCTTGGCGAGAATCCGCAGCCAGGCGTACTGCACGGCGTTGGTGTCCTGGAACTCGTCCACCAGGATATGGCGGAAGCGCCGCTGGTAGTGCTCGAGCACGCCGGGATGGTCGCGCCAGAGGTCCAGGGCGCGCAGCAGCAGCTCGGAGAAGTCGATCACCCCGGCGCGGGCGCAGGCCGCCTCGTAGGCTTCGTAGATCTTCAGCATGGTGGCGAGGAACAGGTCGCCGCCGGGCTGGATGTGTTGCGGCCGCAGGCCCTCGTCCTTCTGCCCGTTGATGAACCACTGGGCCTGGCGCGCCGGCCAGCGCTGCTCGTCGAGGCCGAGTTCGCGGATCACCCGCTTGACCAGGCGTTGCTGGTCGTCGCTGTCGAGGATCTGGAAGTTCTCGCTCAGCCCGGCCTCGCGCCAGTGCGCGCGCAGCAGGCGATGGGCGAGGCCGTGGAAGGTGCCGACCCACATGCCCGCCGGATTGATCCCGAGCAACTGCTCGATGCGGTGGCGCATCTCCGCCGCCGCCTTGTTGGTGAAGGTCACCGACAGGATGCTGTAGGGCGAGGCGTGCTCGACCTGGATCAGCCAGGCGATCCGGTGCACCAGCACGCGGGTCTTGCCCGAGCCGGCGCCGGCGAGGACCAGTTGGCGGCCCAGCGGCGCGGCCACGGCCTGGCGCTGCGGGTCGTTGAGGGAGTTCAGCAGGAGGGAGAGGTCGTCGTTCATCGCGGCATTCTACCGGGGCGGGGAAAAGCCGGGCAAACCGGGCCGCCATTCGGCGCAGGCCGGCGCAGCGTCGGGCCTGGCTGCGGAAAAATGCTCTATCCCGGCCTTGGGCAGCCTGCCCCTGCTCGGTTATGCTCCGGCCACTTCAAGGCAAACCACTACAAGAACAAGCGCCTATGACCGTCCATGTCGAGCCCTTGGCGCTGCCGGGCGGCAGCACCGATGTACTGCGGCTCTACGCCCGCGAAATTGCCATCGAGCGTACCCGGCTCCTTTATCTCGGCTCGCGCACGCCGACCCTGCTCATGCTGCTCGGCGGCGTGACCAGCGCCTGCCTGGTGTGGGGCAAGGTCAGCAGCTGGCTGCTCGGTGGCTGGCTGGTCTGGCTGGTGTTGCTCGCCGTCCTGCGCCTGCTGCAGGTCGCCGCCTTCCAGCAGGCCGACAGCCGTCGCCAGGCCAGCCGCCACTGGCGGCGGACCTTCCTGTGCGGCGCCGGCGCCTCGGGCCTGACCCTGGCGTTCGCGGTGATCATGCTGGTCCCGGCCGATGCCTTCCTCCAGCAGGTGCTGGTGTTCGGCCTGGTGGCGGCGGCGATCCTCTCCGCCAGCGTCGCCTATGCGGTGAGCCTGCCGGCCTTCCTCACCTTCGCCTTGCCGGGCCTGCTGCCATCCATCGTTTTCCTGCTGTTACAGCCGCATAGCCTGTTGCAGGGCTGGGGCGTGCTCGGCCTGATCCTGCTGGTGGCGCTGCTGGTGGTCGCCGGGCAGATCCACCGGCTGGTGCAGGGCGCGCTGCTGCGACGCTTCCAGACCCAGGCGCTGAACCTGCACCTGGAGCGCGTCAACGCCGAGGCCGAAGCGCTCAATCGCAAGCTCGCCCAGGAGGTCGGCCAGCGACGCCTGGTCGAACGCGAGCTGCGCGCCGCCCGCGATGCCTTGCAGCGCCGGGTGGAGGCGCGCACCGAGGAGCTTGGCGCGACCAGCCAGGCGCTCAGCCAGAGCGAGGCGCGCCTGGCCATGGCCCTGGAGGCCAGCGAACTGGGGTTGTGGGACTGGAACCTGGAGAGCGGCCGGGTCCAGCATTCCTATCTCGAGGCGGTCTTCAGCGCCGGGGACGGTCCCGAGGACTATCGCAGGCTGATCGAAAGCATCCACCCCGGCGACCTGCCGCGTATCCGTCGCGCCCTCGCCGAACATCTCAAGGGGCGCAGCGAGCTGTACCGGGTGGAGTACCGCGTGCGCGACCGGGAGGGCGGCTGGCGCTGGCTGGAGGATCGTGGCCGGGCCATGGCTCGCGACCCGCGGGGACGGGTGACGCGGATGCTCGGCACGCGCAGCGACATCAGCGCGCGCAAGCGCCTGGAAGAGCAGCAGCAACTGGCCGCGACAGTGTTCGAGGCGGCCAGCGAGAGCATCGTGATCCTCGATCCGGCCTACAACCTGCTGGCGGTCAACCAGGCCTTCAGTCGCATCACCGGCTATCGCCGCGAGGACGTGGTCGGGCGCAACGCCAGCCTGCTGGTGAATACCCCCGAGGCCCAGCGCCACTACCGGCAGATCCGCGCCGAGCTGCGCCAGCACGGGCAGTGGCAGGGCGAACTGGTGGATACGCGGAAGAATGGCGATCCCTATCCCCAATGGCTGCAGCTCAACCTGCTGCGCGACGGCAATGGCGAGGCGACCCACATCGTCGGTTTCTTCACCGATCTCAGTGCCCGCCGCGACGTCGAGGAGCGCCTGCGTCACCTGCTGCACTACGACGAACTGACCGGCCTGGCCAACCGCCGGTTGTTCCGCGAGCGGCTGCACGAGGCGGCCCAGCGGGCGCGCCAGGAGGAGGGCGGGCTGGCCCTGCTGCTGATCGACCTGGACCGCTTCAAGCTGCTCAACGACAGCCTCGGCCACGAGGTCGCCGACCAGTTGCTCAGGGAGATGGCCCAGCGCCTGCGGCGCACCGCGCCGGAAGCCAACACCCTGGCGCGTCTGGCCGGCGACGAGTTCGCCATTCTCCTCGATGGCGGCACCGGCACCGCGGCCCTGTCGCGCCTGGCCGAACGCCTGCTGGTCCAGTTGCGCCAGCCGGTGAGCGTGCTCGGCCACGAGTTGATCCTCGGCGCCTCGCTGGGGATCAGCCTGTTTTCCGAGCAAGCACGGGAAATCTCCGTGCTGATGAGCCAGGCGAACCTGGCGATGCAACATGCCAAGCAACTCGGCGGCAATACCTTCCAGTTCTTCCGCGACAACCTGCAGGACAGCACCCTCGAACGCCTGCGCCTGGAAACCCGGTTGCGCAAGGCGGTCGAGGAGGGCCAGCTGGACGTGCATTACCAGCCCAAGCTGTGCCTGGCCAGCGCCCGCCCGGACTCGGTCGAGGCGCTGGTGCGCTGGCACCATCCGGAGGAGGGCATGATCCCGCCGTCGACCTTCATCGGCCTCGCCGAGGAGTGCGGGTTGATCGGCGAGATCGGTGAATTCGTCCTGCGCCGGGCCTGCCTGCAGGCCGCCGAGTGGAGCCAGCGGGGCCTGAACCTGCGGGTCTCGGTGAACCTCTCGGTCCACCAGTTGCGCCAGGGCGACCTGCTCGACGTAGTGCGCTCGGCGCTGGCCGACAGCGGCCTGCCGGCGGCGCAACTGGAGCTGGAGTTGACCGAAAGCCAGTGGCTGGACGCCCTCGATAGTGTCCTGGCGACCTTCCGCCAGTTGCGCGAGATGGGGGTGAAGCTATCGGTCGACGACTTCGGCACCGGCTATTCCTCGCTCAGCTACCTGAAGCGCCTGCCGCTGGACTACCTGAAGATCGACCAGTCGTTCGTCCGCGACCTGACCCAGAACAGCGAGGATGCGGCGATCATCCGGGCGATCATCGCCATGGCCCACAGCCTCGACCTGAAGGTGGTCGCCGAAGGCGTGGAAACCATCGAACAGCGGGACTTCCTGGTGGCCCAGCGTTGCGATGAGCTGCAGGGCTACCTGATCGGCCGGCCGTTGCCGGCCCATGCCCTGGAGGAAGGTTTGCGCCAGGCTCGTTGAACGCGATCCGGCGGAGTATGCTGTAGCACTTTCGACTCCCACGAATTAAGGACGATTCATGCGCTCGAAGCCGCTTCTTCCCGCCCTCCTGCTGGTGGGCGCCGGTCTCTCCCCGCTGGCCCAGGCCAGCAGCGACGACTCCTGCTATCCCGATTGGTCGCTGGTCGGCGGCGGTGTCTGCGATACCCTGCCGTTCCTCGCCCCGGGCAACGACACCCGCGCCAACCTGCGCCTGCTGCTGGCCGACGCCGGCCACTGGCGGCTGGTGGAGGCGCCGCCGTCGGAGGAAGAGAAGCTCGAAGGCTACGGCCTGGTACCGTTCGGCCTGTTCCGCCTGCTGCCCGGCGACGGCAGCCAGCCGCCCGCGCCGCCGGCGGCGAGCGAGGCCGAGACACCGCCGCCTGCGCCAGCGCCCTCGCCGCTCGCCGAACTGGCCCGGCAGATGGGCGCCGAAGCGCTACCGGAAAAGATCGCCGGCGCCGAATTCTTCGAGGGCGAGGGCAGCCGCTGCCGCAGCAACGACCAGGACAGCGCGCTGGCGTTTCTTCGCCAGGTGCGTGACGCCGGGCTGGGCGAGGCGGAGACCAAGGCCCTGGCCAACAGCCGCCTGGACCTGCTCGGTGCCTGCGGCTGGGAACAAGAGGAACTGGGCGGTGTGCTCGCGCAAGGCGTCGAGTCGGCCGCAGGCAAGGCCTTCGCCACGTACCTGGAGGCTGCGGCCAACTTCTACAGCGGTCGCTTCGACGAAGCCGAACAGGGCTTCAAGGCGTTGCAGGACGTGTCGCAGCCCTGGCTGAAGGAAACCGCCCTGTACCTGCAGGCGCGCACCCTGCTCAACGCCGCCCAGCAGAACGCCTTCGACGACATGGGCTTCCCCGAGCTGCAGAATGTCGACAAGGCTCGCCTGGAACAGACCCGCAGCGCCCTCGATGCCTACCTGCAGGCGTATCCGAAGGGGCTCTACGCCGCCTCTGCCAAGGGCTTGCAGCGGCGCGTGCATTGGCTGGCCGGCGACCAGAAGCTGCTGGCCCAGGACTATGCCGCGCAATTCGCCGAAGCCGAGCAAGGGCAGCGCAACATGGCCCTGGAAGACCTGGTCCAGGAGGTCGACAACAAGCTCCTGACCGGTATCCAGCTCGGCGACATCCAGACCCCGCTGCTGCTGGCGGTGGCCGACCTGGTGCAGATGCGCGCCCACGATCCGTCGACCCCGCGCAGCTTCACCTGGGAAACGCTACAGGCCCAGCAGGCCAGCTTCGCCGCGCATCCCGAACTGTTCGCCTACCTGCAGGCGGCCTATCGCTTCTATGTCGACCAGGACCCGGCGAAGACCCTCGAAGCGCTGCCGCAAAAGGTCGGCAGCCTCGACTACGTCGGCTTCAGCCAGCAGACCCTGCGCGGGCTGGCGCTGGAGCAGCAGAAGGACTGGAAAGCCGCCGAGGCGCTCTGGCTGGAACTGTTGCCGCAGGCCGCGCAGCCGTACCAGAAGGGCCAGTTGCAGTTGGCCCTGGCGCTCAACTACGAGCGCAGCGGCCAGTTGGAAAAGGTCTTCGCCGAAGGTTCGCCGGTCCAGGAGCCGCTGCTGCGCAGCATCCTCCTGCGCAACGTCGCCGACGCCGCGCTGTTGCGCCGCCAGGCCAAGCAGGGCGCGACGGCGGAAGAGCGCGACAGCGCGCTGTTCACTCTCCTTTACAAGGACCTGCGCCGCAGCCGCTTCTCCGACTTCGGCAAGGACTTCGCGCTGCTCGGCGAAACCCCCTCGCAGACCAAGCTGGGCACCAGCCTCGGCTATGTCTACGGCGCCGGCAACAGCCTGGAGCTGTTCCGCTGGAAGGGCGACAAGGCCGAGTCCGGCTACGTTTGCCCGGCCATCGCCGAGTCGGCCGCGGCGCTGGCCGCTGATGACAAGGACCCGAAGGGCCTGAACTGCCTGGGCGAATTCATCCTGCGCAACGGTCTCGACGGCATGCCGCTGGACAGCCAGCCCGAGGCCAACGAGCTGGGCGGCACCCCGAGCGGCTTCAAGGGCGCGGTGTACTCCCGGCTGGATGGCTATCGCCTGGTCATGGACAACCCCAAGGCACCGCGCGAAGACAAGGCCTACGCGCTGTTCCGCGCGATCAACTGCTTCGCCCCGGCCGGCTACAACACCTGCGGCCAGCAGGACATCCCGCAGGCCGAGCGCAAGCAATGGTTCCGTACGCTCAAGTCGACCTACGCCGACAGCTCCTGGGCCAAGGAACTGAAGTACTACTGGTGAGGCGCTGGCGAGCCTGGCTGGCGGGCCTGTTGCTGGGCCTGCCGCTGTTGCCGTCCGTCGAGGCCGCGGTGCGCGCCGAGGACTACGACGCCTTCTGGCTGTGGAGCGGCGTCGCGCCGCAGCCGGCGCTGGCGCGGGCCGAGACGCTGTACATCCTGCAGGGACAGATCAGCCAGTCGCGCCGGCGCCCCGGCGAGGGCGTGCGGCTGATCGCCCAGGGCATCTCGGTGCCGCGCCTGGCGCGGGGCGAGGTCTGGGTGGTGTACCGCGCCCATACCCTGCGCTGGACGCCGCAGATCTACCAGGCCGTGCTGAACCAGGTGCAGCGCTGGAAGCGTGCCGGCAACCCGGTGGTCGGCATCCAGATCGACTTCGATGCGCGTACCCGCTACCTCGACGAGTACGTCGATTTCCTCCGCGACCTGCGCCAGCGCCTGCCCCGCGAATACCGCTTGAGCATCACCGGGCTGCTCGACTGGGGCAGCAACGCCGAGCCGGCGGCGATCAACCGGCTCAAGGGCGTGGTCGACGAAGTGGTGGTGCAGACCTACCAGGGGCGCCACAGCATTCCCAACCACGCCGCCTACCTCCCGCGGGTCAGCCGCCTGCAGCTGCCGTACCGGATCGGCCTGGTCCAGGGCGGCGACTGGCAAGCCCCCGACTACCTGGAAAAGAGCCCCTGGTTCAGGGGCTACGTGGTGTTCCTGCTCAACCCTCAGTGAGCGCAGCCGCAAGCGCCCTTGCCGGCACACCCGCCGCTGCGTTCGGCCTGCGGCTGGCGGGTATCCTGGCCGGGCTGGAGATCGCGCATCAGTAGCGCGTAGCGCAGATCCAGGCCTTCCGGCAGCGCCAGGTAGACCACGTGGCCATTGCCCGGCGCCACCTCAATGGCTTCGCCGGCGGCGTTGCGCAGGTCCTCCACGCGCAGGCTCAGGTTGCCTCGCGGAGTCATCAGTTCGACGCTGTCGCCGCGCTGGAAGCGGTTCTTCACCTCCACCTCGGCCAGGCCGTCGCGGCGTTCGCCGGTGAGTTCGCCGACGAACTGCTGGCGCTCGGACAGCGAATGGCCGTGCTGGTAGTTCTGGTACTCGTCGTGCACGTGGCGGCGCAGGAAGCCCTCGGTGTAGCCGCGGTGGGCGAGGGACTCCAAGGTGTCCATCAGACCGCGGTCGAACGGCTTGCCGGCCGCCGCGTCGTCGATCGCCTGGCGGTAGACCTGGGCGGTGCGCGCCACGTAGTAGTGGGACTTGGTACGGCCCTCGATCTTCAGCGAGTGCACGCCGATCCGCGCCAGCCGCTCGACGTGCTGCACGGCGCGGAGGTCCTTGGAATTCATGATGTAGGTGCCGTGTTCGTCCTCGAAGGCGGCCATCGGTTCGCCGGGACGGTTGCCTTCCTCGAGGAGGAATACCTGCTCGGTCGGCGCGCCGCGTCCCAGGGTCGGCTCCCGCGCCACCACGTTGCCCAGCTCGTCCTCGCGGCCCTCCACCGCCTTGTATTCCCAGCGGCAGGCATTGGTGCAGGTGCCCTGGTTGGGGTCGCGGCGGTTGATGTAGCCGGACAGCAGGCAGCGCCCGGAATAGGCCATGCACAAAGCGCCGTGGACGAACACTTCCAGCTCCATGTCCGGCACCTGCTGGCGGATTTCCTCGATCTCCTCCAGCGACAGCTCGCGGGAAAGGATCACCCGGGTCAGGCCCTGCTGCCGCCAGAACTGCACCGCGGCCCAGTTCACCGCGTTGGCCTGCACCGACAGGTGGATGGGCATCTGCGGGAAATGCTGGCGAACCAGCATGATCAGGCCGGGATCGGACATGATCAGCGCATCCGGACCCATGGCGACCACCGGCTCCAGGTCGCGCAGGAAGGTCTTCAGCTTGGCGTTGTGCGGGGCGATGTTGACCACCACGTAGAAGCGCTTGCCGAGCGCGTGGGCCTCGGCGATGCCTTCGGCCAGTTGGGCGTGGTCGAAATCGTTGTTGCGCACCCGCAGGCTGTAGCGCGGCTGCCCGGCGTAGACGGCATCGGCGCCGTAGGCGAAGGCATAGCGCATGCTTTTCAGGGTGCCGGCGGGGCACAGCAGTTCGGGGCGGAGGGCGGTGGCGGTCATGGTTCGGGCTCGCAACGACGTGGGCGCGCGACTCTAGCCGAGCGCGCGCCGGGCGATCCTGAGCCGGATCAATGTCCGCGTCATTCCAGCCAGCGTCGACCCTGCAGTTCCAGCAGCAGTTGCGCCTGTTCCGGGCCGTTGCTGCCGGCCGGGTAGGGCCGCGGGCTCTGGTAGTGCTCGCGCCAGCCGGCGAGGATCGGGTCGACCCAGCCCCAGGCGGCCTCTACCTCGTCGCGGCGCATGAACAGCGTCGAGTCGCCCTCGATCACGTCCAGCAGCAGGCGTTCGTAGGCGTCCCAGCGCCGCTTGTTGCGGCTGAGGGCCTCGGCCAGGTTGAGATCCAGCTCCACCGGTTCCAGTTGCATGCCCTTGCCCGGGGTCTTGGCCATCAGTTGCACGCTGATCCGCTCCTCCGGCTGCAACCTTATCCACAGGCGGTTGGCCGGCCCGCCGCCGCCGTCGATCAGGCTGTGCGGCACCGGCTTGAACTGGATGACGATTTCCGAGCACTTGCGCGCCATGCGCTTGCCGGTGCGCAGGTAGAACGGCACCCCGGCCCAGCGCCAGTTCTCGACCTCGGCCTGGAGCGCGACGAAGGTCTCGGTATCGCTGTCGTTGTCGACGTTCTTCTCGAAGTAGTACGCCGGCACCTCCTGGCCGCCGATCCTGCCGGCGGCGTACTGGCCGCGTACCGTCTTGTCCTGCACGTCGAGCCCGGAGATCGGCTTCAGCGCCTGCAGCACCTTGAGCTTCTCGTTGCGCACAGCCTCGGCGTCGAAACGCACCGGCGCCTCCATCGCCACCAGGCAGAGCAACTGGAGCAGATGGTTCTGCACCATGTCGCGCATCGCCCCGGCGTGGTCGTAGTAGCCGCCGCGGTTCTCCACGCCAAGGGTCTCGTTGACGCTGATCTGCACATGGTCGATGTGCGCCGCGCGCCAGACCGGCTCGAACAACGCATTGGCGAAGCGCAGGGCCATCAGGTTCTGCACGGTTTCCTTGCCCAGGTAGTGGTCGATGCGGAACACCCGCGACTCGTCGAACACCCGGCCGATGGACTGGTTGATCGCCCGCGCCGAGTCCAGCGAATGGCCCAGCGGTTTTTCCAGCACGATGCGCGCTTGCGGCCCGGCGAGGCCGGCGATGGAGAGGTTCTGCGCGATCGGCGCGAACAGGCTCGGCGAGGTCGCCAGGTAGTGCACCAGCACCCGGCCCTCGCTGCTCTTCAGGTGCCGCGCGAGACGGCCGAAGTCGGCGCTCTGCGAGGCGTCCATGGCCAGGTAGTCGAGGCGCGCGGCGAAGCCTTTCCATTGTTCGGCGGCGAACTCGCTGCGTGCCACCACCGCGCGGACGTTGCGCTCGGCGAGGGCGAGGAAGGCGGCGTTGTCCAGCGCGCTGCGGGCGAGGGCGAAGATCCGCGTATCGGCCGGCAGGCGGTCCTCCCGGTGCAGGCGATAGAGCGCCGGCAGCAGCTTGTGCAGGGCCAGGTCGCCGGTACCGCCGAAGACCAGGATGTCGCAGGACGTTGGAGTGGCTGGTGTACTCAAGGCAAGCTCCCGACGGCGTTGGCTGGGCGTGGCTGACTGTTTGTAGTATAACTACAAGGTTACTACAGAGAATCGAGCCCAGCCTGTGAACCTGCTGCAGCACATAGCCCAGTCCCGCCAACAGCTCCGCAAGTCGGAACTCAAGGTCGCCGATCACGTTCTCAACGATCCGGCGTCGGTCATGCACAGCTCCATGGCCGAACTGGCCCATGGGGTCGGGGTCAGCGAGCCGACCATCGTGCGTTTCTGCCGCGCCATCGGCTGCAGCGGCTTCCAGGACCTCAAGCTGAAGCTGGCGCAGAGCCTGGCGGCCGGCGCCAGCTTCGGCCAGTTCTCGATCCACGAGAGCGACTCGGTGGCCGACTTCAGCCTGAAGATCTTCGACACCACGCTGCACAGCCTGATGGAAGTCCGCGAGCACCTGGACACCCACGCCCTGGAGCGCGCCATCGCCGCCATCGCCCACGCCCAGCGCGTGGAGTTCTACGGCTTCGGCGCTTCCGGCGCGGTGGCCTCGGATGCCCAGCACAAGTTCTTCCGCCTGCTGCTGTCGGCGGCGGCCTACTCCGACCCGCACATGCAGGCGATGTCGGCGGTGACCCTCAAGCCCAGCGACGTGGCCATCTGCATTTCCCAGTCGGGTCGCTCGAAGGACCTGCTGATCACCGCCAACCTGGTCCGCGAGGCCGGCGCCACGCTGATCACCCTGTGCCCGAGCCAGACCCCGCTGGCCGACCTGGCCACGGTCAACCTGGCGATCGACGTGCACGAGGACACCGACATCTACACCCCGCTGACCTCGCGCATCGCCCACCTGGTGGTGATCGACGTGCTGGCGATGGGCGTGGCCATGGCCCGCGGCCCGGACCTGGTCAACCACCTCAAGAGCGTCAAGCGCAGCCTGCGCAGCCTGCGCCTGTCGCCGAAGGTGATGAAGAACCAGGAAGAGCGCGGCGAGCCGTCCTGAGGCGCCGCCGGGAAGGCATAACGCAGTCTTCACCGGCCTGCCGCCAAACCGTCACATTGCTGCGCGATGCTCGCGACTCCAGCCAGTCGGCCATGGGAGACGCGAGATGCCCCGTCATAGCGATGCCAATGCCCAGCACGTGGATTCGAAAACCCGCCGCAAGCTCGAAGACCAGCGGCGCATGCAATTCCGCCGGGCGATCGAGGACCACTGCGAAGAACTGCGCCTGCGCCAGGAACTGGCCGACTACCCCGAGCTGGTAGCCGCCGCCTACCTCAGCTCGAACCGCCAGGGCCGGCGAAGCGCCCAGCGAGCTGGCTGATCAGCGCCCGCTCCTCGCGGACGAAGGCGACGAACGCCTGGGCCACCGGGCTCAGGCGCTTGCCCTTGGCGTGCACCAGGCACCAGCTGCGATAGAGCGGCAATTCCTCCACCGGTAGTTCGCGCAGCAGGCCGTTGGCCAGTTCCTGGTGCGCCGCATGGCGCGGCAGCAGGGCCAGGCCGAGGCCGGTGATCACCCCTTCGCGCAGGGACTCCAGCGAGGCGATCTCCTGGATCTGCGAGAAGTGCGCGCGGCGTTGCTGGAAGAACTCCTCGCAAGCCTTGCGGGTGCCCGAGCCCGGTTCGCGGACCAGTAGCGGGAAGGGCTCCAGGTCCTTCAGGGCCAGCTTCGCGGCGTTGCACAGCGGATGGTCCGGCGGCGCCACGGCGATGATCGGGTTGTTCAGGAAGGGCAGGAACTCCAGGGCCATGTCCTGCGGTACCAGGGACATGATCACCAGGTCGTCGCGGTTGTCGGCCAAGCGCTTGATCACCTGGGTGCGGTTGACCACCGTCAGGCTCAGGCTGACTTCCGGATGCAGGTTCTGGAACGCCTTGAACAGGTGCGGGGTGATGTACTTGGCGCTGGACTCCACCGCCAGGCGCAACTGGCCCTGCAGCGAGCCCTTCAGATCCGAGAGCTGCATGTCCAGGCTTTCCAGGCGCTGGAACAGGTCGGTGCTGGTCTTCAGCAGGGCTTCGGCGGCATCGGTCAGGTAGAGCTTCTTGCCGACGTACTCGAACAGCGGCTGGCCGACCAGCTCTTCCAGTTGGCGGATCTGCAAGCTGACCGCCGGCTGGGTCAGGGCCATTTCCTCCGCCGCCCGGCTGTAGGAGCGGCTCTCGCATACGGCACGAAAAACCTGAAGCTGCCGTAATGTCATACGCATCAACGACTTACGCATTCCAGTCACACTCTGACCGAGATCGGTCGGGCGACTATAAAGCTTTTCTAATGGCTATCCCAATAATTATTGATTTTTGTTAATCACCCTCGCGGGGGTAGGGTAAAAGTGCGACCGGGAGCTGCCTGCCGGTCATGCAGCGACCGGAATATCCGGATCGACCGTACCAGGTTCCCAACCCCGAAGAGGGAGACCTCCGTGATCAAGAAGATCCTGATCGCCAACCGCGGCGAGATCGCCGTCCGCATCGTGCGCGCCTGCGCCGAGATGGGCATCCGCTCGGTGGCCGTCTACTCCGAGGCCGATCGCCACGCGCTGCACGTCAAGCGCGCCGACGAAGCCCACAGCATCGGCGCGGACCCGCTGGCCGGCTACCTCAACCCGCGCGCCCTGGTGAACCTGGCGGTGGAAAGCGGCTGCGACGCCCTGCACCCCGGCTATGGCTTCCTCTCGGAAAATGCCGAGCTGGCGGAAATCTGCGCCGAGCGCGGTATCAAGTTCATCGGCCCGTCGGCGCAAGTGATCCGCCGCATGGGCGACAAGACCGAAGCCCGCCGCAGCATGATCGCCGCCGGCGTGCCCTGCACCCCCGGCACCGAAGGCAACGTCGCCGATCTCGCCGAGGCCCTGCGCGAAGCCGAGCGGATCGGCTACCCGGTGATGCTCAAGGCCACCTCCGGCGGCGGCGGCCGTGGCATCCGTCGCTGCAACAGCCGCGAGGAGCTGGAACAGGCGTTCCCGCGGGTGATCTCCGAGGCGACCAAGGCCTTCGGCAGCGCCGAAGTATTCCTCGAGAAGTGCATCGTCAATCCCAAGCACATCGAGGCGCAGATCCTCGCCGATTCCTTCGGCAACACCGTGCACCTGTTCGAGCGCGACTGCTCGATCCAGCGCCGCAACCAGAAGCTCATCGAGATCGCCCCGAGCCCGCAGCTCACCCCCGAGCAGCGCGCCTACATCGGCGATCTGGCGGTGCGCGCGGCCAAGGCGGTGGGCTACGAGAACGCCGGCACCGTGGAGTTCCTGCTCGCCGACGGCGAGGTGTACTTCATGGAGATGAACACCCGGGTCCAGGTGGAGCACACCATCACCGAGGAAATCACCGGCATCGACGTGGTCCGCGAGCAGATCCGCATCGCTTCCGGGCTGGAGCTGTCGGTCAAGCAGGACGACATCGTCCATCGCGGCTACGCCCTGCAGTTCCGCATCAACGCCGAGGACCCGAAGAACAACTTCCTGCCCTCGTTCGGCAAGATCACCCGCTACTACGCCCCCGGCGGCCCCGGCGTGCGTACCGACACGGCGATCTACACCGGCTACACCATCCCGCCGTACTACGACTCGATGTGCCTGAAGCTGATCGTCTGGGCGCTGACCTGGGAAGAGGCCCTCGATCGCGGCCTGCGCGCCCTTGACGACATGCGCGTGCAAGGGGTCAAGACCACCGCGCCGTACTACCAGGAAATCCTCCGCAACCCGGAATTCCGCAGCGGCCAGTTCAACACCAGCTTCGTCGAAAGCCACCCGGAACTGACCCAGTACTCGATCAAGCGCAACCCGTCGCACCTGGCCATCGCCATCGCCACCGCCATCGCGGCCCACGCCGGCCTGTAAGGGAAGGAGCAGAACATGAGCAACACCATCCAAGCGAAGAAGACCGGCGTCACCGATACCATCCTGCGCGATGCCCACCAGTCGCTGCTGGCGACCCGCATGCGCACCGAGGACATGCTGCCGATCTGCGACAAGCTCGACCGCGTCGGCTACTGGTCGCTGGAAGTCTGGGGCGGCGCGACCTTCGACGCCTGCGTGCGCTTCCTCAAGGAAGACCCGTGGGAACGCCTGCGCAAGCTCAAGGCAGCGCTGCCCAACACCCGCCTGCAGATGCTCCTGCGCGGGCAGAACCTGCTCGGCTACCGCCACTACAGCGACGATGTGGTGCGCGCCTTCGTGGCCAAGGCGGCGGTCAACGGCATCGACGTGTTCCGCATCTTCGACGCGATGAACGACGTGCGTAACCTGCGCGTCTCCATCGAGGCGGTGAAGGCCGCCGGCAAGCACGCCCAGGGCACCATCTGCTACACCACCAGCCCGGTGCACATCATCGAGGCCTTCGTCGCCCAGGGCAAGGCGATGGCCGACATGGGCGTCGACTCCATCGCCATCAAGGACATGGCCGGCCTGCTCACCCCCTATGCCACCGGCGACCTGGTCAAGGCCCTGAAGGACGCCCTGCCGCTGGACGTGGTGGTGCATTCCCATGACACCGCCGGTGTCGCCAGCATGTGCCAGCTGAAGGCCGTGGAAAACGGCGCCGACCGTATCGACACGGCGATCTCCAGCATGGCCTGGGGCACCAGCCACCCGGGCACCGAGTCGATGGTCGCGGCGCTGCGTGGCACCCCCTACGACACCGGCCTGGACCTGGAGCTGATCCAGGAGATCGGCATGTACTTCCACGCGGTGCGCAAGAAGTACCACCAGTTCGAGAGCGAATTCACCGGCGTGGATACCCGCGTGCAGGTCAACCAGGTGCCGGGCGGGATGATTTCCAACCTGGCCAACCAGCTCAAGGAGCAGGGCGCGCTGAACCGTATGGGCGAGGTGCTCGAGGAAATCCCGCGGGTCCGCGCCGACCTCGGTTTCCCGCCGCTGGTGACGCCGACTTCGCAGATCGTCGGCACCCAGGCGTTCTTCAACGTGCTCGCCGGCGAGCGCTACAAGACCATCACCAACGAAGTGAAGCTGTACCTGCAGGGCCGTTATGGCAAGGCCCCCGGCGAGGTCAACGAGCAACTGCGGCGCCAGGCCATCGGCAGCGAGGAAGTCATCGACGTGCGCCCGGCCGACCTGATCAAGCCGGAGCTGAACAAGCTGCGCAGCGAGATCGGCAACCTGGCCAAGTCCGAGGAAGACGTACTCACCTACGCGATGTTCCCGGACATCGGGCGCAAGTTCCTCGAAGAGCGTGAGGCCGGCACCCTGAAGCCCGAGGAACTGCTGCCGATTCCCACCGGCAAGGGCGTCGCCGCCGCCGGCGCGGAAGGCACCCCGACCGAGTTCGTCATCGACGTGCACGGCGAGACCTACCGCGTCGACATCACCGGGGTCGGCGTGAAGAGCGACAACAAGCGGCACTTCTACCTGTCCATCGACGGCATGCCGGAAGAAGTGGTGTTCGAGCCGCTCAACGAATATGTCGCCGGCTCCGCCAGCGGCCGCAAGCATGCCAGCGAGCCGGGCCACGTCAGCACCACCATGCCGGGCAACATCGTCGACGTGCTGGTGAAGGAAGGCGATAGCGTCAAGGCCGGCCAGGCGGTGTTGATCACCGAGGCGATGAAGATGGAAACCGAGGTCCAGGCCGGCATCGCCGGTACGGTCAAGGCGATCCACGTGGCCAAGGGCGACCGGGTCAACCCGGGCGAGATCCTGATCGAGATTGCGGGCTGACCGCGACAGACGGTTAAAGTCCCTGGGGGAGCATGATGCTCCCCTTTTTTTATCGGCATCGGTTGCCGCGTCGGCTGGCTGTTCGCCCTGCCAGGGTGCGCCCGGCGCGCGCGCCGCCTAGAATGCCGCCTCTGCCCAACGGCGCGTCGCGCCGCAGGCGCTGACTATCGGGAAGTCCAGGTGTCGTCCTCTCCAGCTCAAACGCCCAGCCGCCGGCCCTCGCTGCTCGGCGGTTCGATGATCATCGCCGGCACCGCCGTCGGCGCCGGAATGTTCTCCCTGCCCATCGCCATGTCCGGCATCTGGTTCGGCTGGTCGGTGGCGGTGTTCCTGCTCACCTGGTTCTGCATGCTGCTGTCGGGGATGATGATCCTCGAGGCCAACCTCAACTACCCGGTGGGCTCGAGCTTCTCGACCATCACCCGCGACCTGCTCGGCCAGGGCTGGAATGTGGTCAACGGGCTGAGCATCGCCTTCGTCCTCTATATCCTCACCTATGCCTATATCTCCGGCGGCGGCTCGATCATCGGCTACACCCTGTCCAGCGGCCTCGGCGTGACCCTGCCGGAAAAGCTCGCCGGGCTGCTGTTCGCCCTGGCGGTGGCGCTGGTGGTGTGGTGGAGCACCCGCGCGGTGGACCGCATCACCACGCTGATGCTCGGCGGCATGATCATTACCTTCGGCCTCTCCATCAGCGGCCTGCTCGGGCGCATCCAGCCGGCGATCCTGTTCAACAGCGGCGAGCCGGACGCGGTCTACTGGCCCTACCTGCTGGCGACCCTGCCGTTCTGCCTGACTTCCTTCGGTTACCACGGCAACGTGCCGAGCCTGATGAAGTACTACGGCAAGGACCCGCAGCGGATCAGCCGTTCGCTGTGGATCGGCACCCTGATCGCCCTGGCCATCTACCTGCTGTGGCAGGCCAGCACCCTGGGCACCATCCCGCGCGAGCAGTTCAAGGGCATCATCGCCGGCGGCAGCAACGTCGGCACCCTGGTGGAATACCTGCACCGGATCACCGCGTCGGATTCGCTGAACGCGTTGCTCACCACCTTCTCCAACCTGGCGGTGGCCAGCTCCTTCCTCGGCGTGACCCTCGGCCTGTTCGACTACCTGGCCGACCTGTGCAGGTTCGACGACAGCCACTTCGGACGTTTCAAGACCGCGTTGCTGACCTTCGTCCCACCGACCATCGGCGGGCTGCTGTTCCCCAACGGCTTCATCTACGCCATCGGTTTCGCCGGGCTGGCCGCGGCGTTCTGGGCGGTGATCGTTCCGGCGCTGATGGCGCGGGCCTCGCGCAAGCGCTTCGGCAGCCCGCTGTTCCGCGCCTGGGGCGGCACGCCGGCGATCGTGCTGGTGCTGCTGTTCGGCGTGGCCAACGCGGTCGCGCACATCCTGGCCAGCCTGCACTGGCTGCCGGAGTACCGTTGAGCGACCGGCAGTCCCTGCCAGGGGCTAGTCGCGCAGCGCCTCCAGCGTCTGCCGCTGGCGGCCTTCGGCGTCGAAGTTGGAAGGATCGAGCCAGCGCTCGAACGCCGCCTGTCGCGCCGGCCATTCGCTGTCGAGCAGGGAGAACCAGGCGGTGTCGCGGTTGCGCTGCTTGACCACCATGTGCTGGCGGAAGGTGCCTTCGTAGGTGAAGCCCAGGCGCTCGGCGGCGCGCATCGAACGGGCGTTGCCGGCATTGCACTTCCACTCCAGGCGGCGGTAGCTGAGGCGGCCGAGGGCGAGCTCGGCGAGCAGGTAGACCGCCTCGGTAGACCCCGGTGTGCGCTGCATCGGCGCGCCGAAGGCGATATGGCCGATTTCGATGACGCCATCCTTCGGCGTGATCCGCAGGTAGCTGAGCAGGCCGACGGCGCGCTGCGTGCGCCGCTCGCGCACGGCGAAGAACAGCGGGTCGCGGCTGGTCGCCTGGCCGGCCAGCCAGGCGTCGAACGCCGTGCGCTCGGCGAACGGGCCGTAGGCCAGGTATTCCCACAGCAGCGGGTCGGCGCCAGGCCCTTGCAGGGCGTCCCACAGGTCGTCGCCGTGGCGTTGCGGATCGAGCGGTTCGAGCTTGACGAAGCGGCCGTCGAGCGGGGCGTGGGGCGGAGTGGCGACGGGGCGCCAGTTCAAGGGTTCGCGCATGGTGGGCCTCAGAGAATCCTGCGGTACTGAAGGAAACCGGACTTGTCGGCGATGCGCTCGTACAGCTTCATCGCGTCGCTGTTGCTCTCGTGGGTCAGCCAGTGCACCCGCGAACAGCCAGCGGCGCCGGCCTCGGCGTAGACATGCTCGATCAGCCGGCGCCCTATGCCCTCGCCGCGCAGGCCCTCGGCGACGAACAGGTCCTGCAGGTAGCAGTAGTCGCCGACGGTCCAGCAGGAGCGGTGGTAGATCCAGTGCACCAGGCCCACGGCGCGCTCGTCGAGCCAGGCGAGGGCGGCGTTCATCGGTTCGTCGGCGTCGAGGAAGCGCTGCCAGGTGGCGTCGCTGGTAGCGGCGGCGATCTCGGTCTTGTAGAAGCGCTGGTAGCCCTCCCACAGCGGCAGCCAGGCGGCGTGGTCGGCGGCGCCGACGGGACGAATCTGCAGGGACGTGCTCATGGCTCGGTTCCATGTCCGGGTAAAGGTGCCTCCAGACTAGGCCGGGAAATGGTCCGCTAGAAGATCCATTGCTGGTCAATTCCACAGGTCCAATCCACACTGGCGTTTTCTTCCCTCCGAGACCGCCATGGCCACCGTACTGCCCTTCGACCCCGCCGGCATCCACCTCGACCCCGCCCAGGGCCTGGCCCGCCAGCTCTACGCCGCGCTGCGCGAACGGATCCTCGACGGCCGCCTCGGCAGCCGCACGCGGATGCCCGCCAGCCGTGAGCTGGCCCAGGCCCTGAAGGTCTCGCGCAACACCGTGGTGCGGGCCTATGAACAGTTGCACGCCGAGGGCTATATCGACGGGCGCACAGGCGACGGCACCTACGTTGCCGAGTTGCAGGAAATCCCAGGCAGGGCCCCCGCCGTCGCCCCGAGCGCTCCCGCGCCGCGCGGCCCGGCGGCCCTGGCGCCGCCACCGGAAGGCGCGCCGCGAGCGTTCCGCGTCGGCGTGCCGGCCTTCGACCTGTTCCCCTTCGACACCTGGGCGCGGCTACAGGCGCGCTTCTGGCGCAACCCGCCGGCGGACTGCCTGGGCTACGGCGATCCGGCCGGCGAGGCGCGCCTGCGCGAGCTGATCGCCGCCTACCTGCGCAGCGCTCGCGGCCTGCGCTGCGAGGCGGAACAGGTGATCGTCACCCATGGCGCGCAGCAGGCCATCCGCCTGTGCGCCCAGGTGTTGCTCGAGAACGGCGATCCGGTGGCTGTGGAAAACCCCGGCTACCGCGCGGCGCGCCTGGCCTTCGCCGCGACCGGCGCGGTACCGCACGGGATCGACATCGACGCCGAGGGCCTGCGCAGCGACCGGCTCGCGGGCATCGCCGGCTGCCGCCTGGCCTATGTCACGCCGTCACACCAGTACCCCACCGGCGTCACCCTGTCGCTGGCGCGGCGCCTGGAGCTGCTGGAGTGGGCCGAGCGCGCCGACGGCTGGATCGTCGAGGACGACTACGACGGCGAGTATCGCTACAGCGGTACGCCGCTGGCGCCGCTGGCCGCGCTGGACCGACAGGGCCGGGTGCTCTACGTCGGGACCTTCTGCAAGATCGCCTTCCCGGCGTTGCGCCTGGGCTACCTGGTGGTCCCGCCGGCGCTGGTCGAGCGCTTCCGCCAGCGGCGGGCCATCGAGGTACGCCATTCGGAGGTGGGCACCCAGCGGGTCATGGCCGACTTCATCGCCGAGGGGCATTTCCAGCGCCACGTCCGCCGCATGCGCCGCGCCGCCCGCGCCCGCCGCGACGCCTTGCTGCGGGGCTGGCCAGAGGCGCCGGGTTGCCAGCCGTTGCCGGCGGTGGAGGCGGGGCTGCACCTGTGCGTGCGGGTCGACAGCCTGGCGCGCGAGCGGGCCCTGATCGCCGCGGCGGCAGCCGCCGGGGTGGAAGTCAGCGCCTTGAGCGACTACTGGATGGACGACTCCAGCGTTGCGCCAGACGACCGCGCGGGCCTGGTGCTGGGCTTCGCGGCAGTACCCGAGGCGCGTATCGACGAAGCGCTGCGGGCGTTGCGCAAGGCCTGGCGGCGGGAGGCCCTGGTTGGACCCGTCGTCGCGACTGACTAGAATGCCCCCGGATCACCCTCGCGCCCAGGAGTAGCCATGAGTGTCGCCCTTTCCGCCGCGCCCGAGCGCAAGCTCGCCGCCCCCCTGATCGCCTTCGCCCTGCTGGTGCTCGGCGGGCTGTTCCTGTTCAACGCGGTCAGCGCGCGCCAGGCCATCCTCTTCATCGTCGGCGGCGCCCTGGGCCTGACCCTCTACCACGCCGCCTTCGGCTTCACCTCCGCCTGGCGGGTATTCATCCGCGAACGGCGTGGCGCCGGGCTGCGCGCGCAGATGGTGATGCTGGCGCTGGCGGTGCTGCTGTTCTTCCCGGCGCTGGCGGCGGGCAGCCTGTTCGGCCAGCCGGTGAGCGGTTTCGTCTCGCCGGTCGGCACTTCGGTGATCGTCGGCGCCTTCATTTTCGGCATCGGCATGCAACTGGGCGGCGGCTGCGCCTCCGGCACCCTGTTCACCGTCGGCGGCGGCAACGCGCGGATGCTGGTGACCCTGCTGTTCTTCATCCTCGGCTCGCTGATCGCCACCCAGCATGTCGGCTGGTGGTTCGCCCTGCCGTCGCTGCCGCCGATCTCGCTGGTCGCCGAACTGGGCCTGGCACCGGCGCTGGTGTTGAGCCTGGCGGTGTTCATCGGCATCGCCGGGGTCACGGTACGCATGGAGAAGGCCCGCCACGGCACCCTGGAAACCCCGCCGAGCGCCGAATGGCGCGGCTGGCGGCGCTTCCTCCGCGGCCCCTGGCCGCTGGTCTGGGGCGCGCTGGCGCTGGCGCTGCTCAACTTCCTCACCCTGTACCTCGCCGGACGCCCCTGGGGCATCACGTCGGCCTTCGCCCTGTGGGGCGCGAAGATCGCCCAGGGCGTGGGCCTGGACGTCGGCGCCTGGGCCTTCTGGCAGACGCCGGCGAACGCCAAGGCGCTGGCCGCGCCGCTGTGGGAAGACATCACCAGCGTGATGGACATCGGCATCGTCCTCGGCGCGCTGCTCGCCGCCGGCCTGGCCGGACGCTTCGCGCCGAACCTGGACATCCCGCGCCGTTCGCTGGCGGCGGCGGTGATCGGCGGGCTGCTGCTCGGCTACGGCGCGCGCCTGGCCTATGGCTGCAACATCGGCGCGTATTTCAGCGGGATCGCTTCCGGCAGCCTGCATGGCTGGTTGTGGTTGGTGGCGGCGTTTGCCGGCAACAGCGTCGGGGTACGGGTATTGAGGCCTTATTTCTTCCCGGAGGAGCGGCGGGAGCAAGGGTTGACGGGGTGTTGAGAGGGGATATGCCTTCGTAGGACGTATGACGCGGACGTTATCCACAGGTGAGCGCAGCCACACAACACCTCGGCAACGGGGAAGATCTGCGGGCCGTCCTGAGCGGTGAAAAAAAGAAGGGACACCGCAGGTCGCCGTGTCCCTCAGAGTGTAGAGAGGGAAAGTTGGTATCCCTCTCGACCGGTGAGCGTGGCGCCGCGGCTGGGCCGGGGCGCCGGGTATAAAAGAAGGGATGAAGGGTATCCATCCCTAAAGGTCGAGGGGGTAGTACTCCCCCTCTACCGGTGAGCCTTCTTCGATCGGCTGCGCTGCGGCCCGGCTGCGTCGACAGCCGGACCTGGGCGCGCTCGATCTCGTATCGGATCAGGCGCGCAGCGGAATCAGGCGCGGCGCGATCATGTTTTCCGGCAGCAGGATGTCGGCCAGGGTGGCTTCGTCCAGCAGCTTTTCCTCGCGTACCAGTTCCAGTACGCCGCGGCCGCTCTCCAGGGCGGTCTTGGCGATCCGCGTGGAGTTCTCGTAGCCGATGTACGGGTTCAGCGCGGTGACCAGGCCGATGCTGTGCTCGACCAGTTCGTGGCAGCGCTCGACGTTGGCGGTGATGCCGGTGATGCAGTGCTCGCGGAGCATGTCCATGGCGCGTTGCAGCAGGCGGATCGAGTCGAAGATCTTGTAGGCGATCAGCGGCTCCATCACGTTCAGTTGCAACTGGCCGCCTTCGGCCGCCAGGGTCAGGGCGAGGTCGTTGCCGATCACTTCGAAGGCGACCTGGTTGACCGCTTCCGGGATCACCGGGTTGACCTTGCCCGGCATGATCGAACTGCCCGGCTGGCGCGGCGGCAGGTTGATCTCGTTGATGCCGGTGCGCGGGCCGCTGGAGAGCAGGCGCAGGTCGTTGCAGATCTTCGACAGCTTGACCGCGGTGCGCTTGAGCATGCCGGAGAACAGCACGAAGGCGCCCATGTCGGAGGTGGCTTCGATCAGGTCGGCGGCCGGTTTCAGCGGCTGCCCGCTGATGGCGGCCAGGCGCTCGACGGCGAGCTTCTGGTAGCCGGGGTCGGCGTTGATGCCGGTGCCGATGGCGGTGCCGCCGAGGTTCACTTCGGTGAGCAGCTCCGGCGCCAGGCGACGCAGGCGATCGAGGTCTTCGCCGAGGGTGGTGGCGAAAGCGTGGAATTCCTGGCCGAGGGTCATCGGCACGGCGTCCTGCAATTGGGTGCGGCCCATCTTCAGTACGCCGGCGAATTCGACGCCCTTGGCGGCGAAGGCCTGGATCAGGCTGTCGAGGCTGGCCAGCAGGGTGTCGTGGCCGAGCAGCAGGCCCAGGCGGATGGCGGTCGGGTAGGCGTCGTTGGTCGACTGCGCCATGTTCACATCGTTGTTCGGGTGCAGGTACTTGTACTCACCCTTGGTATGGCCCATGGCTTCCAGCGCGATGTTCGCGATCACTTCGTTCGCGTTCATGTTGGTGGAGGTACCGGCGCCGCCCTGGATCATGTCCACCACGAACTGCTCGTGGAAATCGCCGCGGATCAGGCGGGCGCAGGCCTCGCTGATGGCGGCGTGCTTGTCTTCCGGGAGATGGCCGAGCTGACGGTTGGCGTCGGCGGCGGCCTGCTTGACCATGGCCAGGGCAACGACCAGCTTCGGGTAGTGCGACAGCGGCACCCCGGAGAGGCGGAAGTTGTTCACGGCGCGCAGGGTCTGGATGCCGTAGTAGGCGTCAGCGGGCACTTCGAGGGTGCCGAGCAGGTCTTTCTCGATACGGGAAGATGCAACGGGGGACATGACGGGATTTGTCTCAGAGGGACACGGCCAGCGCCGCGATGCCCACTAGACTAAGGATGTGACGATTTCGTGGCCAATGCTGTTAAACGCTGCCTCATGCACAAACGGCATAATGTTGGATGTGACGCTGGTATGATGGCGGACGTGTCGTCGCATTACCGGAGCCTTTCCCGTCGTGAACCTCGAACTGAAGTGGCTGGAGGATTTCATCGCCCTGGCCGGCACCCGCAGCTTTTCCCAGGCGGCGGAGAAGCGCTTCGTCACCCAGCCGGCCTTCAGCCGGCGCATCCGCAGCCTGGAGGACGCCCTCGGCCTGACCCTGGTGAATCGCCAGCGCACGCCGGTGGAACTGACCGAGGCCGGGCAGCTGTTCCTGGTCACCGCGCGCAGCGTGGTCGAGCAGCTCGGCCAGGTGGTGCGCCACCTGCACCACCTGGAAGGCGGGCAGGGCGAGGTGCTGCAGTTCGCCGCCGCCCACTCGCTGGCGCTGGGCTTCTTCCCGCAGTGGATCGCGCGGCTGCGCAACGAGGGGCTGAACATCGCCAGCCGGCTGATCGCCACCAACGTCGGCGAGGCGGTGCATTCCCTGCGCGAGGGTAGCTGCGACCTGATGCTGGCGTTCTACGACCCTGACGCCGCGTTGCAGATGGACCCGGAGATCTTCCCCTCGCTGCACCTGGGGCGCACCGAGATGCTGCCGGTCTGCGCGGTGAACGCCGAGGGCCTGCCGCTGTTCGACCTGGAGAACGGCCAGAGCGTGCCGCTGCTCGCCTACAGCGCCAGCGCCTTCCTCGGTCGCGGGGTCAACCTGCTGCTGCGCCAGCGCAACCTGCGCTACACCACGGTCTACGAGACGGCGATGGCCGACAGCCTGAAGAGCATGGCGCTGCAAGGCATGGGCGTGGCCTGGGTGCCACGGCTGAGCGTGGTCAACGAACTGGAGCGCGGCGAACTGGCGATCTGTGGCGGGCCGCAATGGTTCGTGCCGCAGGAAATCCGCCTGTACCGCTGCGCGCTGGTGCGCAAGGCGGCGATCCGCCTGCTCTGGCGCAAGCTGGAAGGCGGGCTGGGCAGCGTCGAGTAGACAGGCAAGGGCGGCGCCGGGACGCCGCCCCGCAGGTCACATCTCAAGGACGATGCGCCCCTCGATCTGCCCGGCGCGCATCTGGTCGAGGATCTGGTTGATGTCGTCCAGCTTGCCCGGATGGATGGTCGCCTTGACCAGGCCTTCGCCGGCGAAGTCGAGGGCTTCCTGCAGGTCCGCGCGGGTGCCGACGATGGAGCCGGCGATGTGCAGGCCCTTGAGCACCACGTCGAAGATCGGCGTCGGGAAGTCACCCGGCGGCAGGCCGACCAGGGCAATGGTGCCGCCGCGGCGGGCCATGCCGATGGCCTGGCCGAAGGCGCTGTTGGATACCGCTGTGACCAGCACCCCGTGGGCGCCGCCGATGTCGCGCTGGAGCGCCTCCACCGGGTCTTCCTGCCGGGCGTTGACCGTCAGGCTGGCACCGAGCTTGCGCGCCAGTTCCAGCTTGGCGTCGTCGATGTCGATGGCGGCGACGTGCAGGCCCATGGCCCTGGCGTACTGCACGGCGACGTGGCCGAGGCCGCCGATGCCGGAGATCGCCACCCACTGGCCGGGGCGCGCGTTGGTCTGCTTGAGCCCCTTGTAGACGGTGACGCCGGCGCAGAGGATCGGCGCGATTTCAGCGAATTCGACGTTTTTCGGCAGAATTCCGACGTAGTTCGGGTCGGCCAATACGTATTCGGCATAGCCGCCGTTCACCGAGTAGCCGGTGTTCTGCTGGCTCTCGCAGAGGGTCTCCCAGCCGGTCAGGCAGTGCTCGCAGCAGCCGCAGGCGGTGTACAGCCAGGGGATGCCGACCCGGTCGCCTTCCTTCACCCGGGTCACTCCGCTGCCCACCGCGGCGACGTAGCCGACGCCTTCGTGACCGGGAATGAACGGCAACGGCGGCTTCACCGGCCAGTCGCCCTCGGCGGCGTGCAGGTCGGTGTGGCAGACGCCGGAGGCTTCGATCTTCACCAGTACCTGCCCGGGGCCGGGCAGCGGAACCTTGACTTCCTCGATCCGCAGCGGCGCGCCGTAGGCGTGCACGACCGCGGCTTTCATGGTCTGTGGCAGGGTCATGGTCATCTCCTTGGACGGGGCTGAGCGCCTGTCGCGGTGCCTTTGACGGGCACCGCGACAGGCTGCGGAACCGGCGCGGCCGCCGCTCCCTCGGAGCGCGCCGCGACAACCAGTCTGGCCGCTCGTGGCAGGCGCGCATTGAGTTGCGGCAAGTTTCCCGCCATGGCGCGAAAAAACGGGACGGACGGTAGCCCCCGGCGCGCGCCCGGCCTGCCTTTGCGGTATACTGCGCCGCCTTCGAACCGGCACTGCCCGCCGGCTCGGCCCAGTACAAGCCACGCCCCTCGACGAAGCGTGGCTTGTTGGTTTCTGACGCGCCGGACGGCGCATTTGAGAGAGGCACGACGATGAGCGCACTGGTTGGCGTGATCATGGGTTCCAAATCGGACTGGAGCACCCTCAGTCACACCGCGGACATGCTGGACAAGCTGGGCATCCCCTACGAAGTGAAGGTGGTTTCCGCCCACCGCACCCCGGACCTGCTCTTCCAGTACGCCGAGGAAGCCGAAGGCCGCGGCCTCGAAGTGATCATCGCCGGCGCTGGCGGCGCCGCCCACCTGCCGGGCATGTGCGCGGCCAAGACCCACCTGCCGGTACTCGGCGTGCCGGTACAGTCGTCGATGCTGTCGGGTGTCGACTCGCTGCTCTCCATCGTGCAGATGCCCGCCGGCGTACCGGTCGCCACCCTGGCCATCGGCAAGGCCGGCGCGGTCAACGCGGCGCTGCTCTCGGCGAGCATCCTCGGCGCCAAGCACCCGCAGTACCACGAGGCGCTGAAGCAGTTCCGCGCCAACCAGACCGAAACCGTGCTGGACAATCCCGACCCGCGCGATGCGTGAGACAGGCTCTGAGAAGGTAAGGCTCGAACCATGAAAATCGGTGTCATCGGTGGCGGCCAGCTGGGCCGCATGCTGGCCCTGGCGGGAACCCCGCTGGGCATGAACTTCGCTTTCCTCGACCCGGCGCCGGACGCCTGCGCGGCCTCCCTGGGCGAGCACATCCGCGCCGACTACGGCGACCAGGAGCACCTGCGGCAACTGGCCGACGAGGTCGACCTGGTGACCTTCGAGTTCGAGAGCGTGCCGGCGGAAACCGTGGCCTTCCTCTCCCAGTTCGTGCCGGTCTACCCGAACGCCGAGTCGCTGCGCATCGCCCGCGACCGCTGGTTCGAGAAGTCGATGTTCAAGGACCTCGGCATTCCCACCCCGGACTTCGCTGACGTCCAGTCCCAGGCTGACCTCGATGCCGCCGCGGCCGCCATCGGCCTGCCGGCGGTGCTCAAGACCCGCACCCTGGGCTACGACGGCAAGGGCCAGAAGGTCCTGCGCCAGCCGGCCGACGTGCAGGGCGCGTTCGCCGAACTGGGCAGCGTGCCGTGCATCCTCGAGGGCTTCGTGCCGTTCACCGGGGAAGTCTCACTGGTGGCGGTGCGTGCCCGCGATGGCGAGACGCGTTTCTACCCGCTGGTGCACAACACCCACGACAGCGGCATCCTCAAGCTCTCCGTGGCCAGCAGCGGGCATCCGTTGCAGGCGCTGGCCGAGGACTACGTCGGCCGCGTGCTGGCCCGGCTCGACTACGTCGGCGTGCTGGCCTTCGAGTTCTTCGAGGTGGACGGCGGCCTGAAGGCCAACGAGATCGCCCCGCGCGTGCACAACTCCGGGCACTGGACCATCGAAGGCGCCGAGTGCAGCCAGTTCGAGAACCACCTGCGCGCCGTCGCCGGCCTGCCGCTGGGCTCGACCGCCAAGGTCGGCGAGAGCGCGATGCTCAATTTCATCGGCGCGGTGCCCCCGGTGGATCAGGTGGTCGCCGTCGCCGATTGCCACCTGCATCACTACGGCAAGGCCTTCAAGAACGGCCGCAAGGTCGGCCACGCCACCCTGCGCTGTGCCGACCGGGCGACGCTGCAGGCGCGCATCGCCGAGGTCGAGGCGCTGATCGAGGCGTGAGCGATTGCCGTCCGCCCATCCTTGGGTTGGCGGGCGGCACTGAACCCAAGGCTTTTCTACACTGTCCCATGGCAGGCGCAATACATGCGCATACACCCGTAAGGAGGGACTGTCATGGGATTAATCGGAACCATCATCGTCGGACTGATCGTTGGTCTCGTTGCACGCTTTCTGAAGCCAGGTGACGACAGCATGGGCTGGATCATGACCATCCTGCTCGGCATCGGCGGTTCGCTGCTGGCCACCTACGGCGGCCAGGCGATCGGCTTCTACCAGGCCGGCCAGGCGGCCGGTTTCATCGGCGCGGTGGTCGGCGCCGTCGTACTGCTGGTCATTTACGGCCTGATCAAGAAGAATTGATGGCTCTGGCCGGCCCCCGCGGGGGCCGGCGTTTCCTCACTTCGCCGGTATTCCCGCCATCATGCGCCGCTTCCCGTTCGCCCGCCTGTTGCTGCTCGCCCTGTTGTCCTCACCCCTGGCCCACGCCGAACTGCCCGAGACCGACTGGCTGGAACTGATGCCGCCGGCCGACCGCAAGGCGCTGGAAGAAATGCCCGACATCATTCACGACACCCCGGAGGCCGCCGGCACCTTCACCAGCAAGGGTGGCCTGAAGCAGTCGGACCGAAAGATGCCGGCGGTGATGTATTCGGCCAAGACCGTCGCCAGCCTGGATGGCAAGGCGATCCGCCTCGGCGGCTACCCGGTGCCGCTGGAGAACGACGCCAAGGGCCGCGTCACCGAATTCTTCCTGGTGCCCTATCCGGGCGCCTGCATCCACGTGCCGCCGCCGCCGCCGAACCAGATCGTCCTGGTGCGTTATCCACAGGGGCTGAAGCTGGCCGATATCTACACCCCGCTGTGGGTCAGCGGCACGCTGAAGATCGAGCAGGTGAGCAATGACCTGGCCGATGCCGCCTACGCCATCGACAAGGCGCAGGTGAAGGTAGTGGAGGAAGCGGACCTGTAGGGCCGCACCTGCGCAACGGCCCATGGCGGACGACGCGAGCCGCCCCGTCCGCTCGCCGTCCCGCTCAGGGTCGTTTCAGCGGCTCGCTCCAGATCTGCACGCCAAAGCTTTCGCTGCGCCCGGGGGCGACCACCATGAGGTCGTCCCAGACCCGCCCCGTCTCGATGCAGAGCATCTGCTGCCAGGCGTCGTCGGCGAACTGCGAAAGACGCCGGGACTTGTCCACCCAGGGGTTCCAGACCACCGCCGAACGCGAGTCGAGGGCGTGCAGGTGGATGCTGCGTTCCCAGCGCGGGTCCTTGATCAGCAGGTCGCGTTCGAGACCGAGGTAGATGCGGTCCAGTTCGCCCTTGACCCGTACCGCGCCGTGCTGAGTGCGTTCTTCCCAGTTCTCCAGGGTCTCGATGTAGCGCGCGCCTTCCAGGCCCTCGATGGCGATCTCGCGGCTGTCGCTGACCGCGAAGTAGGTGTGCAGTGCCTGGCTGAGCACCAGCGGCTTGCTGCCGAGGTTCTCGCTGGTGAGTCGCAGGGTCAGGCGCTCGCCGAAGCGGAACAGCATGCGCAGCGCCGCCGGGTGCGGCCAGCCGGGGAGGCCATCGGGGGCGTCGAGGCGGAAGCTGACGCAGAGGTCGCCGTCCTCCTCGGCGATGTCGTCGATTTCCCAGTCGACCGCCCGAACCAGCCCGTGGGCGGGCGCCTTCAGGCCATCTTCCACCTGGCCGCGGACTTCCTGCGGGTTGCGCTCCAGCGGACCGAACCACGGCCAGCACACCGGCACCCCGCCGCGTACCGACTGCCCGCGCCGGTAGCCGGCCTCGTCGCTGAGCCAGACCAGCGGCGGCTGTTCGTGGGGCTGGTAGCTGAGCAGTTGCGCGCCCTGCTGGGCGATCAGCGCCTCGCCATGGGCGGTGTGGATGCGCCAGCAGGCCAGGTCGTCGACCTGTACCTGTTCGACGCGGTTGATCGGGCTATCGGTGCTCATGGCGGTCTCCGGGAGGCGAATGGATGGCAGCAGTATCACCGATCCATTTTATCGCCGGCAGTTCCCCCGGATAGCGCCAACGAAGACGCGGCCCGTAGGCCGCGTCGGTTGTTGCCGGTGGTTCAGGCCGCGCGGAACAGGTTGTGCGGGTCGATGACGAATTTCTTCGGCACCCCGGCGTCGAACTCGCCGTAGCCTTTCGGCGCATCGTCGAGGGTGATGACTTCCACCCCGACGATGTCGGCGATCTTGATCCGGTCCCACATGATCGCCTGCATCAGCTGGCGGTTGTACTTCATCACCGGGGTCTGGCCGGTATGGAAGCTGTGCGACTTGGCCCAGCCCAGGCCGAAGCGGATGCTCAGGGCGCCGTGCTTGGCGGCCGCGTCCACCGCGCCCGGGTCTTCGGTGACGTACAGGCCGGGGATGCCGATCTTGCCGGCGACCCGGGTGATGCCCATCAGCGAGTTGAGCACGGTGGCCGGGGCTTCCTGCTGCGAGCCCGAATGGCCGTGGCCGCGCGCCTCGAAACCGACCGCGTCGACCGCGCAGTCGACCTCCGGCTCGCCCAACAGAGCGGCGATCTGTTCGTGCAGCGGGGTGTCCTTGGACAGGTCGGCGATCTCGAAGCCCTGTTTCTTGGCATGGGCCAGGCGGGTCGGGTTGACGTCGCCGACGATCACCACCGCCGCGCCGAGCAGGCGTGCCGAGGCCGCCGCGGCCAGGCCGACCGGACCGGCGCCGGCGATGTAGACCGTGCTGCCCGGGCCGACGCCGGCGGTGACCGCGCCGTGGTAGCCGGTGGGGAGGATGTCCGAAAGGCAGGTCAGGTCGCGGATCTTCTCCATCGCCGCTTCGCGGTTGGGCAGTTTCAGCAGGTTGAAGTCGGCGTAGGGCACCAGCACGTATTCGGCCTGGCCGCCGACCCAGCCACCCATGTCGACGTAGCCGTAGGCGCCGCCGGCCCGCGCCGGATTGACCGTCAGGCAGACGCCGGTGTGCTGTTCCTTGCAGGTACGGCAATGGCCGCAAGCGACGTTGAACGGTACCGAGACCAGGTCGCCGATCTTCATGGTTTCCACGCCACGCCCGATCTCCACTACCTCGCCGGTGATCTCGTGGCCCAGCACCAGGCCTTCCGGCGCGGTGGTGCGGCCGCGCACCATGTGCTGGTCGGAGCCGCAGATGTTGGTGGAGACCACCCGCAGGATCACCCCGTGGTCGATCTGCCGGCCCTGCGGGTCCTGCATCTTCGGATAGGGAATGTTCTGCACCTCGACCTTGCCCGGGCCGAGATAGACCACACCACGATTGCCAGACATACGCGTTTCCTCTTTGTCGTTGTGGGTACAAATGCGCGGCGTCCACGGCCGCGCGGCTTTGCACTGGAAAGTCGTCTGTTGCGCGACAGGGCCGGAGAATGCTGGCAGCCGGCGGGCTGTCGGTGTTGCTCGGGACGCGAGGCCGTGGGAAGCGCCCCTCTCCCTGGCACTCTTCCTTCAGCGAGGGTTGGGGAGAGAAGGCGCGCTTACAGCACCACGGTCCGATTGGCGTTGAGGAATACCCTCCGCTCGATGTGGTAGCCCACCGCCCGCGCCAGGGTCAGGCACTCGATGTCGCGGCCCTTGGCGATCAGGTCCTCGGGGTAGTGGGCGTGGTCGACCGTCTCGACGCCCTGGGCGATGATCGGCCCTTCGTCGAGGTCGTTGTTGATGTAGTGGGCGGTAGCGCCGACCAGCTTCACGCCCTTCTGGTAGGCCTGGTGGTACGGCTTGGCGCCCTTGAAGCCGGGCAGCAGGGAGTGATGGATGTTGATCGCCCAGCCGTCCAGGCGTCGGCACAGTTCCGGCGACAGCACCTGCATGTAGCGAGCGAGGATCACCAGCTCGGCGCCACTCTCTTCGAGCACCTGCCAGACCCTGGCTTCCTGGGCCGGCTTGTCGTTCGGGTCGAGCGGGAAGTGGTGGTAGGGAATGCCGTGCCAGCGCGCCAGCGGCTCCAGGTCCGGGTGATTGGAAATCACCGCCACCACGTCCATCGGCAACTGGCCGATGCGCTGGCGGTAGAGCAGGTCGTTCAGGCAGTGGTCGGCCTTGGAAACCATGATCGCCACCTGGCTGCGGTAGCCCGGCGCGGTCAGCTCGGTACGCATGCCGAACGGTGCCACCCGTTCGGCCAGTCCGGCGCGGAAGGAGGCTTCGTCGAAGCCGTCGCCGGCGCGGAACTCCACGCGGATGAAGAAGCGTTGCGCCAGGCGGTCGTCGAACGAATGGTGCTCGGTGACGTAGCAGCGCTGCTCGAAGAGGTAGCGCGTCACCACGTCGACGGTGCCCAGCAGGCTGGGACTGTCGGCGGTGAGGATCCAGGTGTCGGGGGTACGGCTCATCGCGAGGCTCCGGGTCCGGTATCCCCTCTCGGGGAGAGGGGAAGGCTGCTCATGCCGCTACCTGCAGGCCGTATTCGGCGCTGGCGTCCTGCAACCAGAGCCAGAAGTAGTCGGCGAAGCTGCGGCGCACGACCAGCTCCCAGGTGTCCTCGCCGGTATGGCGGATCACGCATTGCGACTTGGCGAAGATGCTGCCGACCGCCTTGCCCACCGGGAAGTTGCTCGGATGCACGTCGTAGCTGGTGGATTTCATCAGCAGTTCGCGGACGTTCGCTCCGCTCAGTTCGAGCAGCGTCTGCCCGCCGCTGACGTTGACCACCGCGTAGTGCAGCTCCTCGCCCAGGGCCTGGCGCAGGCGCTGTTCGACGGCATATTCCTCGCCGCCGGGGACGATCAGCAACCATTCGTCCGGGGCCAGCCATTGCAGCGAGGTCTCGCCGCTGGCGACCAGGGTCAGGGCCACCGGCAGTTCCAGGCCGAGGGCCTGGTGCACGGCGGCGGCGAAGGCCGGGTCGGCGGCATCGCCGCGCAGCACCAGGTGGCCGAGCAGCTTCTTCTCGCGCAGCACGATACCGGCCTTCGCGGCGGTCTTGCCGGCGAGCTTGTGCAGCTCGGCATGGTGCAGAGGCGATTCGGCGTGGACGCCGGGTTCGGGGCGTTGCTGGTAGACGTTTGCCTTGCTCATTCGTTTTCACCTTGGGGCGCCGCGCGCCCTGGTAGCCTGTCTGCCTTCTCCCTTCGGGAAGAGGGCCGGGGAGAGGAGCGCATCCCTCTCCGGTCAATCCACGTTCTGCCGCTCCCCTTTGGGGTCGTAGAACACCGAGGAGCAGATCTCCGCCTCGATGAAGCGGCCGTCCGCCAGCGGCGCGTAGACCTTCTGGCCCATGCGCTTGAGGCCGCCTTTCACCACCGCCAGGGCGAAGCCGTGGCCGAGGCTGGCGCTCATGTAGCTGGAGGTGACGTGGCCGACCATCTTCATCGGGATCGCCTGCTGGGTGTCGAACACCAGTTGCGCGCCTTCGGGCAGTACCTCCTGCGGGTTGCTCGGCCTGAGTCCGACCAGTTGCTTGCGATCCTCGCGCAGGCAGTCGGCGCGGTTCATGCCGCGCCAGCCGATCCAGGAGAACGGCTTGCTGCGGCCCACCGCCCAGCCCATGTTGAGATCGTCCGGGGTGACCGAGGCATCGGTGTCCTGGCCGACGATGATGAAGCCCTTCTCGGCGCGCAGGACGTGCATGGTCTCGGTGCCGTAGGGTGTCAGGCCGTACTTCGCACCGTGCTCGGCGAGCGCTTCGAGCACGCCCATGGCGTAGTCGGCCTGGACGTTCACCTCGTAGCTCAGCTCGCCGGTGAAGGAGATGCGGAACACCCGCGCCGGCACCCCGGCGACCTTGCCTTCCTTCCAGGTCATGAAGGGGAAGGCGTCCTTGTCCAGGTCGATGTCGGTGACTTCGGCGAGCAGCTTGCGGCTGTTCGGGCCGGACAGGGTGAGGGTCGCGTAGTGGTCGGTGACCGAGGTGAAGTACACCTTCAGCTCCGGCCATTCGGTCTGGTGGTACAGCTCCAGCCACTCCAGTACGCGGGCGGCGCCGCCGGTGGTGGTGGTCATGACGAAGTGGTTGTCGGCCAGGCAGGCGGTCACGCCGTCGTCGAAGACCATCCCGTCTTCCTTGCACATCAGGCCGTAGCGCGCCTTGCCGACGTCGAGCTTGGTCCAGGCGTTGGTGTAGACCCGGTTGAGGAACTCCCGCGCGTCCGGGCCCTGGATGTCGATCTTGCCCAGGGTCGAGGCGTCGAGCAGGCCGACCGCCTCGCGCACCGCGCGGCATTCGCGGGCCACGGCGGCGTGCATGTCCTCGCCGCGGCGCGGGAAGTACCACGGCCGCTTCCACTGGCCGACGTCTTCGAACTCGGCGCCGTTCTTCACGTGCCAGGCGTGCAGGGCGGTGAAGCGCACCGGTTCGAACAGGTGCCCGCAGTGGCGGCCGGCGACGGCGCCGAAGGTCACCGGGGTGTAGTTCGGACGGAACATGGTGGTGCCGGTGTCGGCGATGCTCTTGCCCTGGGCCCGCGCGGCGATCGCCAGGCCGTTGATGTTGCCCAGCTTGCCCTGGTCGGTGCCGAAGCCCAGCGCGGTGTAGCGCTTGACGTGCTCGATGGACTCGAAGCCCTCGCGGCAGGCCAGTTCGATGGCGGCGGCGGTGACGTCGTTCTGCGGATCGACGAACTGCTTCGGTGCGCGTGCCGTGGGCTTCTCGTGGGGCACCTGGAACAGCGCGACGGACGCTTCCTCGCGGCGCGGCTGGACCTTCGGCAGGCTGCCGGCGGCGGTCTTGTAGCCGGCGTCGAGGGCGGCGCGGCTCCCGGCCTGGTAGCCGTCGGCGAGCACCTCGGCGAGCCCGAACACGCCGTTCACGGCGCCGGCGCAGATGCGTTTCTGCAGGCCTTCGCCGGGGACGAAGGCGAGGATTTCCTCGCGCCATTCCGGCTTGCCGCCCAGGTGCGAGGCCAGGTGCACGACCGGGCTGTAGCCGCCGGAGCTGGCGATCAGGTCGCAGTCCAGCCATTCGCCGCCGCTGGCGCGCATGGCCTGCAAGTCGATCCGGGCGACCTTGGCGCCGCTGACCCGCTTGCCGCCGCGAGCCTCGATCACCGAACTGCCGGTGATCACCCGCATACCGCGTTGGCGTGCTTCCTCGACCCACTCGCCGCGCGGATTGGCCCTGGCGTCGGCGATGGCCACCACTTGCAGGCCGGCTTCCTGCCAGTCGAGGGCGACGCGGTAGGCGTAGTCGTTGTTGGTGGCCAGCACCAGTTTCTTGCCCGGTGCCACGCCGTAGCGCCGTACATAGGTGGAAACCGCGCCGGCGAGCATGTTGCCGGGCAGGTCGTTGTTGCCGTAGACCAGCGGCCGCTCATGGGCGCCGGCGGCCAGTACCACGCGCTTGGCGCGTACGCGGTGCACGCGCTGGCGGACCTGGCCGAGCGGGGCGACCTCGCCGAGGTGGTCGGTGCGCCGTTCGTGGATGGTGAGGAAGTTGTGGTCGTGGTAGCCGTTGACCGTGGAGCGCGGTAGCAGGATGACTTCCGGCAGGCCTTGCAGCTCGGCCACGGCGTCCGCGACCCACTCGGCGGCGGGCTTGCCGTCGAGGGTCTCGCGGGTGTCCAGCAGGCTGCCGCCGAACTCTTCCTGCTCGTCGGCGAGAATCACCCGCGCGCCGCTGCGAGCGGCGGCGAGGGCGGCGGCCAGGCCGGCCGGGCCGGCGCCGACCACCAGCACGTCGCAGTGGTGGTTCATCCAGTCGTAGCTGTCCGGATCGACCTCGGTCGGCGCGCGGCCCAGGCCGGCGGCCTTGCGGATGTACTTCTCGTAGGTCATCCACATCGACTGCGGGTACATGAAGGTCTTGTAGTAGAAACCGGGCGGCATCAGCTTGCCGCCGACCTTGCCGAAGATTCCCATCAGGTCGTTCTGCACATTCGGCCAGCCGTTGGTGCTGGTGGCCACCAGGCCGCCGTAGAGCGCCTGCTGGGTGGCGCGCACGTTGGGGATCTGGGTGGCTTCGCGGGAGCCGATCTGCAGGATCGCGTTGGGCTCCTCGGCGCCGGCGGCGACGATGCCGCGCGCCCGCGAGTACTTGAAGCTGCGGCCGACGATGTCGACGCCGTTGGCCAGCAGCGCGGCGGCCAGGGTGTCGCCGGCATAGCCCTGGTAGTGCTGGCCGTTGAAGCTGAAGGTCAGCGGGCGGTTGCGGTCGATGCGGCCGCCGCTGGACAGGCGATTGATCTGGCTCATGCCGGTTCCCCTTGTACGGCGGGTTTCTTCTCACCGTCGGCGACGACGCTGGGCTGCTCGCCGATCAGGTAGGTCTCGAGGATTTCGTAGGTCACCGTATGGCGGGTGACGTTGAAGTACTTGCGGCAGCCGGCGGCGTGCACCCACAGCTCGTGATGGAGGCCGCGCGGGTTGTCGCGGAAGAACATGTAGTCGCCCCATTCCTCGTCGCTGCAGGCGTTCGGGTCGAGCGGGCGCGGGATGTGGGCCTGACCCTTGGCGTGGAATTCCTCTTCGGAACGCAGTTCGCCGCAGTGGGGGCAGAAGATATTCAGCATTTTGTAGCCTCCGGAAACTGTTCTTGCCGGTTGACCGGCACCCTCTCCCTGAAGGGCGAGGGGCAGCGGATTTCGCCCTTCGGGCGGCTTTTGTCAGTGCGCCACTGCCGCCGCGCCGTGCTCGTCGATCAGCGCACCGCTGTGGAAGCGTTCGATGGAGAAGGGCGCGGCCAGCGGATGCGGTTCGCCCTTGGCCAGGGTGGCGGCGAAGACGTTTCCGGAGCCGGGAGTGGCCTTGAAGCCGCCGGTGCCCCAGCCGCAGTTGAAGAACAGGTTCTGCACCGGAGTCTTGCCGATGATCGGGCAGGCGTCCGGGGTGGTGTCGACGATGCCGCCCCACTGGCGGTTCATGCGTACCCGCGAGAGCACCGGGAACATCTCGACGATGGCTTGCAGGGTGTGCTCGATCACCGGGTACGAGCCGCGCTGGCCGTAGCCGTTGTAGCCGTCGATGCCGGCGCCGATGACCAGGTCGCCTTTGTCCGACTGGCTGATGTAGCCATGCACGGCGTTGGACATGATCACGCTGTCGATGATCGGCTTCAGCGGCTCGGAGACCAGCGCCTGCAACGGGTGCGACTCCAGCGGCAGGCGGAAGCCGGCGAGCCTGGCCATGTGCCCGGAGTTGCCGGCGGTGACCACCCCGACACGACGCGCGCCGATGAAGCCGCGGTTGGTCTCGACGCCGATCACCGCGCCGTCCTGCTTGCGGAAGCCGGTGACTTCGGTCTGCTGGATCAGGTCCACGCCGAGGGCATCGGCGGCGCGGGCGAAGCCCCAGGCCACCGCATCATGGCGGGCGACGCCGCCGCGACGCTGGATGGTCGCGCCCATGATCGGGTAGCGGGTGTTCTTGCTGCAGTCCAGGTAGGGAATCTCCTCCGCCACCTGCTGCGCGTTCAACAATTCGCCGTCGACGCCGTTGAGGCGGTTGGCGCTGACCCGGCGCTCGCCGTCGCGCATGTCCTGGAGGGTGTGGCAGAGGTTGTAGACCCCGCGCTGGGAGAACATCACGTTGTAGTTGAGGTCCTGGGACAGGCCCTCCCACAGCTTCATCGCGTGTTCGTAGAGCAGCGCGGACTCGTCCCACAGGTAGTTGGAGCGCACGATGGTGGTGTTGCGCGCGGTGTTGCCGCCGCCCAGCCAACCTTTCTCGACTACCGCCACGTTGCTGATGCCGTGTTCCTTGGCCAGGTAGTAGGCGGTGGCCAGGCCGTGCCCGCCGCCGCCGACGATGACCACGTCGTAGACCGGCTTCGGCGTGGGCGTGCGCCACATGCGTTGCCAGTTCTCGTGATGGCTCAGTGAATGCTTTAACAGGCCGAAGCCGGAGTAGCGTTGCATGTGGATGCTCCTGAACTGTTGCTCCCTCTCCCGCGGAGAGGGTTGGGCCGGGGCGCGTCGGGCTCCCCGACCGTCTTCGGGGGGCTCAGCGATAGACCGGGAAGTCCGCGCAGAGACCGGCGACCTGGGTGGCGACCTTGGCTTCCACGTCGGCATCGCCGAGGTGGTCGAGGATGTCGCAGATCCAGCCGGCCAGTTCGCGGCTCTGCGCTTCCTGCAGCCCGCGGGTGGTGATGGCCGGGGTGCCGATGCGGATGCCGGAGGTGACGAACGGGCTCTGTGGATCGTTCGGCACGGCGTTCTTGTTCACCGTGATGCCGACCCGGCCGAGGGCGGCGTCGGCTTCCTTGCCGGTCAGGCCCTGGCGCACCAGGCTGATCAGCATCAGGTGGTTGTCGGTG
>NZ_KV828411.1:0-184011 GCF_001836405.1 Pseudomonas sp. HMSC057H01 | reverse complement strand
TAGAAACTGGCGTCAACACTTATTTGAAACTTTTATTACGAAACACCGGGACGAGTTCGAAGCCTGGGCAGGCGGCGAGCGATCGAGGGTAGCCGCAGCAGCATGAGCGACGCACCAACCACAGCGTACAGGGTCCACTCCTCCAGGTCTGCCCGCACCACCCAGAGCATGTGCAGCAAGCCGAGCCCAAGGATCAGGTAGACCAGGCGATGCAGCTTCTTCCAGCGGCTACCGAGCTTGCGCATGGCGAAGCGGTTGGAAGTGATCGCCAACAGGAACAGGCAGACGAATCCAAGCATTCCCACGATGATGTAGGGACGCTTGCTCAATTCGATGCCCAACTGCCCCCAGTCCAACCCCAGGATGAACACGCAGTAAGCGCTCAGGTGCAGCAGCACATAGGTGAAGCACCACAACCCCAACTGGCGACGCACGGCAATCCAGCCCGGCCAGCCGCTCAGCTTCTGCAGTGGCGTCATCGCCAGGGTGAGTAGCAGCAATACCAAGGCGCCCAGCCCCAGTCGATCGACCAGGGTCTTGCCCGGGTCAGGTCCGAGGGCAAAGATCCAGGCTTGGTACAACCACCAGGCCGGCACTGCCAGCGCCCCCAGGAATACCGCAAGGCGCAGATACCAGTAGCGCATCAGTAGTACTTCCTCAGATCCATGCCGCTATAAAGGGAAGCGACCTCGCTCCCGTAGCCATTGAACATCTGCGTATCCCGTACATTGGGGCTGAACAAGCCACTGGGCAGGCGCCGCTCGCGAGCCTGGGACCATCGCGGGTGGTCGACCTGCGGATTGACGTTGGCATAGAACCCGTACTCGTTGGCGGCAATGCTTTCCCAGGTGGTCTTCGGCTGCTCACGGACCAGACTGATACGCACGATGGACTTGATGCTCTTGAAGCCATACTTCCACGGCACCACCAGGCGCAACGGCGCGCCATTCTGGTTGGGCAACAGCCGCCCGTACATGCCCACCGCCAGAATTGCCAGGGGATGCATCGCCTCGTCCATGCGCAAGCCTTCCATATAAGGCCAGTCGATCACCGAGAAACCGGAGCGTTGGCCGACCATCTGTTCCGGACGCTGCAGGGTTTCGAAACGGACGAACTTCGCCTGCCCATTGGGTTCGACCCGCTTGAGCAGGTCCGCCAGGGGAAAGCCCAACCAAGGGATCACCATCGACCAGGCTTCCACGCAGCGCAGCCGATAGATGCGCTCTTCCAGTTGGTAGGGTTTGACGAAGTCCTCGAGGGCATAGGTACCCGGCTTGCCGACCTCGCCGTCGATCACCACCGACCAGGGCTCGGTCTTCAGGGCCGAGGCGTTTTCCGCCGGGTCGCCCTTGTTCGGCCCGAATTCGTAGAAATTGTTGTAGTGGGTGGCGTCCTTGAATGGCGTGATCGCCTCCCCCTGGACATCCACCGCCTGCCAGCGGGTCTGCGGTAGCTTTTCGGCGAACCAGCCCGGCGCCGGCACCGGCTCGACGCCGGCATAGCGCTGTTCGTCGGCAAAGCCCAGGCGCGGCAGGCCGCTGGCCAGCGCCAATCCGGCGAAGGAAGCACCGAGCAGACGCCGACGGGACAGGTAGAGGGTTTCGGACGTGACTTCCGACTCGGAACAGTCGGAACGGGAGGGAATCTTGATCAGCATGACGGGCTCCGCAATGACCAGCTTTGTGCCAGTAGACTACGGAGCCCGTTGGAAATTACATCAGCTCGGCTGCTTCCGGCGACGCAGCTGCAGCAGGTATTGCACAGGACCGGAGGCCGCGTAGGCAAGGAACAGCAACAGGAGGATGCGCGGCGGGTCGGTAAAGACCACGGCGAAGGCCAGCACCACGATAAGGATCGCCACGAACGGCACCCGGCCGCGCAGGTCGAGATCCTTGAAGCTGTGGTACTTGATGTTGCTGACCATCAGCACACCAGCGGCGGCGACCAGCAGGGCGACGAGGAAGGCAACCTTGGCGCCCTGGATCTCGAAATCGCTGAACGCCCATACCGTGCCCGCCACCAGCGCCGCGGCGGCCGGACTGGCCAGGCCGATGAAATAGCGCTTGTCGGCCTTGCCGACCTGGGTGTTGAAACGAGCCAGACGCAGGGCTGCGCCCGCAACGTAGATGAAGGCGACCATCCAGCCGACCTTGCCGAGGCTGCCAAGCGCCCATTCGAAGGCGACCAGCGCCGGCGCCACACCGAAGGCGACCATGTCGGACAGCGAGTCGTACTCGGCGCCGAAGGCGCTCTGGGTGTTGGTCAGGCGAGCCACACGGCCGTCCAGTCCATCGAGGACCATGGCCACGAAGATAGCGATGGCGGCGTTGGCGAACTGGCCGCTCATGCCATTGATGATGGCGTAGAAGCCGGAAAACAGGGCCGCCGTGGTGAACAGGTTGGGCAGCAGGTAGATACCGCGGTGACGAACCTTCCGCCCTTCGGCGTCGTGCCCTTCTTCTATATGTTCGTCGATGGGCAGCAGGCTTTCTTCGTCGGAGGCCTTGTTCGGCTCCTCGGGACGTTCACTCATGGACAATTCCTTGGGAACTGATGGGGTACGAATATGCCGACAGCACTTCTGACTAGGAAGACAACTCCGCCGGCCCAGGCTTTATACCAGATCGCCAGGCAAGAACGAAAAAACGCGGCCGGGGCCGCGTTTCTTCGTCTGTCGCCGGAGCCGCTTAGTTCTTGCTCTTGTCGACGATCTTGTTGGCTGCGATCCACGGCATCATCGCGCGCAGCTTCTCGCCGATCTGCTCGATCGGGTGAGCGGCGTTGTTGCGGCGGTAGGCAGTCATCGACGGGTAGTTGGCCGCACCTTCGGTAATGAACATTTTCGCGTACTCGCCGTCCTGGATGCGCTTCAGGGCGTTGCGCATGGCAGCACGGGACTCGGCGTTGATCACCTCCGGACCGGTTACGTACTCACCGTATTCGGCATTGTTGGAGATGGAGTAGTTCATGTTGGCGATGCCGCCTTCGTACATCAGGTCGACGATCAGCTTCAGCTCGTGCAGGCACTCGAAGTAGGCCATTTCCGGCGCGTAACCGGCTTCGACCAGGGTTTCGAAACCGGCCTTGACCAGCTCGACGCAACCACCGCAGAGAACGGCCTGCTCACCGAACAGGTCGGTTTCGGTCTCGTCCTTGAAGGTGGTTTCGATGATACCGGTACGACCGCCGCCGACGCCGCAGGCGTAGGACAGGGCGACGTTCTTGGCGTTGCCGGAAGCGTCCTGGTAGATGGCGATCAGGTCAGGGATGCCACCGCCCTTGACGAACTCGGAACGCACGGTGTGACCCGGGGCCTTCGGCGCGATCATGATCACGTCGAGGTCGGCGCGCGGGACGACCTGGTTGTAGTGGATGGAGAAGCCGTGAGCGAAGGCCAGGGTGGCGCCCTTCTTCAGGTTCGGCTCGATCTCTTCCTTGTACAGGCGGCCCTGGAACTCGTCCGGGGTGAGGATCATGACCACGTCGGCTGCGGCGACGGCGGTCTTCACGTCGGCAACCTTCAGACCGTGCGCTTCGGCCTTGGCCACGGTGGCGGAGCCGCTACGCAGGCCCACGGTGACGTCGACGCCGGAGTCCTTCAGGTTGCAGGCATGGGCGTGGCCCTGGGAGCCGTAGCCGATGATGGCAACTTTCTTGCCCTGGATGATCGAGAGGTCACAGTCTTTATCGTAGAAAACGCGCATGGGAATTCCCCTTCAGTAAGGCCTCGCGGGCCTGCTTTCAGTTCAGATGCTCAGAGTCTTGTCGCCACGGGCGATGCCAGTGACGCCACTGCGGACCACTTCCAGGATCGACGCAGTGCCGATGGCCTGGATGAAGCTGTCCAGTTTGTCGCTGGTACCCGCCAGTTGCACGGTATAGACGCTACTGGTGACGTCGACGATCTGCCCACGGAAGATATCGGTGGTGCGCTTGACCTCGGCGCGCTGGGCGCCCGTGGCCTTGACCTTCACCAGCATCAGCTCGCGCTCGATATGGGCGCTTTCCGACAGGTCCACCAGCTTGACCACTTCGATCAGCTTGTTGAGGTTCTTGGTGATCTGCTCGATCACCTCATCGTGCCCCACGGTGGTCAGCGTCAGACGCGACAGGGTCGGGTCCTCGGTCGGCGCCACGGTCAGGCTTTCGATGTTGTAGTTGCGTTGGGAGAACAGGCCGACCACGCGGGACAATGCGCCTGGCTCGTTTTCCAGCAGCAGGGAAATGATGTGTCGCATGATCAGGTACGCTCCGTCTTGCTCAGCCACATGTCGCGCATCGCGCCGTCACGGATCTGCATCGGATAGACGTGTTCGCTGGCGTCCACCTGGATGTCGAGGAAGACCAGGCGATTCTTCATGGCGAACGCCTCCTCCATCTTCGGCTTCAGATCCTTCAGGTCGGTGATGCGCATGCCGACATGCCCGTAGGCTTCGGCAAGCTTGACGAAGTCCGGCAGGGATTCCATGTAGGAATGCGAATAACGGCTGTTGTACTGCATGTCCTGCCACTGGCGGACCATGCCCAGGGCACCATTGTTCAGGTTGACGATCTTCACCGGCAGGTCGTACTGCAGGCAGGTAGACAGTTCCTGGATATTCATCTGGATACTGCCCTCGCCGGTCACGCAGGCGACATCGTCGTCCGGGAAGTTGAGCTTGATGCCCATCGCCGCCGGGAAGCCGAAGCCCATGGTGCCGAGACCGCCGGAGTTGATCCAGCGATTGGGCTTGTTGAACTTGTAGTACTGCGAGGCGAACATCTGGTGCTGGCCGACATCGGAGGTGATGAAGGCATCGCCATGGGTAACCTCGTAGAGCGTCTCGATGACGGTCTGCGGCTTGATGATGCTGCCGTCGCCCTTGTCGTACGGGAACAACCCACGGTTACCACGCCACTCGTCGATCTGCTTCCACCAGGCAGCCTGGGCATCCTGGTTCGGGGTCTCGCCGATTTCCCTGACGATCGCGACCATTTCGGTGAGAACGCTGTCCACCGGGCCGACGATCGGGATGTCGGCCTTGATGGTCTTGGAAATCGACGCCGGATCGATGTCGATGTGGATGATCTTGGCGTTCGGGCAGAACTTCGCCGCGCCGTTGATGACCCGGTCGTCGAAACGCGCGCCGACCGCGAGGATCACGTCGCTGTGATGCATCGCCAGGTTGGCGGTGAAGCTGCCGTGCATCCCGAGCATGCCGAGGAACTGGCGGTCCGCGCCGGGATACCCGCCGAGGCCCATCAGGGTGTTGGTCACCGGCAGGTTGAGCATCTGCGCCAGCTCGGTCAGCGGCGCCGCGGCATTGCCCATGATCACGCCGCCGCCGGAATAGACCACCGGGCGCTTGGCGGCCAGGAGCATCTCGGCGGCCTTGCGGATCTGTCCCGAGTGACCGCGAACGGCCGGGCTGTACGAACGCAACTTGACCTTCTTCGGATAGGAATATTCGAACTTCTGCGTCGGGTCGCCCATGTCCTTCGGAATATCCACGACCACCGGCCCCGGACGACCCGACTGCGCCAGGTAAAAGGCCTTCTTGATCACCTCGGGAATTTCCGAGGGATGCTTGATGATGAAGCTGTGCTTCACGATCGGCCGGGAGATCCCGACCATGTCGGTTTCCTGGAACGCGTCGGTACCGACCATGTTGCTCGGCACCTGGCCCGACAGGATCACCATCGGGATGGAGTCCATGTATGCGGTGGCGATACCGGTGATGGCGTTGGTCGCGCCCGGGCCGGAAGTCACCAGCACGACACCGGGCTTGCCGGTGGCGCGGGCGTAGCCGTCGGCCATATGGGTAGCCGCCTGTTCGTGGCGCACCAGGATGTGGGTCACGTCGTGCTCCTTGAAGAGCGCGTCGTAGATATGCAGGAGGGCACCACCCGGGTACCCGTAGATGTACTTAACGCCTTCGTCGCGCAACGAGCGGACGACCATTTCAGCGCCTGATAAAAGCTCCACGTTTTCACCTCTAGAACGCTATACGGCCACCCAGGGGCGGGCGACCGAAATTCGGTTGGCTGCCCGGCAGAGCATGGGTGACGGTAGTCACCGGCTACGTCAACTGCCGATTGAGCAAACTTGGAAGGGCGCCTGGTGTTACGGAGCTCTTCCACCCAGCGCGAGGTAACGCGAAGCAGGGTGTAACTTTCGGCGCGGGTAGGCACCTCATGGTCTGCCGGAGAGGGGACTGGGTTGCAGACGGCCCGCTACAGCGAGCTTGGATTCTTCGCATTCGTCGAACGCAAGTCAAGCTTTATTCTGAAAATTATCAAAAAAAATTCCAAGGAAGCTGCCATACCCTTCCATAAAAAAGCTGATCAATGACCAAAAACAGATTTTATGGCTAGAAAATTCCGATTTAGAGCAAACTTTTCCAAAATGCCCATGATTCCCGCGAGGACTTGCCACGGCGAGGCCGTCTCCAGCGGCGGTTGTGATGCCGTGCAGCATGCCGCGCTGGCGGATTTGGTTATAGTTAGCCGCAGTTAGCGCATTCCAAGGACTCCGCATGCGACGCATGATCCTCCCGGCCAGCTTGTTGCTCGCCCTCTCCTCTTTCGCCATGGCCGCCCCGATCTACAAATGGGTCGACGCCGAGGGCGTCACCCACTTCGGCGCACAACCGCCGCAAGGTGCGCAAGCGACCACGGTGAATACCCAGACCGCCCCGCCGCCGGACAACTTCCCCCTGCCACCCTCGACCCCGGCACCGACCATCCAGCAGAAACCGGCCGATCCCGAGCAGAAGGCGATCGACGACAAGGTGAAGCAGCAAGTGGCGAAGGAAGAGGCCGAGCGCAAGCAGTTCTGCGAAGAGACCCGCAACAACCTCGCGCAACTGAAGAACAACCCGCGCGTAAGGGTCGACGAAGGCAAGGGCGAACTCCGTCGCCTCGGCGAGGAAGAACGCCAGGAGCGAATCGCCAAGGCCGAAAAGGCGATCCAGGAGAATTGCCGCTGAGGCGAACACAGCCCCGTCCCGCAGCATGGGGCTGACCCGACTCTCCGCCTTGCTTGAAGCAAAGAAAAACCCGGCCTGTAGCCGGGTTTTTCTTTACTGCCGAAGCTTCATGACGGCCCGCCGATCAGCCGGTCGAACTCGCCAAGCGCCGCCAGCAGGCCGGCGACTTCCTCGCCACGCTGCGCATAGGCCACCTCGGCCATGGCCAGGATACCCGAGGCTTGCGGCAAGGCGCTGTCGCTTTCGAGAATCAGCTTCATCCGTGGCAGGAAGATCCATTGCAGCCATTGCTCGAGCGCCAGCGTATCCACGCAGAACGGCTCGGGGCTGGCCAGCGCTTCCGGGGCGGGGCTGCTTTCGCTCCACCAGCCGAGGGCACGCAACTCACGCTCGATCAGCAACAACTGGTCGGCCAGCGCATAGACCCGTCGATCCATCAGGAGCTGACCTTGGCCTTCTGCCGGGCCAGCGCAGCGCCGGCGGAGTCTCCCTGCTTCTCCCGCGCCTGGGCGATCAGTTCCCAGAGCCCGGCCTGCAAGGCCGGCCGGCCATTGGCGTAGCTCAAGCCACGGCGCGCGACCTGCTCGGCCTGAGCCGCATCGCCCTGGGCCAGGCGCACCTGGGCCAGGCGATAGAGCACCTGCGGCTCGCGCGGAGCGATGCGCTGGGCTCGCTCGAGGCTGGCGGCGGCGCTGTTCAGGTCGCCGCTGCCCTGCTGTTGCTGGGCGGTTGTGAGCATCGCCAGGACCGGCCCGTCCAACTGCTCGTCGGCCGCCAGGCTGCCGGCCGAGCCGGAGGCCGGAATGCCGGTGGGCGCGGAACGACTGGCGCCGCTGGGCGGCATGTTGTAGCTGCCGCCCAGCGGTGGCGTGGAGGCGCTGCTGGGCGGAGCCTGGTACTGGGTGCCGGTGCCGAGCGGAGCGCTGCTGATCGGCGCGGCGCCGGACTGCGCCGGGAAAGTCTGGATCGGTGCGGAATTGGCGCCCTGCGGCACCATCACCACCACGCCGGAGTCGCCGCCCTGGGGAATGCCCTGGGTGGCGGCGCCTTGCTGGGTACGCGGTACCTGGGTACGGGTGATGCGGAAACCGCCGCTTTCCTGGTTGGACACCGGAGTACCGGAATCCACCACCGGGATCGCCCCGTGCTGCGGGCTGGCGCAGCCCGCGAGCACGGCACTGCCGGCAAGCGCGGCGAATACGAAAATCTTCTTCACGTCAGGTCCTCTCGGATCAATTCAGCCAGCCTCGTACCCAGTCCATCACCTCGCCGGCGGGGTTCTGGCTCCCGCAGCCTGGGCCCTGGGCGGGCTCGCTGCCACGAATATAGGGCATCTGTACGGCATTCGGGCAATCCGCCGCCGAGCCCTGCCCGGTCTGCGCGTCGACCCAGGCCATCACCACGTTCTCCGGCATCGGCATTTCCAGCGATTGCGGATGCGCCTTGCGCATGAAGCTGGCCCACACCTGCAAGGCACCGGTGGCGCCGGTAAGCGGCGTCTTGCCGTTGTCGTCGCGACCGAGCCAGACCACAGCCTGGAGGTCGCCGCCGAAACCGGAGAACCAGCTATCGCGCGAGTCGTTGCTGGTGCCGGTCTTGCCGGCGAGGGTCAGCGACGACGGCAATTGACTGTACACCGACCGCCCGGTGCCTTCGCGCATGACCCGCTGCATGGCGTTCTGCACCAGGTAGACGGCGCCCGAGTCGAAGCGCTGTTCGACCTGGAACGGATAGCGCTTGAGCGGCTGGCCGTCGGCAGTGAGGACGCTGCGGATCCCCCGCAACGGCGTGTTGAAGCCGCCGCTGGCGATGGTCTGGTACATGGTGGCGACCTCCATCGGACTGAGCGAACCGGCGCCCAGCAGCATCGACGGATAGGCTGGCCAGTCACGGTTGATGCCCAGCCGGGCGACGGTCTGCAGCACGTTGGGCACACCGACGTCGAGGCCGAGCTTGGCGGTGGACAGGTTGTAGGAGTTTGCCAGGCCCTGGTACAGGAAGATCGTGCCATGCGAGCGCCGGTCGTAGTTCTGCGGTCGCCAGACCTGGCCGTCCTGGCCTTTCACCGCGAAGGGTTCGTCCTGCACCCAGGTGGTCAGGGTGTACTTGCTCGGCCGCTCGAGTGCGGTCAGGTAGACCGCCGGCTTGATCAGCGAACCGATCGGCCGCACCGCGTCCAGGGCCCGGTTGAAGCCGGCGAAGCGCGGGTCGCGACTGCCGATCAGGGCCTGGATCTCGCCGGTTTCCGGATTGGTCACGACCATCGCCGCCTCGACCTGGTCGACTCCCTTGCGCCCACTGAGGCGCTTGAGCGTTTCGTTGACGGAGGTCTCGGCCTTCTCCTGCAGGATCGGATCGAAGCTGGTGAAGATGCGCAGCCCTTCCTCGGTCAGGTCCTCGTCGCGGTAGTCCTGGCGCAACTGGCGCTTGACCAGGTCGAGGAAGGCCGGATAGGAGCTGTCGGCCATGCTGCCCTGCCGGGTCACGCCGAGCGGGCGCTGCTTGGCGGCGTCGACTTCCTGCTGGGTCGCCACGCCCTGCTCGGCGAGCACATCGAGCACCAGGTTGCGCCGCGCCAGCGCACGATCCGGGTAACGCCGCGGGTTGAAGTAGGACGGTCCCTTGACCATGCCGACCAGCAGCGCCACCTGGTCGAGCTTGAGCTCGGCCAGCGGCTGGCTGAAGAAATACTGGCTGGCCAGGCCGAAGCCATGGATCGCTCGTTGCCCATCCTGGCCGAGGAACACCTCGTTGAGATAGGACTCGAGGATGTCGCGCTTGTCGTAGTGCAGCTCCAGCAGCACCGCCATCATCGCTTCGTTGATCTTGCGGCTCAGGCTGCGTTCGTTGCTCAGGAAGAAGTTCTTCACCAACTGCTGGGTCAGGGTGCTGCCGCCCTGGCGCAGCTGGCCGGCCGTGGTGTTGACCCACACCGCCCGGGCCACGGACTTCAGCGACACGCCATGGTGGTTCCAGAAGTCGCGATCCTCGACCGCGACCAGGGTGTCGATCAGGTAGGTCGGCACCTGGTCGAGCTTGACCAGGATGCGATCCTCATGGTGCGCCGGATACAAGCCGCCGATCAGCAGCGGCTCAAGGCGCGCCACCGCCAGTTCCTTGCCGTTGGCCTGGCTCAGCCCGCTGACGTAGTTGCCGTTGAAGCGCACGCGCACGCGCTGGGCCGGTTCCGCGCCTTCGTAGAACTGGAAGCCACGGGTATTGAGTTCGACCGCGCTGGCCGCCACCGACACGGTTCCAGGGCCGCTCACGCTGGGCTCGCGACGGTAGCCGAGGGCGTCGAGTTCGCGCAGGAAGTCTTCCCTGCTCAGCTTCAGGCCGTTGAACAGCTCCAGCGGGCGGGCATAGACCTTCGCCGGGATGGTCCAGCGCCGGCCGGAGAATTTCTCCTGCACCACGGCATCGAGATAGATGGCGAAGCCGGCGAGGAGCACCAGGCCGACGAGGCCGAGCTTGAGGGCCCAGCCGAGCCATTTGTTCAGGCCGGGTGCCGGGCGTGCTTTGCTGTTACGGGAACGGGGGGATCGGGGACGCGTCATGGCGGCGCATTATACGTACTTTATCCACAGCGGACAGACACCGCATCGGCGGCATCCACGGTCTGCGCGGCCCCGGTGGATAGGCGCGGCGGCAGCGCGGCGCATTCGACCGGCGATCCGGCAAATGGTTGCTATCCGCCAGCGAGGTTTGCACTGTCACCCCTTCCCGCCATAATGCGGGTTTTCGCATATTTCAGAGGCAAGGATATCCCGTGAGCCAGACCCTGATCGCCGCCCTGCAGAACCCGGCCCTCTACCCCCACCCGGTGGAGCGCTTCGAGGTCATCGAGACGCATATCTCCTGGGTCCTGTTGACCGGTCCCTACGCCTACAAGATCAAGAAGCCGATGGATTTCGGCTTTCTCGATTTCACCAGCCTGGACAAGCGCCGTTTCTATTGCAACGAAGAGCTGCGCCTGAACCAGCGCCTCACCGACGATCTCTACCTGGAGGTCCTGCCGATCACCGGCAGCGAAGAAGCGCCGCGGATCGGCGGCGACGGCGAGGCAATCGAATACCTGCTGAAGATGCGCCAGTTCCCGCAGGACAACCTGCTGGCGGCAATCCAGGGCCGCGGCGAACTGTCCAACCAGCATATCGACGAACTGGCCGAGCAGATCGCGCACTTCCACCAGAACACTCCGAAGGTGCCGCTGGAGCACCCGCTGGGCACCGCCGAGTCCTGCATGGCGCCGGTGCGGCAGAATTTCGAGCAGGTTCGCCCGCTGCTCAAGGACAAGGCCGACCTGCAACAGCTGGATGCCCTCGAAGCCTGGGCGGAAAGCAGCTTCGAACGCCTGCTGCCGGTGCTCCAGGAGCGCAAGGCGAAGGGCTTCATCCGCGAATGCCACGGCGACATCCACCTGGGCAACGCCGCGCTGATCGACGGCAGGGTAGTGCTGTTCGACTGCATCGAATTCAACGAGCCGTTCCGTTTCACCGATGTCTGCGCCGACTTCGCCTTCCTCGCGATGGACCTGGAAGATCGCGGCCTGAAGTGCCACGCTCGACGCTTCGTCAGCCTCTATCTGGAACACACCGGCGACTACCAGGCCCTGGAACTGCTGAACTTCTACAAGGCCTACCGCGCCATGGTCCGCGCCAAGGTCGCGCTGTTCAGCCTCGGCTACCAGACCGATGCCGTGCAGCGCGCGGCGACCCTGCGCCAGTACCGCAACTACGCCAACCTGGCGGAAAGCTACAGCGCCATTCCCTCGCGCTTCCTGGCGGTCACCCATGGTGTCTCCGCGGTCGGCAAGAGCCAGGTGGCCATGCGTCTGGTGGAGGCTCTGGGCGCCGTGCGCCTGCGCTCGGATATCGAACGCAAGCGTCTGTTCGGCGAGCAGCCGGAACACGACAGGGGCCAGTTCGCCGCCGGCATCTATAGCAGCCAGGCCAGCGAAGCGACCTATGCGCACCTTCACCAGTTGGCCGCGAAGATCCTCCAGGCTGGCTATCCGGTGGTGATCGATGCCGCCTACCTGAAGCAGAGTCAGCGCCAGGCCGCTTGCCACATCGCGGAAGAAACCGGCGTGCCGTTCCTGATCCTCGACTGCCAGGCGCCCGAAGCGGTGATCGCCGGCTGGCTTGCGCAACGCCAGGCGGAAGGCAAGGACCCGTCCGACGCGACTCTCGACGTGATCCGCACCCAGCAGGCTACCCGCGAGCCGCTGACAGCGGCGGAGACGGTCCAGAGCAAGCGTGTAGACACCCACGACGCGGCCAGCCTCGACGGGCTGGTCGACGGCATTCGCCAGCGCCTGCCCGGTCTCTGAACGAACTGCCATGGCGCCCGCCCCTCCAGGGCGGGCGCCGTGCCGCTGCTCTTCTATACTCACGGCGAGCCTTCTGCGCAGGACGCCGCCCATGAACTCGCCCCGTCAGCTCGACTCGCCGCTCTACCAACTGCTCCACGCCGAAGACATCGAAGGCTTCAACCGACAGAAGCCGGCCGACGGCTGGATCGACCTGGCCGGCGGCGACTTCCGCGGCCTCGACCTGCGTCTGCTGGATGCCGCCCGCGTCGACTTCAGCGATGCCTATTTCCGCGGCGCCGACCTGCGCGGCGTGGATCTGCGCGAGGCGCGCCTGGAGGGCGCCAGCCTGGCCCATGCGCAGATATCCGGTACGTATTTCCCGTTGCGCCTGGCGCCGGACGAGATCCGCATGTCGGTGAACTTCGGCACCCGCCTGCGCTACCTGCCGGAGCCCTGAGAAGCGGAAGGACCACGCCAGGCCACGTTTTGCCGGGAGGCCGCTACACTTCTGGCAGGTACCCGGCCGGCTGAGGATCGGTCCCGGACCGCCTACGCCGGATCGTAAGGGCGAAGGCCGCTCGCGTCGGCCATCTCGCTCCATCGCGCCGGCCCTGTCGGCTCCGGACCGGTTCCAGGCAGTTCCGCGCCATCACGCTTCTGAGCGGCATCGCAAGGACCGACGATGAACGACGAACTGCTGAACCTGAAAAACCTCGGGAAAACCTCGACCCAATGGTTGCATGCCGTGGGTATCCACAGCGCCACCGATCTGCGTCGGCTCGGCTCGGTGGGAGCCTATCGCGCGGTCCGCGCGCGCGGCTTCCGAGCCTCGAAAGTCCTGCTCTATGCCATCGAAGGCGCACTTCTCGACGTTCACTGGAACGAGCTGTCCCCAGACCACAAGGCCGCACTGCTCGGCGAGCTGGAGACTTTCCCCGTGCGAAACAAGAGCTAGCTCACACCTGCCACGGGAAGATATTTACTCCCCCCGGGCGCCCACCTATCGTCTCGTGGACGTTCGTACCTCCTCTCTCGACCAGGCAGCTCAAGGAAATGGCCATGTATCTACTCGGCGAGCAACCGGCTTATGCCGACCAATTGATCAATCGCCTGCAGGGAATCCCTCACCGCTTGCTCGAAGGCCTGGCACCCAGCGGCCCCGCCCTGGAACTGGAACGTAGCGACGACCTGGAACGCGAGCTGCCCGCCGACCAGGTATTCCTGGTGGAAAGCGGCCTGCTGCATGCGCTGGTCGACGAACGCCCACTGTTCTACCTCCAGGAAGGCGACCTCCTCGGCCTTCGACGCGGACTCGAGCTCCCCGCCTGCCAGCATGCCAACGAAGAACCGATCCGCCTGCTGCCCTATTCGCGCGATGCGCTGCTCCAGCACATCCATGCTGACCAGGAACGTCAGGAACTGCTATTGCAGTACCTGATCGGACAGACTGCCCTGCTCGGCGATGCGCTGGCGCACCTGAAGCAGCCGGAAGTCCGCCCGGCCACCGGCTTCCGCCACTTCGCCGCGGGCGAGGCGCTGATCCGCCAGGGCGACGATGCGGATCATGTATTCATCATCATCGAAGGGCACGCCGAAGCGCTGGTGGACGGCCAGAAAGTCGGCGATGTGCAGAAGGACGAGATCTTCGGCGCCATGGCCGTGTTCACTCGCGAGAAACGCAGCGCCACGGTGGTCGCCAGCGAACCCTGCACGGTAATGGTGATTCCCAAGGAGCAGTTCCTCGGCCTTATGCAGAACAACCCGCGAATCGCCCATAGCCTGATCGAAGGCATGGCCCGGCGGATAGACCTGCTTAACCGGGAAGTGACCCAGCTGCGCCTGCGCCGCAGCGCCTGAGGCCCATTCCAGAGGGCTCGCGACTAGCTAGCAGAAAAGTTTGGCGAAAGCGTTTGACATGGAAATGAGAATCATTATTATATCACTCAACTGGTCGCGAGATCAGCCGGTAAGCTGAGAGACCCACGCAGTCGGACTCTTCAGATTATCTCCTCATCAGGCTAATCACGGTTTTTGACCCGGCACTTTGCCGGGTCTTTTTTTGCCTGCGATTCGGCCGGAGACGACCGTTCATCGGCTGGCGATGGAATGAATGAGAACCGGCTTGACCTGATAATGAGAATAGTTATTATTACACCAACTGGTCGCGAGGCCAGCAGGTAAGCTGAGAGACCAAGCAGTCGGACTCTTCAGATTATCTCCTCATCAGGCTAATCACGGTTTCGACCCGGCACTTTGCCGGGTCTTTTTTTGCCCGCGAAAACGTAGCGCGATACGCGGCTCCAGGCCTCGCGCCCTTCCTTCAACGCGCCTTCTTCATCTCCGCGCAATAGTCCTTGTCCGGCTGTGCCGGCGTGTACCAGGCGTAGTCGGCCTCACGCGTCGTTACCGCCTGCCCGGCCTCGACCAGCATCAGTACCTGCGCACCCTTCTCCGCACCAAGGTCGCGCAGGTGGACCGGTACGCCGAGGTCGCGTCGGGCGTGGAAGCTGCCGGCGACGAGCATCGCCGGCAGTGGCGCATCGCGAAAACGCTCGGCCATGCGGCGGTCACGTTGCTGCTGGACGGCGAGCATCGCCGGCAATTGATCGTCGGGAAGCATGCCGCAGTGGGATTCGCGAATCTGCGCAAGCAACGGCAGGCGCACGCTGTCACGCCTGGAGGCCGTTCCGGGAAGCGGCGGACGCTCCCTGTAGATGCGCATGATCTCGCTCCGCTGGAGGTTCGCCGCCAGCAACGGCGCGGGTTGCGCAACCGCCCAGGACACCAGGGGTCCGTACTGCGTCCAGTCCCAACCTTTCTGCCAGTCCAGGGCCTGCTCCAGGTTCGCCACCGGCTTGCCGGTCCCGAGTTGTGCGCGGACCGCATCCACCCGTGGTTGCTGGCCGGGATCGAGCATTTCCAGCAGCAGGCTGCCCTGCGCCCGGTATTCGCCCAGGGCCTGCGCCAGCCACAGTTCCACGGCATGATGATCGGGATTGTCGTGCTTCTCGCCGACGATCACTCGCGGCGCGGCCGCCAGGCGTGCGACCAGTTGCTGCGGGCTCAGCGTCACGCCGCTGCGCAATTCGACTATTCGTCCCGTCTGCGGATCGTCGCGCCCTTCCGGGCTCTGCCAATCAGGCAGCGGCGGCAGTTGGGACTGGCAGCCGCCCAGCAGCAGACAGAAAGCGAACAGGCGAATGCGCATGGCGACTCCTTCAACGGGCGACGATCAGCGGATGACCTCGCTCGGGATGACGCTGGACCAGGACCTCGAGGCCGAACACCGCGCGCAACGGCTCGGGGCGCAGGACTTCCTCGGGCGTACCGAGCAGGTGCGGGCGACCATTCTGCAACAGCAGCAGGCGGTCGCAATAGCGCGCGGCCAGGTTGAGATCGTGGAGGATCACCAGCACCGAGGCACCGCGGCGGGCGAAATCATGCACCGCCTGCAGGGTAGTGTGCTGGTGCAGCGGGTCGAGCGCCGAGGTCGGTTCGTCGAGCAGCAGCACCTGCCCCGGCTCGCCCGGCCACAGCTGCGCCAGCACCCGCGCCAGGTGCACGCGCTGGCGTTCGCCGCCGGACAGCGCCAGGTAGCTGCGCCCGGCCAGATGGCTGGCGTCGGCCGCCGCCAAGGCCTCGGCGACGATCTGCACATCGCGCTCGCGGCCGCTGGAATGGGGCAGCCGACCGAAGCCGACCACCGCCTCCACCGGAAAGGCGAAGCCCAGCGACGAACTCTGCGGCAGCACCGCCAGGCGCTGCGCGCGAGCGACGCCCGGCCAGTCGTCGAGGCCGCGCTCGTCGAGCAGCACCAGCCCTTCGGCCGGCTCCAGTTCGCCACAGAGAGCGCCAAGCAAGGTGCTCTTGCCAGCGCCGTTGGGGCCGAGTACGCCGAGCATCTCGCCAGGCCGCAGCTCCAGCTCGAGGCCTTCCAGTACAGTCTTTCCGCCACGGCGGATGGACAGGTTCTCCACGCGCAGCATCAGGCCCGCCCCCGCAATAGCAGATAAAGGAAGAACGGCGCGCCGATCAGTGCCGTGACGATGCCGATCGGCAACTCCGCCGGAGCCAGCGCCAGGCGCGCCAGCAGGTCGGCAAGCAGCAGGAGAATGGCGCCGGCCATCATCGAGGCCGGCAGCAACGTCCGATGATCCGGACCGGCAACCAGACGGATCAGGTGCGGCACCACCAGGCCGATGAAGCCGATCATCCCCGCCGCCGCCACTGCGGCGCCGACGCCGAGGGCAGTGCAAAGCACCAGTTCGGCCTTCAATCGCTCGACGTCGAAGCCCAGGTGACGGGCCTCGGACTCGCCGAGCAGCAGTGCGTTCAGCGCATCTGCCCGGCGCGGTAGCCAGCAGGCCACCAGCAGCGCCACCAGCAGCAGCGGCCAGAGTCGTGGGTAGCTGGCGCCGTTCAGGCTGCCCAGGTTCCAGAAGGTCAGGGTACGCAAGGTGGCGTCATCGGCGAGATAGGTAAACAGTCCGATCACCGCGCCGGACAGTGCGGTCAAGGCGATCCCTGCCAACAACATGGTGGCCACGCTGGTCTGGCCATCGCGGCGGCCAAGCCGATAGACCAGCCAGGTCACCCCCAGGCCGCCGCCGAAGGCGCACAGCGACAGCAGGTAAGGCGCGAGGAACGCCGGCAAGCCGCCCAGCGAGGCGCCGAATACGATGGCCAGCGCCGCGCCGAGGGCCGCGCCGCTGGACACCCCGACCAGCCCTGGATCGGCCAGCGGGTTGCGGAACAGGCCCTGCATCGCCACCCCGGACAGCGCCAGCACCGCGCCCACGGCCAGGCCGAGCAGGGTCCGCGGCAGGCGGATCTGGCCGAGGATCATTTCCGCCTGGGCCAGGCCCGTTCCATCGAGCGGCAGCCCGGCCAGGCGCAGCGCGGCGCGCAGGGTATCGCCCAGCGGCAGGCTGACGGGACCGAGGGCGAGGGACAACCAGAGGACCAACACGAGCGAAATCCCCAGCGCACCGAACAGTGCGCGGGGACGAACAACCGATTTCAATGGGCGGCTTCCGTACTCAGCGGTTTCGCGGAAGGATAAAAGGCTGCGGAGAGAGCCGCCAGGCCATCCGGCAGGCGCGGACCGAGGCCGCCCACCAGGAGCGTCGGGTCCAGCACCAGCAGACGTCCGTCACGCGCCGCGCGGGTCGCGGCGAGGCCGGGGTTCTGCTTGAGCAGCGCGGCACGCGCCGCATCACCTTCGAGGCTGCGGTCGGCGATCACCACCGCGGCCGGATCGAGCGCGGCCAGGGCTTCCACCGAGATCGGCTTGTAACCCTCATGGGTAGCCAGGTTGCGTGCTCCGGCCCGGTTCAGGACCCAATCGCCGCCGGTATTGCGCCCGGCTACCAGCAACTGACCGCCGGCGTTGCCGATCACCAGCAGGACGCCCGGGGCCGGCTGGCTCTTCTGCGCGGCCGCGATCCAGTCCGCCTGGCGCCGCAGCCGCTGACGATAGTCAAGTTCGGCGGCCTCGGCGCGCTGGGGCACGCCGAGCCAGTCGCCGAGCTTCTTCAGGTTGCTTTCCAGTGCCTCCAGATCCGGCTTGGCGGAGAGGGTCTCGACCCGCACGCCGGCGCCTTCGAGCTGCTTGAGTACCGGCGGAGGCCCCATTTCCTCGGTGCCGATGAGGATATCCGGACGCAACGCCAGCACGCCCTCGGCAGCCAGTTGGCGCTGGTAGCCGACGCTCGGCAACTGTTTCAGCGCCTGCGGATGCTGGCTGGTGGTGTCCACCCCGACCAGCTTGCTCTCGCCGCCCAGCGCCACCACCCATTCGCTCAGCGAGCCGCCCGCGCTCACCCAGCGTTGCGGCAGCTCGGCGGCCTGGGCCATGCCGGTGCCGAGCAGGATGCCCAGCGCCAACCCGTTGAATAGTCGATCGATACGCATGATCTCTCCTCAGAGCGCCTTGACGGATTCGGCCAGTTCGCGCCAGTCGTCGCGCTCGGGCTCGCCGGGCTTGCGCGCGCCGAACAGTTGCACGATCAGTTCGCCGTCGGCGTCGAAGGCCTCCCAACTGGTTACGATGCCATCGGTGCTCGGCTTGCGCACCCGCCAAAGCTCGGCGATGCCGGTGGTCTTCAGGTGCAGGTTGAATTCCGGATCGAGCACGTTGAACCAGTCGTCCAGCCACTTCAGGTTGCACACAGACCCGGTATGGATCTGGATGCAGTGGGCGTTGCCGACGAACACCATGATCGGCAACCCGCTTTCGGCCGCCGCTTCGAAGAGTTTCGCCAGGTCGCCCTTGTCCAGGCGCTCGGCCCATTCGCCGCCAGCCAGGCGCAGCGCCTGGGTGCGCTGCGCGCCATGCTTCTTCAGCAGGGCGTGGAAATGATGGGTGTCCTTCAACGCGGCCCAGCCTTCGCGCAAGGCTACGGCATCGATCTGCGCATCGACGAGCGCAGCAGCCGGTGCGCGGGGTTCGCGCAGGGCCAGCACGGCATCCTGCTCGGCAGCCCGCAGGCGCTCGACCAGCGGTTCCCAGGCGCGGACGTCGCTGGCCTCGGTAAGGAACACCTTGTGCACCGCCACGCCCTGCTGGTCGAACACCTGGATGCTGCGCTGGGTACCCCGCGATGTCTCCTCGGCAATGGCGAAGACAGCGTTCCAACCCCCCAGAAACAGGCGCAGGTCGATATCCGGCGAGACCACCAGGCCCATCTGCCCATTGGCAGAGACCGTCACTTCGCGATACGGCCCCTTGCGTTCGTGGACGCAATGCTCGTTGCGGGTCAGCGCCATGATCGGCCCCAGTTCGCCGAGCGCCGGCAGCAAGGCGGCCCAGTCCGGCCGCAGGCGCACGGCATCGATGCCGACCCGGCTGGCGACCAGCTCGCCTTCGCTGACCTGCAACAGCGCAGCGGCGTCGCGCGCGCGTAGCTGCGGTCGCTCGGCGCGCAGGTCCTGCCAGGCGCGGTAAAGCTCGGCAGGGGAATGGGAAAGGCTGGGAGTGCTGCTCATCGACGGTTCCTCGGGCATATCCGGTTCGGTCGCGCTACGCGCAAAACAGGTGAACTTTGCCACAAAACGCATACCTGAATCCATTTGATAATTATTTGCATTAGCGTTTTTCTGGCAGTACCTTGTGCGCCCGACGTCCCCCTGGCTATTCGCCACCGGCCCGACCCAAGGAGTCCCACATGCCGCTCTCCCCGCCCTTCGCCCTGCGCCCCTGCCTGGCCCTGCTGTTGCTCAGCCCTTCCCTGGCTCTGGCGGGGAACGCCGTCCCGCTGACCCCGACCACCATCACCGCCACCCGTACCGAGCAGGCAGTGGATTCGGTGCCGAGCACCGTCAGCGTGCAGACCCGCGAACAACTGGACCGGCAGAACGTCAACAACATCAAGGAACTGGTGCGCTACGAACCGGGAGTCTCGGTCGGCGGCGCCGGCCAGCGTGCCGGGATCACCGGCTACAACATCCGCGGCATCGACGGGAACCGCATCCTTACGCAGATCGACGGGGTCGAACTGCCCAACGACTTCTTCAGCGGCCCCTACGCGCAGACCCACCGCAACTACGTCGATCCGGACATCGTAAAGCGCGTGGAAATCCTTCGCGGCCCGGCCTCGGCGCTGTACGGCAGCAACGCCATCGGCGGCGCGGTGAGCTACTTCACCCTCGACCCGTCGGACATCATCAAGGACGGCAAGGACGTCGGCGCCCGGCTGAAGGCCGGCTACGAGTCGGCCAGCCACTCCTGGCTGACCTCGGCCACCGTCGCCGGCCGCGCCGACGACTTCGACGGTCTGCTGCATTATGGCTACCGCCAGGGCCACGAGACCGAATCCAACGGCGGCCACGGCGGCACCGGGCTCTCGCGCAGCGAAGCCAACCCGGAAGACGCCGACAGCTACAGCCTGCTCGGCAAGCTGGGCTGGAACTACGCCGAGGGCAGCCGCTTCGGGCTGGTCTTCGAGAAGTACAAGAGCGACGTCGATACCGACCAGAAGAGCGCCTATGGCGGCCCGTACGACAAGGGCAAGCCGGCCATCCCGCCGAGCATGCTGCCGGGCGGCATGTACCAGTGGCGCAAGGGCAACGACACCCTGACTCGCGAGCGCTACGGCCTGGAGCACCATTTCCTGCTCGACAGCCCGGTCGCCGATCGCATCCAGTGGAGCCTGAACTACCAGTTGGCGAAGACCGACCAGGCGACCCGCGAGTTCTACTACCCGATCACCCGCAAGGTCCTGCGCACCCGCGACACTACCTACAAGGAACGCCTGTGGGTCTTCGACAGTCAGTTGGACAAGAGCTTCGCCATCGGCGAGACCGAGCACCTGCTGAGCTACGGGATCAATCTCAAGCACCAGAAGGTCACCGGCATGCGCAGCGGCACCGGCACCAACCTGGACACCGGCGCGGACAGCCCGCGCGATGCCCTGGAACGCAGCAGCGACTTTCCCGATCCGACGGTGAAGACCTACGCCCTGTTCGCCCAGGACAGCATCAGCTGGAACGACTGGACCTTCACTCCCGGCCTGCGTTACGACTACACGCGCATGGAGCCGCACATCACCGACGAGTTCCTGCGCACCATGAAGCAGAGCCAGAACACCGCGGTCGACGAGTCGGACAAGAAATGGCACCGGGTTTCGCCCAAGTTCGGCGTGACCTACGACTTCGCCCAGCACTACACCTGGTACGGCCAATACGCCCAGGGCTTCCGCACGCCCACCGCCAAGGCGCTGTACGGTCGATTCGAGAACCTGCAGGCGGGCTACCACATCGAGCCTAACCCCAACCTCAAGCCGGAAAAGAGCCAGAGCTTCGAGACCGGGCTGCGCGGCAAGTTCGACGAAGGCAGCTTCGGCGTGGCGGTGTTCTACAACAAATATCGCGACTTCATCGACGAAGACGCCCTGAATACCGATAGCACCGGCGGCAACGGCCAGACCTTCCAGTCCAACAACATCGAGCGTGCGGTGATCAAGGGCGTCGAACTCAAGGGCCGCCTGGAGCTGGGCGCCTTCGGCGCGCCGCAGGGACTCTACACCCAGGGCAGCGTGGCCTACGCCTACGGTCGCAACAAGGACAACGGCGAGCCGATCAACAGCGTCAACCCACTCACCGGAGTGTTCGGCCTGGGCTACGACGAAGCAGACGGCAACTACGGCGGGCTGCTCAGCTGGACCCTGGTCAAACGCAAGGACCGCGTCGACGACAGCACCTTCCACACCCCGGATGGCACCGCCAGCCAGTTCAAGACCCCGGGCTTCGGCGTCCTCGACCTCAGCGCCTACTACAGGCTGAGCAAGGACCTGACCCTCAACGCCGGTCTCTACAATCTGACCGACAAGAAATACTGGCTGTGGGATGACGTGCGCGGCTACGACAGCGTCGGCGAGGCTTCGGCGCTGGCCCCGGCCAACATCGACCGGCTGTCCCAGCCAGGCCGTAATTTCGCGGTCAACCTGGTCTGGGACATCTGACCCGTTACCCCTTCGCACACGGAAGTGCCCCCATACCCAGCGCCTGGCCATGCCGGGCGCTTTCCATGCCACAGGTGAAAGCCGTCCTCCGGATCAGGGATAATGATCCCGGCAAACGGAGCGCCCATGATCCACCTGTGTCCCTCTTCCCATCTCGCCGAAGGCAACAGCCGCGGCTTCCTCGTCGATGAGCGGCGGCTGTTCGCGGTGCGTCGCGACGGCCGCGCCTACATCTACCTGAACCGCTGCCCGCATCGCGGCATCCCGTTGGAGTGGCAGCCCGATGCCTTCCTCGACGACAGCGCCAGCCTGATCCGTTGCGCCAGCCACGGCGCGCTGTTCCTCATCGAGTCCGGCGAGTGCGTCGCCGGCCCCTGCGCTGGCGAGCGCTTGCGCGCCCTGCCCTGCCGGGAAGACGCCGAAGGCCTCTGGGTGGAGCTGGACGACTGACCCAACGGGGGATGGGCGGCAAGCCGCGAGGCAACGGCTAGGCTTGCGGCACAAAGATAAAAAAGAGGAAGGAACGCGCCATGCGCCGATTCAGCCTGCGCTTCGTCCTGCTGCTCCTGTTCGGCCTGCTGCTCTATGCCTGCCGCAATGAACCGGGCCCCGTACGGCTCGCCCCTGGCGTAACAGCGGCGGATTACAGGACTTTCTTCATCCAGGCGGTACGCGCCGAGGGGCACCGCATCGACTTCGAGGAGCGTTTCGATACGGCCGTGCGCCGCGCCCTGGAGGCCAAGGGCTATCGCTACCAGGTGGAACACGGCGACCTGCGGGTGATCTACGCCCTCGGCCTGCAACGCCAGCCGGGCCTGGAAATGCGACCGGTGATCACCCAGGATGGCGTCTTCACCCAGACCCAACTGACCGAAGACACCGAGGCCAGGCTGGCGCTGCGCATCCTTGACGAAAGCAACGGCAGGGTCCTTCTGGAAAGCGTGCTGAGCCGCCAACTGCACGATCCGGCGCTGACCCAGGAAGCGTTCGACCGCGGCATCGCGCAATTGCTGAAGGACTTCCCGAGTCGCAGTCAACCTTGAATGTCACAGGCCGTCGAAGTCGTCCTCGCGGCGCTCGGTGTTCTCGCCGGGCGTCGACAGCCGGGGCGGCCGCCGTTGCAGCCACCACAGGGCGGCGATCCCCAGGGCAGCCATTGCGCCGCGGAACAGCAGGCCGAACAGGTTGCCGTCGGCCTCCATCCCGCCCTCGATCCAGGCAATCAATAGCCGCGACAGAGTCAGGATCGATTGCAGCAGCACTACCAGGATCAACGCCGGCTGCACCAGCGAAGCCCGGCGCAGGGCGAACAGCAGGAACAACGCCAGGGCGAACTGATGGCCGCCATAGAACACCCGCGCATCGCTGACCGCCGAAGGCTCCATCAGCAGCATGCCACTGAGATTGGCCATCTCGTAGGGACGCACCCAGTACAGCACTCCCAGCGCGCCCCATACCAGCGCCTGAACCAGCAAAACCAAACGGGCGAAGAGCATCCCCTTTCTCCTCGGGCCTGTTGCCCCCAGCGGTCAGTTCGACACCGGCGGCGAACGCCCCGGCAACCCTAAGGACAGCAGACCCAAACCGCGCCGACGAGTTCGCTGCGACAATCCGTCCCTGCCCAACGGCAACCCGGCGCGGCGGGCAGCGCATCGCTTCGTCACAAGTGGATACAGCTCACCGGCTGGGTGGCGGCGGGTGCCAGCGGTATGCTCCCGGCATTCGCTCGCAGCAAGGAGAATCCCATGCGCCGCTTCGCTCCCCTGGCCGTCCTGGCCGCCACCCTGCTCCACGGTTCCCTGGTCCAGGCCGCCGAACCGCTGGCCATCGACGTCCACCGCGACGCCAACTGCGGCTGCTGCAAGGACTGGATCAAGCACCTCGAAGCCAACGGTTTCAAGGTCACCGACCATGTGGAAGCAGACATGAGCGCAGTCAAGAGCCGCCTCGGCGTGCCCTACAGCATGGGCTCCTGTCATACCGGAGTGATCGACGGCAAGTTCGTCGAAGGCCACGTTCCGGCAGCCGACATCCTCAAGCTGCGCGAACGCGCCGACCTGGTCGGCGCCGCCGTACCGGGCATGCCGGTCGGCTCGCCGGGCATGGAGATGGGCGACCGCCAGGACGCCTACCAGGTCGTCGGCCTGACCAGGAGCGGCCAGGCCTCGGTACTGGCGGAGTACCCGGGACGCTAACGAAAACGCCGTTTCCCCCAGGGGAAACGGCGTTTTTCCTTGTAGCAGGGCGTGAGGATCACTCCGCCAGGCTATCGACCTTCCTCTGCGGCGACAGCAGCCCGTCGGCGCGGAACATCGACTTGATCCCGCGCACCGCCTGGCGCAGGCGGTCGCGGTTCTCGATCAGGGCGAAACGCACATGATCGTCGCCGTAGTCGCCGAAGCCGATCCCCGGCGACACCGAGACCTTGGCGTCCTGCAACAGCTTCTTGGCGAACTCCAGCGAGCCCAGATGCGCGTAGGGCTCGGGGATCTTCGCCCAGACGTACATCGAGGCCTTCGGGTTCTCCACCATCCAGCCGGCCTCGCGCAGTCCCTTCACCAGGACGTCGCGGCGCTGCTGGTACTGCCGGGCGATATCGCGGACGCACTGCTGGTCGCCTTCCAGAGCGGCGATGGCCGCCACCTGCAGGGGCGTGAAGGTGCCGTAGTCGTGGTAGCTCTTGATCCGCGCCAGGGCCGAGACCAGCTCGGGATTGCCGACCATGAAGCCGATCCGCCAGCCGGCCATGTTGTAGCTCTTCGACAGGGTGAAGAACTCCACGGCGATATCCTTGGCGCCCGGTACCTGCATGATCGACGGCGCTTTCCAGCCGTCGTAGACGATGTCGGCATAGGCCAGGTCGTGCACGACCATCACGTCGTACTGCTTGGCCAGCGCCACCACGCGCTCGAAGAAGTCCAGCTCGACGCACTGCGCGGTAGGGTTGGAGGGGAAACCGAGAATCATCATGCGCGGCTTGGGAATCGATTCGCGGATCGCCCGTTCCAGCTCGTTGAAGAAATCGATGCCCGGCACCAGCGGCACCGAGCGCACCTGGGCGCCGGCGATCACCGCACCGTAGATGTGGATCGGATAGCTCGGGTTGGGCACGAGGATGGTGTCGCCATGGTCGAGGGTCGCCAGCATCAGGTGCGCGAGGCCTTCCTTGGAGCCGATGGTGACGATGGCTTCGCTTTCCGGGTCGATCTGCACGTCGTAGCGGTCGCGGTACCAGTGCGAGATGGCCCGGCGCAGGCGCGGGATGCCGCGCGAGGTGGAGTAGCCATGGGTGTCTTCGCGCTGGGCGACGGTGCAGAGCTTCTCGACGATATGCGGCGGGGTCGGCCCGTCGGGATTGCCCATGCTCAGGTCGATGATGTCCTCGCCACGGCGACGAGCGGCCATCTTCAGTTCGGCGGTGATATTGAAAACGTAGGGGGGAAGGCGGTCGATGCGCGCGAAACGGCGCGCAGGGCGTGATTCAGCCATGCTGTCCTCGGAGTAACGTAAGCGCCCGGAACCGTCCGAGCGACGCCGGCCGCTGCGGCGGCCTGGAAAGCACCAGCCAGGCGCTTTCTTGTCGGCGAACATAAAGGCCGATAGGCTGCTTGTCGAGTCCCCCCTCGCGTTTTTCATTCCATTTCACAGGAAAAGGCCCATGTCCCGACGCTACTGGCAACTCGATGTGTTCGCCGAGCGTCCGCTCACCGGCAACGGCCTGGCCGTATTCGACGACGCCAGCACCCTCGATGACGCCGCCATGCAGGCCTGGACCCGCGAACTGCGCCAGTTCGAATCGATCTTCCTGCTGCCGGGCGACGACCCACGGGCCTTCGGCGCACGGATCTTCACCCTGGAGGAAGAACTGCCGTTCGCCGGCCACCCGCTGCTCGGCGCCGCCGCCCTGCTCCATCACCTGCGCGGCGGCGACAACGAACAGCACTGGACGCTGCACCTGGCCAGCAAATCGGTGGCCCTGCGCAGCGTGCGGGCGGGCAGCGGTTTCTACGCCGAGATGGACCAGGGCCGCGCCGAATTCGGCGCCACCCCGGACGCCGGGACCTGCCGCTGGTTCGCCGAAGCCTTCTCGCTATCGGCCAACGACCTGTCCGGGCATCCACCGCGGGTGGTGAGCACCGGCCTGCCCTACCTGCTCCTGCCGGTAACCGCCGAGGCGCTGGGTCGAGCCCGTCAGGTCAACGATTTGCAAGAAGCCCTGGATAAACTCGGCGCGGCGTTTGTCTATCTGCTCGACGTCGACGGGCGCGAGGGCCGCACCTGGGACAGCCTGGGGCTGGTGGAAGACGTGGCTACCGGCAGCGCTGCCGGTCCGGTCGCCGCCTACCTGGTGGAATACGGGCTTGCCGCGCGCGGCGAACCCTTCGTCCTGCACCAGGGACGCTTCCTCGAGCGGCCGAGCCGGCTCGACGTCCAGGTCGCGACAGACGGTAGCGTCAGGGTCGGCGGCCACGTCCAACTGCTCGCCCGCGCCGAGCTGCTGACCTCGGCCTGACGGTCGGGGTGGCGCTGGCGGCGGACGACGACAACACTGAAGAAGCGAAACGTACAGGAGAACCGCCATGCTCTGGCGCAAAGGACGACGCAGTGACAACGTGATTGATGCCCGGGGCGAAGGAGGCGCAGGCGGCGGTGGCGGCATGCGCATCGGCGGCAAGGGCCTCAGCCTGGGTGGGGTGGCCATCGTGGTGGTGGTCGGCCTGCTGATGGGCCAGGACCCGATGCAGATCCTCGGGTCGCTGCTCGGCCAGATGGACAGCCCGGCGCCGGCCACCCAGCAGCAGGCCGGCGGTCGGGCCCCGGCGGCCAACGACGAGCAGAGCGAGTTCGTCCGCTCGATCCTCGGCGACACCGAGGACACCTGGGAACAGATCTTCGCCAGCGGCCAGGCACAATACCAACAGCCCAAGCTGGTGCTGTTCAGCAATGGGGTGAATTCCGCCTGCGGCTTCGCCTCGTCGGCCACCGGGCCGTTCTACTGTCCGGCCGACCGCCGGGTCTACCTCGACCTGGAGTTCTTCCGCGAGATGGAACAGCGCTTCTCCGCCGCCGGCGACTTCGCCCAGGCCTATGTGATCGCCCACGAGGTCGGCCACCACGTGCAGAACCTGATGGGCATCTCGGCCAAGATCAACGCAGCCCGCCAGCGCGGCGCGCGCATGGAGGGCGCCAACGGCCTGTCGGTACGCCAGGAACTGCAGGCGGACTGCTTCGCCGGGGTCTGGGCCAACCGTGCACAGCAGCGGCTGAACTGGCTGGAGCCGGGCGACATCGAGGAAGCCCTGAACGCCGCCAACGCCATCGGCGACGATCGCCTGCAACGCCAGGGCCGCGGCATGGTGGTGCCGGATTCCTTCACCCATGGCTCCTCGGCGCAACGCATGCGCTGGTTCAAGACCGGCTTCGAGAGCGGCTCGCCGGCCAGTTGCGATACCTTCAAGGCCCAGACGCTCTGAGCCTCGCCGCCAGCCGGGCGCTTAGCGCCCCGGCTGGCTTCCCAGCGCATTCAACTGATCGGCCAGTTCCCTGGCCTCGTAGGCCGAAGCCAACCCGTCGAGATAGACCTTGCCGTTGCGGATCGGCTCGCGCACCCGCGGCGCCAGGCGCAGGCGCCCGTCCACCAGTACCGCGAGAGTGCGCCCCCGGGCCTCGCCGGTCAGCGCGGCCAGGCGGCGGGCGGCCGGTTCGGTGAAGGTGACTTCGACGCCGGGTCGACCGTTCTGGTCGTACAGGACCTCGGCGCGGAGTACGTCAGCCTGGGTCAGGCTGGGCTTCAGCGCCACCAGCATGGCCTTGCCCTGCGGGTCGGCCAGGGTGCGGAACGCCGCGGAAGGCGTGCTGGCGGTGGCATAGACCCCGAAGCTGTGCTGCGGGATCGGCAGCGGATCGCTGGCGCAGGCGGCCAGCAGCAGCGCCAGGCCCAGCGGAAGGAGTGCGAGTTTCGAGCGTTTCATGATGAGGTACTGCAGAAAACCTGGGCGGAGCGTCCGTCCGGACGCCAACGCCTATGTTAACGCCGCCCGCGCCGGGCGGGCGAGCAGGGCCTTCCGCGAGGCGACGATCGACTAGACTGGCGGAAATTCACCCCTCTCCCGCGAACTGGTATGATGCGCGCCTTTTCGAGCCGTATGAACCCCACGCAGGCCGCCGCGAGGCCCCTGGCGTGCGTGGGTCGTTTCATGCGGCTCGCGCATTTTCGGGACTCAGCCGTCTGCCGGGATCGTTCGCGGTACCGCGCCGACGATACAGCGATGCAACGCCCGCCACGCGGAAATTCGGTTTTCCCTGGTCGGCGGCCGGCTCCGCGGCCGGCCACTTCTGCTGGCGCCATGGGGATCGTTGCAGAGCACATTCAGGGGAATCCAACATGCTGGAAAAGCTGTTTCAACTAAAGGCGCACAACACCACGGTGCGCACCGAGATCCTGGCGGGGATCACCACCTTCCTGACCATGGCCTACATCCTCTTCGTCAACCCGAGCATCCTCGGCGAGACCGGCATGGACAAGGGCGCGGTGTTCGTCGCCACCTGCCTGGCAGCGGCCATCGGCTCGACCATCATGGGCCTGATCGCCAACTACCCGATCGCCCTGGCCCCCGGCATGGGCCTCAACGCCTTCTTCACCTACACCGTGGTGCTGCACATGGGCCACAGCTGGCAGGTCGCGTTGGGCGCAGTGTTCATTTCCGCCACCATGTTCTTCCTGCTGTCGATCTTTCGCATCCGCGAATGGATCATCAACAGCATCCCCCTGCCGCTGCGCTCGGCGATCGCCGCCGGTATCGGCCTGTTCCTCGCACTGATCGCCCTGCAGAACGCGGGCATCGTGGTGGACAACCCGGCAACCCTGATCGGCATGGGCGACCTGACCAAGCCGGCACCGATCCTCGCCACCCTCGGCTTCATCCTGATCGTCGCCCTGGAGGCGCGTAGCGTCACCGGCGCGGTGCTGATCGGTATCCTGGTGGTCACCGCCATCGCCATCCTGCTCGGCGTAACCCAGTTCGGCGGCGTGGTCTCGATGCCGCCGTCGCTGGCGCCGACCTTCCTCCAACTGGACATCAAGGGCGCGCTGGACATCGGCCTGGTCAGCGTGATCTTCGCCTTCCTCTTCGTCGACCTGTTCGACAACTCCGGCACCCTGATCGGCGTCGCCAAGCGCGCCGGATTGATGGGCAAGGACGGCCACATGCCGAAGATGGGCCGCGCGCTGATCGCCGACAGTACCGCCGCCATGGGCGGCTCGCTGCTGGGCACCTCGACCACCACCAGCTACATCGAGTCCGCCGCGGGCGTCAGCGCCGGCGGCCGCACCGGCCTGACCGCCATCGTCGTCGCCATCCTGTTCCTCCTCGCGCTGTTCTTCGCCCCGCTGGCCGGCAGCGTACCGGCCTTCGCCACCGCCCCGGCGCTGCTCTTCGTCGCCGTACTGATGGCCTCGGGCCTGGCAGAGATCGACTGGGAAGACATCACCGTCGCCGCGCCGGTGGTCGTCACCGCGCTGGCCATGCCGTTCACCTACTCGATCGCCACCGGCATCGCCTTCGGCTTCATTTCCTGGACCGCGATCAAGGTGCTGTCCGGGCGCTGGCGCGAACTGAACCCGGCGCTGGTGATCCTCTCCGTCCTGTTCGTGATCAAGCTGGGCTTCTTCAACGCATGAGCCGTCCACAGTTCGACCCCAGCGCCTACGCCGCGCAACTGGAAGACAAGAAGTCCCGCCTCGCCGGATTGCTGGCCCCGTTCGCGGCACCCGCGCCGGAGATCTTCGAGTCGCCGCGCGAGCATTACCGGCTGCGCGCCGAATTCCGCTTGTGGCGGGAAACCGGCAACGAGAAGCGTCACTACGCGATGTTCGAGCAGGGCGACAAGCACACGCCGATCCTGATCGAGGATTTCCCCATCGCCAGCCGCCGCATCAACGAACTGATGCCGCGCCTGAAGGCGGCCTGGGCCGACCCGGCGCTGGGCTTCAAGCTGTTCCAGGTGGAGTTTCTCACCACCCTGGCCGGCGACGCGCTGATCACCCTCTGCTACCACCGGCCGATCGACGACGCCTGGCGACAGGCAGCGGAAAAGCTCGCGGCGGAACTGGGCGTGAACCTGGTCGGACGTTCGCGCGGCAAGCGTATCGTCGTCGGACGCGACTATGTGGAGGAGGAACTGTCGGTCGCCGGCCGGCGCTTCCGCTACCGCCAGCCCGAGGGGGCTTTCACCCAGCCCAACGGCGAGGTCAACCAGAAGATGCTCGGCTGGGCCTACGAGGCGCTCGGCCAGCGCGACGACGACCTGCTCGAACTGTACTGCGGCAACGGCAACTTCACCCTGCCCCTGGCCACCCGGGTACGCAAGGTGCTGGCCACCGAGATCAGCAAGTCCTCGGTCAATGCGGCGCTGGCCAACCTGGCCGACAACGCGGTGGACAACGTCAGCCTGGTGCGCCTGTCGGCCGAAGAGCTGACCCAGGCGCTGAACGAGGTTCGCCCGTTCCGCCGCCTGGCCGACATCGATCTGAAGAGCTACGCCTTCGGCAATGTCTTCGTCGATCCGCCACGAGCCGGCATGGATCCGGACACCTGCGAGCTGACCCGGCGCTTCGAGCGCATCCTGTACATTTCGTGCAACCCGGAAACCCTGGCGCAGAACATCGCCCAACTGCACGACACGCACCGGATCAGCCGCTGCGCGCTGTTCGACCAGTTCCCCTACACCCACCACATGGAAAGCGGCGTCCTGCTCGAACGCCGCTGAGCGAGTGGCCGCGCCCCACGGCGCGGCCATGCCTCAGAGTCGCACCGGGAGGCGCCGCGCCAGGTGCAATCCTTCCGTCGTCACCTCGGCGCCATAGGCCAGCACCTCGACGCCCGCTTGCGCCGCCTCGCGCAACGCCTTGCCATAGGCTGGATCGATCTCGTCGGCGGGGCGCACCGCCTCGGCCCCGGAAAGGTTCACGCAGTACAACTGCACCGCGCGGATCCCCTCCCGCGCCAGCGCCGCCAGTTCGCGCAGGTGCTTGGCGCCGCGCAGCGTCACCGCGTCGGGAAAGGCCGCCACGGCGGTTTCGTCGAAGCCCAGGGTGACGCTCTTCACCTCGATGAACAGTGCGCCCGTGGGGTATTCCAGGCGAAAGTCGGCGCGACTGTTCTCCACGCCGTAGGCCACTTCCCGGCGCAGAGCGGTGAAACCGGCAAGCTCCGCGATGTCCCCGGCCAGCAGCGCCTCCTCTACCAGGCGGTTGGCCCGCGCCGTGTTGACGCAGGCCAGGCGGCCCTGCGGAGTCTCGCTCAGCTCCCAGGTCCCCGGCAGCTTGCGCTTGGGGTCGTTGGAGCGGCTGAACCAGACCCGGCAACCTTCGCTCATGCAATTGAGCATCGAACCGGTATTCGGACAGTGGATGGTCAGGCGCTCGCCGCCGGCGCTCTCGATATCGGCGAGGAAACGCTTGTAGCGACGCAGCAGGCGGCCTTCTTCCAGTGGCTGCTCGAAACGCATCAGGGCCGCCAGTTCTTCAGGCCGCGGGCGATCCGCTCCACCGCTTCCTGCAGGCGCGACAGGTTCTGGGTATAGGCGAAACGCACGTGGTGGCCGGCCTGGTGGCGGCCGAAATCCAGCCCCGGGGTGAAGGCCACGTGCTCGGTCTCGATGAAGTGCTTGCAGAAGGCGTAGGCATCGCCGCCGAACGCACTGATATCGGCGTAGAGATAGAAGGCGCCTTCCGGCTCCACGGCGATTCCGAAACCCAGCTCGCGCAGGGCCGGCAGGAGGAAGTCGCGACGGCGGGCGAACTCTTCGCGACGCTCTTCGAGAATGGCGATGGTGGTCGGCTCGAAACAGGCCAGCGCGGCCTGCTGGGCCATGCTCGGCGCGCTGATGTAGAGGTTCTGCGCCAGCTTCTCCAGCTCAGGCACCGCCGCTGCCGGCGCCACCAGCCAGCCCAGGCGCCAGCCGGTCATGCCGAAATACTTGGAAAAACTATTCAGGACGAAAGCGTCGTCGTCGACTTCCAGCACCGAGGCGGCGTCCACGCCATAGGTCAGGCCGTGATAGATCTCGTCCACCACCAGGTGCCCGCCGCGGGCCTTCAAGGCGCCCGACAGGCCGGCCAGTTCGTCGCGATCGAGCAGGGTCCCGGTCGGATTCGCCGGCGTCGCCACCAGAGCGCCTACACTGTCTGAATCCCAGTGTCGCTCGATGAGATCCGGCGTCAGTTGGTAACGGCTGTCCGGCCCCACCGGCACCAGTTGCGCGGCGCCTTCCACCAGGCGCAGGAAATGCCTGTTGCACGGGTAGCCCGGGTCGGCGAGCAACCAGTGGCGGCCGGGGTCGACCAGCAAGCTGCTGGCCAGCAGCAGGGCGCCGGAGCCGCCCGGAGTGACCAGCACGCGCTGCGGGTCGAGGTCGACCCCGTAGCGTTCGCCGTAGAATTTCGCGATCGCCTCGCGCAGCGCCGGCAGGCCGCGGGCGGCGGTGTAGCGGGTATGCCCGGCGGCCAGGGCGGCGCGCCCGGCCTCGACGATCGGCTCGGCCGTGGTGAAGTCCGGCTCGCCGATCTCCAGGTGGATCACATCGTGGCCGGCGGCCTGCAACTCGTTGGCCCGCGCCAGCAGGGCCATAACATGGAAAGGCTCGATGGCCCGACTGCGCGCGCTATAGGAGGTAGCCATGGATATTCCGAACTTTGCGAGGAAAAACCGATTCTAACCAAGCCATTACGCGGGCGACACCAGCCTCGACAACCGGGAGTAGCGCCAAGGTTATCGTTCTGGTAAGTTCGCCCGCTTGCGACCGCGGGGCCGGAGAGCCGGCGAGGGAACCCTGCCGCGGACAGGATTAGCGAAAGTGAGAGGCGGCCATTCATGTCCACCAAAGCAAAACAACAGAGCAGCCAGCAGATGACCCGCGGCTTCGAACCCTATCAGGAAACCAAGGGCGAGGAGTACATGAGCGAGCGCATGCGCGCGCACTTCACCGCGATCCTGAACAAATGGAAACAGGAGCTGATGGAAGAGGTCGACCGTACCGTGCATCACATGCAGGACGAAGCGGCCAACTTCCCCGATCCGGCCGACCGCGCCAGCCAGGAAGAAGAATTCAGCCTGGAACTGCGCGCCCGCGACCGCGAGCGCAAGCTGATCAAGAAGATCGACGAGACCCTGCAACTGATCGAAGACGAAGAGTACGGCTGGTGCGACTCCTGCGGCGTCGAGATTGGCATCCGTCGCCTGGAGGCACGCCCCACCGCGACCCTCTGCATCGACTGCAAGACCCTCGCGGAAATCCGCGAGAAGCAACTCGGCTCCTGAGCCGGACCGACGGGGCGCCAAGGCGCCCCGTTTCGTTTCCGCCGTTCCCCGCCGCACCGCCCGCGCCATGACCTCTTCCTATGTAGGCCGCTTCGCCCCGACGCCCAGCGGCTACCTGCACTTCGGTTCCCTGGTGGCGGCCGTCGCCTCCTACCTGGACGCGCGTGCCGTCGGCGGCCGCTGGCTGGTGCGCATGGAAGACCTCGACCCGCCCCGCGAAGTCCCGGGCGCCCAGCAGGCGATCCTGGAAACCCTGGAGCGCTACGGCTTCGAATGGGACGGCGCGGTGGAGCGGCAGAGCGAACGCTTCCCGGCCTACGCCGCAGTGGTCGAGCAACTGCTGCGCAGCGGCCTGGCCTACGCCTGCACTTGCTCGCGCAAACAGCTTGAGGGATTCGCCGGGATCTACCCAGGCTTCTGCCGCGACGCCGGGCACGCCCGCGAGGACGCGGCGATCCGCCTGCGCGTGCCGGAGCTGGAATATCGCTTCGTCGACCGCGTGCAGGGCGAAGTCCGCCAGCATCTCGGCCGCGAGGTCGGCGATTTCGTCATCCAGCGCCGCGATGGCTTCTACGCCTACCAACTGGCGGTGGTGCTGGACGACGCCTGGCAGGGCATCACCGACATCGTCCGCGGCGCCGACCTGCTCGACTCGACCCCGCGCCAGCTTTACCTCCAGGAACTGCTGGGGTTGAGCCAGCCGCGCTACCTGCACGTGCCGCTGATCGTCCAGCCGGACGGGCACAAGCTCGGCAAGTCCTACCGCTCCCCGCCGCTGCCCGCCGAGCAGGCCGCCGCGCCGCTGACCCGCGCCCTGCGCGCGCTCGGCCAGCGGCCGCCGGCCGAACTGGCCCAGGCCAGCGCCAGCGAGGCGCTGGCCTGGGGCGTCGCGCACTGGGACGCCACGCGCATCCCGCGCTGCGCTACCCTTCCCGAGGAACGCCTGTAGCCCGCCCGGCGGCTTGCCGGCACCCACCCGCAGCCTGTAGCCTGCCGGCCCAAGCATGAGGGAAGCGGCATGTACATCTACCGACTGGTCCTGCTCCTGGTCGTGGGCATCTATCTCTTTTCCCCCGCCATCATGGACTGGTGGATCGACCCCAACGGCGCCTGGTACCGCCCGTACCTGCTGTGGCTGATCCTCATCGTGGTCACTTTCATCCTGCAGAGCCAGCGCGATGCTGACGAGCTTTAGCCTGACCCAGCTGATCCTGATCAGCGTCGCCTACCTCTCCACCCTCTTCGGCATCGCCTGGATCACCGAGCGCGGCTACGTGCCGCGCCGGCTGGTACGCCACCCGCTGGTCTACACCCTGTCGTTGGGCGTCTACGCCAGTGCCTGGGCGTTCTACGGCACGGTAGGCCTGGCCTACCAGTACGGCTACGGGTTCCTCGCCATCTACCTGGGGATTTCCGGGGCCTTCCTGCTCGCCCCGGTGCTGCTCTATCCGATCCTGCGGGTGACACGCGCCTACCAGCTGTCCTCGCTGGCCGACCTCTTCGCCTTCCGTTTCCGCAGTACCTGGGCCGGCGCCCTGACCACGCTGTTCATGCTGATCGGCGTGCTGCCGATGCTGGCCCTGCAGATCCAGGCGGTCACCGACTCGATCAGCATCCTCACCCGCGACCCGGCCCAGGAGCGGGTCGCGTTCGTCTTCTGCACCCTGATCACCCTGTTCGCGATCCTCTTCGGCGCTCGCCACATCGCCACCCGCGAACGCCACGAGGGACTGGTGTTCGCCATCGCCTTCGAGTCGCTGGTCAAGCTGGTGATGCTCGGCAGTATCGGCCTCTACGCCCTGTACGGCGTCTTCGGCGGGCCGGAAGGCCTGGAAGTCTGGCTGCTGCAGAACCAGACCGCGCTGACCACCCTGCACACGCCGCTGGCCGAGGGTCCATGGCGAACGCTGCTGCTGGTGTTCTTCGCCGCGGCCATCGTGATGCCGCACATGTTCCACATGATCTTCACCGAGAACCTCAACCCGCGCGCGCTGATTTCCGCCAGCTGGGGCCTGCCGCTGTTCCTGCTGCTGATGAGCCTTGCGGTACCGCCGATCCTCTGGGCCGGGCTGCGCCTCGGCGCCTCGACCACACCGGAGTACTACACCATCGGCCTCGGCCTGGCGGTGGACAGCCCGGCCCTGGCCCTGGCCGCCTTCATCGGCGGCATCTCCGCCGCCAGCGGGCTGACTATCGTGATGACCCTGGCGCTCTCGGGAATGGTCCTCAACCACCTGGTGCTGCCGCTCTACCAGCCGCCGGCGCAGGGCAACATCTACCGCTGGCTGAAATGGACCCGGCGCCTGCTGATCGTCGCCATCATCATGGCCAGCTACGCCTTCTACCTGCTGCTGGGCGCCGAACAGGACCTCTCCAACCTGGGCATAGTGTCCTTCGTCGCCACCCTGCAATTCCTTCCCGGCGCCCTCTCGGTGCTGTACTGGCCGACCGCCAACCGCCGCGGCTTCATCTCCGGGCTGATCGCCGGCATGCTGGTCTGGGCGATCACCATGCTGCTGCCCCTGATGGGGAACGTACAGGGCCTGTACCTGCCGCTGTTCGACGTGATCTACGTGCTGGACGACTCCAACTGGCACCTGGCGGCGCTGTCCTCGCTGGCGGCCAACGTGCTGGTATTCACCCTGGTCTCGCTGTTCACCGAGGCCAGCGACGAGGAAAAAGGCGCCGCCGAGGCCTGCGCGGTGGACAACGTACGCCGTCCGCAACGCCGCGAACTGTTCGCCGGCTCGCCGCAGGAGTTCGCCAGCCAGCTGGCCAAGCCGCTGGGCGCCAAGACCGCGCAGAAGGAGGTCGAGCAGGCCCTGCGCGATCTCCACCTGCCCTTCGACGAACGTCGCCCCTATGCCCTGCGTCGCTTGCGCGACCGTATCGAGGCGAACCTTTCCGGGCTGATGGGTCCCAGTGTCGCCCAGGACATCGTGGAGACCTTCCTTCCCTACAAGACCAGCGAAGAAAGCTATGTCACCGAGGACATCCACTTCATCGAGAGCCGCCTGGAGGACTATCACTCCCGGCTGACCGGCCTCGCCGCCGAACTCGACACCCTGCGCCGCTACCACCGGCAGACCCTGCAAGACCTGCCGATGGGCGTCTGCTCCCTGGCCAAGGACCAGGAAGTGCTGATGTGGAACCGCGCCATCGAGGAACTCACCGGGGTCGGCGCGCAGAAGGTCGTCGGTTCGCGCCTGTCGGCCTTGCCCGAACCCTGGAAGGGCCTGCTGGAACGTTTCATCGACGCCCCCGACGAGCACCTGCACAAGCAGCGCCTGGTCTACGACGGCCACACCCGCTGGCTGAACCTGCACAAGGCGGCCATCGAGGAACCCCTGGCGCCGGGTAACAGCGGCCTGGTGCTACTGGTGGAAGACCTCACCGAAACCCAACTGCTGGAAGACAAGCTGGTCCACTCCGAACGCCTGGCTTCCATCGGCCGCCTTGCCGCCGGGGTAGCCCACGAGATCGGCAATCCGATCACCGGCATCGCCTGCCTGGCGCAGAACCTGCGCGAGGAGCGCGAAGGCGACGGCGAGCTGACCGAGATTAGCGAGCAGATCCTCGACCAGACCAAGCGCGTATCGCGCATCGTCCAGTCGTTGATGAGCTTCGCCCACTCCGGTAGCCACCTGCAGGCCCTGGAACCGGTGTGCCTGAGCGAAGTCGCCCAGGAGGCCATCGGACTGCTGTCGCTGAACCGGCGTAGCGTCGAAGTAGAGTTCTTCAACCTCTGCGATCCGGCGCACTGGGTCGAGGGCGACTCGCAGCGCCTGGCCCAGGTGCTGATCAACCTGCTCTCCAATGCTCGCGACGCCAGCCCGCCGGGCGGCGCGATCCGGGTCCGCAGCGAAGCCTCGGAACATACCGTGGACCTGGTCGTCGAGGACGAGGGCAGCGGCATCCCGAAGGCGATCATGGACCAGTTGTTCGAACCGTTCTTCACCACCAAGGACCCCGGTAAGGGGACCGGGCTCGGCCTCGCACTGGTCTATTCGATCGTGGAAGAGCATTATGGACAGATAACCATCGAGAGCCCGACGGATCACCAGCGAGAAGGCGGCACCCGCTTCCGCGTGACCCTGCCGCGGCACCCTGGCCCGACGGCCGAGCTGTAGACGAGCACGTCGAGAGAGCTGAATACATGGCACATATTCTGATCGTCGAAGACGAAACCATTATCCGATCTGCATTGCGACGCCTGCTGGAGCGCAACCAGTACCAGGTCAGCGAAGCCGGCTCGGTGCAGGAAGCCCAGGAGCGCTACACCATCCCCTCCTTCGACATGGTGGTCAGCGACCTGCGCCTGCCGGGCGCCCCCGGCACCGAACTGATCAAGCTCGCCGAAGGCATTCCGGTGCTGATCATGACCAGCTACGCCAGCCTGCGTTCGGCGGTGGATTCGATGAAGATGGGCGCGGTGGACTACATCGCCAAGCCTTTCGACCACGACGAAATGCTCCAGGCCGTGGCGCGCATCCTCAAGGACCGCCAGGAGAACCGCAGCGCGGCCCCGGTCTCCGCCAACGGCGGCAAGGCCGGCGGCGAACGCGGCGCCAGCCCGGCGGCAGCCGACGGCGAGATAGGCATCATCGGCTCCTGTGCGCCGATGCAAGAGCTGTACAGCAAGATTCGCAAGGTCGCGCCGACCGACTCCACGGTACTGATCCAGGGCGAGTCCGGCACCGGCAAGGAACTGGTCGCCCGCGCCCTGCACAACCTGTCGAAGCGCGCCAAGGCGCCGCTGATCTCGGTGAACTGTGCGGCGATTCCGGAAACCCTGATCGAATCCGAGCTGTTCGGCCATGAAAAAGGCGCCTTCACCGGTGCCAGCGCCGGGCGCGCCGGGCTGGTCGAAGCAGCTGACGGCGGCACCCTGTTCCTCGACGAGATCGGCGAACTGCCGCTGGAGGCCCAGGCCCGCCTGCTGCGCGTATTGCAGGAAGGCGAGATCCGCCGGGTCGGCTCGGTGCAATCGCAGAAGGTCGACGTGCGCCTGATCGCCGCCACCCACCGCGACCTGAAGACCCTGGCCAAGACCGGGCAATTCCGCGAAGACCTCTATTACCGCCTGCATGTGATCTCGCTGAAGCTGCCCGCCCTGCGCGAGCGTGGCAACGACGTGATGGAGATCGCCCGCGCCTTTCTGGCTCGCCAGTGCACCCGGATGGGGCGCGCGCCGCTCAGCTTCGCCCACGACGCCGAACAGGCGATCCGCCATTACCCATGGCCGGGCAACGTGCGCGAGCTGGAAAACGCCATCGAGCGGGCGGTGATCCTCAGCGAGAGCCAGGAAATCCACGCCGACCTGCTGGGTATCGACATTGAGCTGGACGACCTCGAGGACGACTTCGCCGCCGACCTCGGCCTCGGCCCGGCGGGCGCCGCGGCCAGCAACCACGAGCCCACCGAGGACCTTTCGCTGGAAGACTACTTCCAGCACTTCGTCCTCGAGCACCAGGACCACATGACCGAGACCGAGCTGGCCCGCAAGCTGGGCATCAGCCGCAAATGCCTGTGGGAACGCCGCCAGCGCCTGGGCATTCCGCGACGCAAATCAGGGGCCTCGGCCGACTCGTAACACCCTGCAACCTGTTACCGCGGACGTACCGCGTAACAGAAACCGGGTTCATCGGTAACGGGAACCCGGTTTTTTTGTGCCCTCCGCCGACCCACCGAAAACCTCAACCCCTTGATTTTACTGGGTTTCGAAAAACTGGCACGGCATCTGCTTATGTATTGGCACAACAACAATAACAAGCAACGACGAAGACAATAAAAACAACACGTAACGACTCCAGCACAACAAAAACAAAATCGCGGAGGCGCAGCTAACTGATTCTTTTGGAGAGGAGTTGCTGTCGGGACCCGTCCCGCAGCCAGTCGGAAGAAGAATAAAACTGCCTCGAGGCAGCGCACAGACTGGTTGGATCGCTCGACGATCATGGCAGCATCAGCGACCAAAGCAATCCGTTTGCTATTGAACTCCCAGCCTGGGAGATATCCCTGAAGCGACTGGCTCAAGGGACGGGTCGACAAACAAAAACAACAAGCCCGAAATCATAATAAAAACAAAGCACGCACCTACTTGGGGGGGAGCTTCGGCTCCCCCAGTAGCTTCACCCCTCCCTCCGTTTTCCCCGTTTTTCCTTCGCCTTACACCATTTCCCCATCCAATGCTAGAATCCGCGCAGACTATGCGGCCATCCGCATGCCTTGCCAGATTCACCGCAGCCTTCCCGGCCCTCTCCCGCTTCGCGGGAACAGGATGTACGGCCCCTGTTCGTTTCTGTCAGGATGCATGGCGCAGTCGGTTCCGGCGCCCGGGACGCCCTGTGCGTCGCGGGGCCAAACATTCAACGGGTACAGAACACGCCTCGCCCGAGAGGTCCTGATAATGCCGCAGCATTACCCGACGTCCGTCCTGTTTGAGCAACGCAGGCGTGCAATCACCCACATCGTGCTCCCGATAACACATCCATGCTGAAAAAGCTGATCCAGACCATTCGTTCCCCCCTGCGCCGTCCGCGCGCCGTCCGTACAACCCCGGAAGTCATCGGTAACAACCAGCACTCCCTGCGCCGGGACCAGTTCAGCCGGAACGCCGTCAAGGTCGTCGAGATCCTCCAGCGGGCCGGCTACCAGGCCTACGTGGTCGGGGGCTGCGTACGCGACCAGATGCTCGGCATCGCTCCCAAGGACTTCGATGTCGCCACCAGCGCCACGCCGGAGCAGGTCCGCGCCGAATTCCGCAACGCGCGGATCATCGGCCGCCGCTTCAAACTGGTACACGTGCACTTCGGCCGCGAGATCATCGAGGTCGCCACCTTCCGCGCCCATCATCCGGAAGGCCAGGACGATGGCGATAGCCGCGCGTCCAGCAACGAAAGCGGCCGCATCCTGCGCGACAACGTCTATGGCAGCCTGGAAGACGACGCCCAGCGCCGCGACTTCACCATCAATGCCCTGTACTTCGACGTCACCAGCGAGCGGCTGCTGGACTACGCCAATGGCGTTCACGACATCCGCAATCGCCTGATCCGCCTGATCGGCGATCCGGAGCAGCGTTATCTGGAAGACCCGGTGCGGATGCTGCGGGCGGTACGTTTCGCCGCCAAGCTCGACTTCGAGATCGAAAAGCACAGCGCCACGCCGATTCGCCGGCTGGCCCCGCTGCTGCGGGAAATCCCTTCGGCGCGCCTGTTCGACGAGGTGCTCAAGCTGTTCCTCGCCGGCCGGGCCGAGCGCACTTTCGAACTGCTGGTCGAGTACGAACTGTTCGCGCCGCTGTTCCCGGCCAGCGCCAAGGCACTGCAGGCCAACCCCGACTACACCGGCAAGCTGATCCGCCAGGCCCTGGCCAATACCGATGCGCGAATTCGCCAGGGCAAGCCGGTAACCCCGGCCTTCCTCTTCGCCGCACTGCTCTGGCCGGCCCTGCCGGCACGCGTCGCGCAGTTGCAGGAGAAAGGCATGCCGGCCATCCCGGCGATGCAGGAAGCCGCCCACGAACTGATCAGCGAACAGTGCCAGCGGATCGCCATTCCCAAGCGTTTCACCCTGCCGATCCGCGAGATCTGGGATATGCAGGAACGTCTGCCGCGACGCCAGGGCAAGCGCGCCGACCTGCTCCTGGAAAACCCGCGCTTCCGCGCCGGCTACGACTTCCTCCTGCTGCGCGAAAGTGCCGGCGAGGAAACCGAAGGACTCGGCCAATGGTGGACCGATTACCAGGAAGTCAGCGACAGCGAGCGGCGCAACATGATCCGCGACCTGGTCAGCCAGGAAGACGGCAGCGCCCCGCGCAAGCGTCGCCGCGGCGGCAACAGCGGCCGTCGGCGCCGCGGGCCGCGCAAGGAAGGCAGCGGCGGAAGCGGCGAATGATCCAGCGCGTCTACGTGGCGCTGGGCAGCAACCTGGCCGAACCGCGCGAGCAGATCCAGGCTGCCCTCGATGCCTTCGAGCGGCTTCCCGAGACCCGCCTGGTCGCCGTCTCGCCGCTCTATGTCAGCGACCCGCTCGGCCCCGCCGACCAGCCGCGCTTCGTCAACGGCGTGGCGGCCCTCGACACCACCCTGGCGCCGCTCGACCTGCTCGACGCCCTGCAGGCCATCGAACTGGAACAGGGGCGCGTCCGCGACCTGCGCTGGGGTCCGCGCACGCTCGACCTGGACATCCTGCTGTTCGGCGAACAATTGCTCGACCTGCCGCGCCTGAAGGTGCCGCACTACCACATGCAGGCGCGCGCTTTCGTGCTCTATCCCCTCGCCGATCTCGCCCCCGACCTGCGCCTGCCCGATGGCCGCCACCTGCCGGAGCTGCTCGCGGCCTGTCCGTTCGAGGGCATCGAACGCCTTCCGGGCGCCTGACCCTGCCTGCCCGCCGCTGCGCGGATACCTCGCGGCGGGCTCTTCACACTGTTACCGAAAAGCTGACGAAGGACGCCGCGGATGGGCGTACACTGCGCGCGCAACCGCAGGCGGCGCGGCGTTCGGCAGTGGCAGTAACGCCGTAACAATGCGGTAACACCTGCAATTGACTTCGAGCCACCCCATCCGGACTATAAGTGGCCGTTTGCCCCGCGCCGGCTCATCACCGGCCCAACGAGGAGCCTTTCCATGCCTGATGTAACCCTGACCACCCTGCAAGGGTTGAAGCAGAGCGGCGAGAAGATCGCCATGCTGACCTGCTACGACGCCACCTTCGCCCACACCGCCAGCCAGGCCGGCGTGGACGTGCTTCTGGTCGGAGATTCGCTCGGAATGGTATTGCAGGGTCACGACAGCACCCTGCCGGTCAGCAACGAGGAAATGGCCTATCACACGGCCTGCGTGAAACGCGGTAACAAAGGTTCCCTGATCGTCACCGACCTGGCCTTCGAATCCAGCCATTCCGTGGCCCAGACCCTTGCCGACGCGGTCCGCCTGATGCAGGCCGGCGCACACATGGTCAAGCTGGAGGGTGGGGCCTGGCTGGCGGAGCCGATCGCCCGCCTGGCACAGATGGGCGTGCCGGTCTGCGCGCATCTCGGCCTGACCCCGCAGGCGGTCAACCTGTTCGGCGGCTTCAAGGTCCAGGGCCGCCAGGAAACCCAGGCGCGCCAGTTGCGCGCCGATGCCATCGCCCTGGAGCAGGCCGGCGCCGCCATGCTGCTGCTGGAGTGCGTGCCCAGCGTGCTGGCCGAAGAGATCACCCAGGCGGTGAAGATCCCGGTGATCGGGATTGGCGCCGGTGCGGCGACCGATGGCCAGGTGCTGGTCATGCACGACATGCTGGGTCTCTCGCTGACCGGCCGCTCGCCCAAGTTCGTCAAGGATTTCATGCAAGGCCAGGAGAGCATCCCAGCCGCCATCGCGGCCTACGTCCGCGCCGTCAAGGACGTGTCCTTCCCCGCCGCCGAACACGGATTCAACGCATGAACACCGTCAAGACCGTCCGTGAACTGCGCGCCGCGGTGGCGCGCGCCCGCAGCGAAGGCAAGCGCATCGGCTTCGTGCCGACCATGGGCAACCTCCACGCCGGCCATGCCGCGCTGGTAAAGAAAGCCGGCGAACGCGCCGACTTCGTGGTCGTCAGCATCTTCGTCAACCCGCTGCAATTCGGCCCCAGCGAAGACCTCGACACATACCCGCGAACCCTCGCAGCCGACCAGGAACGCCTGCTCGAAGCCGGCTGCCACCTGCTGTTCACCCCGACCGTCGAGGAAATGTACCCCGACGGCATGGACGGGCAGACCCGCATCCATGTTCCCGGCGTCTCCGAAGGCCTTTGCGGCGCCAGTCGTCCCGGCCATTTCGAAGGCGTGGCGACCGTGGTCAGCAAGCTGCTGAACATGGTCCAGCCGGACCTCGCGCTGTTCGGCGAAAAGGATTTCCAGCAGTTGGCGGTGATCCGCAAGCTGGTCCGCGACCTCAACCTGCCGGTGCAGATCTTCGGCGAGCCGACGGTGCGCGCCGCCGATGGCCTGGCGTTGTCCTCGCGCAACGGTTACCTCGACGAGCAGCAGCGCGCCGCCGCCCCGGCGATCTACCGCACCCTGCGGCAGCTCGGCGAACGCATCCGCGCCGGCGCCGAGGACTTCCCGGCATTGCTCGCCGACGCCCGCCAGGCCCTGGAACAGGCCGGGTTGCGCCCCGACTACCTGGAAATCCGCGAGCCGATCAGCCTGCGCCCCGGGGTACCCGGCGACCGCCAACTGGTGATCCTGGCCGCCGCCTACCTGGGCAGTACGCGGCTGATCGACAACCTCTCAGTCCACCTCGATTGACGCATGCCGAGCCCCCGGTTCCCGGGGGCTTGAGCGCTCACCACGGACTCGCCATACTCTGCCGCCCCCCGCGGACCCGATAGGAGTCGCCCCATGCACGCCATCATGCTCAAAGCCAAGTTGCATCGCGCCGAAGTCACCCATGCCGTCCTCGACTACGAAGGCTCCTGCGCCATCGACGGCGATTGGCTGGACCTCTCCGGAATCCGCGAGTACGAACAGATCCAGATCTACAACGTCGACAACGGCGAGCGCTTCACCACCTATGCGATCCGCGCCGAGAACGGCTCGAAGATGATCTCGGTGAACGGCGCCGCGGCACACAAGGCCAAGGTCGGCGACCGCGTGATCATCTGCGCCTACGCACACTACAGCGAAGCCGAACTGGCCAGCCACAAGCCGCGCATGCTGTACATGGCGCCGGGCAACCAGCTCAGCCATACCAGCGAGGCGATTCCGATACAGGTCGCCTGACCTCGCCCCCTCTGGATAAAGCCCGGTTTCATCCGGGCTTTTTCATGTTCAAATAAGTGCGCCATCGAATTCCAACCAGAAGGTCAGCCATGAAGCACCACCTCACTCCGCTGGATGCCACGCAACTCGACAGTTGGCGCGCCCTGGCCGCCCATCGCCAGGAACTGCAGGACTTCAGGATGCGCCAGGCGTTCATCGACGATCCGGAGCGCTTCAAGCGGTTTTCCTTCAGCGCCTGTGGGCTGTTCCTCGACTTCTCGAAGAACCTGATTCGCCAGGACACCATCGACCTGCTGGTGAAGCTGGCCGAGGAGGCACGGCTGAGCGACGCGATCAGGGCGATGTTCGACGGCGAGGCGATCAATGCCTCCGAACGCCGGCCGGTACTGCATACCGCGCTGCGTCGACCGATCGGCGACAAGGTGCTGGTCGATGGCGTCGACGTGATGCCGGAAGTCCACCGCGTCCTGCACCAGATGACCGAGCTGGTGGGCTACGTGCACAACGGCCTGTGGCGCGGCTATACCGAAAAGCCGATCACCGACGTGGTGAACATCGGCATCGGCGGCTCCTTCCTCGGCCCGCAACTGGTATCCGAAGCCTTGCTGCCGTTCGCCCAGAAAGGCGTGCGCTGCCACTACCTGGCGAACATCGACGGTAGCGAGTTCCATGAACTGGCCAGCCGCCTGAACGCCGAGACCACCCTGTTCATCGTTTCCTCCAAGTCCTTCGGGACCCTGGAAACCCTGAAGAACGCCCAGGCCGCACGCGCCTGGTACCTGGCCCAGGGCGGCACCGAGGAAGAGCTCTACCGCCATTTCATCGCCGTCTCCAGCAACAAGGAAGCCGCGATCGCCTTCGGCATCCGCGAGGAAAACATCTTCCCCATGTGGGACTGGGTCGGCGGCCGCTACTCGCTGTGGTCGGCCATCGGCCTGCCGATCGCCATGTCCATCGGCATCTCCAACTTCAAGGAACTGCTGTCCGGCGCCTACAACATGGACCAGCATTTCCAGACCGCGCCGTTCGAACGCAACATCCCGGTGCTGCTCGGCCTGCTCGGCGTCTGGTACGGCGACTTCTGGGGCGCGAACAGCCACGCGATCCTGCCCTACGACTACTATCTGCGGAATATCACCGACCACCTGCAACAACTGGACATGGAATCCAACGGCAAGAGCGTGCGCCAGGACGGCACGCCGGTCACCAGCGGCACCGGGCCGGTGATCTGGGGTGGTGTCGGCTGCAACGGCCAGCACGCCTACCATCAGTTGCTGCACCAGGGCACCCAGTTGATCCCGGCGGACTTCATCGTCCCGGTGAGCAGCTACAACCCGGTGGCCGACCATCACCAGTGGCTGTACGCCAACTGCCTGTCGCAGAGCCAGGCGCTGATGCTCGGCAAGAGCCGCGAGGAGGCCGAGGCCGAACTGCGCGCCAAGGGCCTGCCGGAAGCCGAAGTGCAGCGCCTGGCGCCGCACAAGGTGATCCCGGGCAACCGACCGAGCAACACCCTGGTGGTCGAGCGCATCAGCGCCCGCCGCCTCGGCGCGCTGATCGCCATGTACGAGCACAAGGTCTACGTACAGAGCATCCTCTGGGGCATCAACGCCTTCGACCAATGGGGCGTGGAGCTTGGCAAGGAACTCGGCAAGGGTGTCTATTCGCGCCTGGTCGGCAGCGAGGAAACCCCGGCCGAGGACGCCTCCACCCAAGGCCTGATCGACTTCTTCCGCGGCCGCCATCGCGGCTGATCCGCCCCTCCCCAAAGCCCGGCCCTAGGCCGGGCTTTTTCATTCCGCCCTGCGATTGACCCCGGCGCCTTCCCCGCTCGCGCCTTTGGCACTTGAACATGGCACTCGCCTGGCCCACCCTTGGTCGAACCTGAAGAGGGGCCGCGTGCGGTCTCTCGACACCTTGCGGAGCAGAAAAACAAAGGAAACCGCCATGTTCGAGATCAGCGTCCACCCGGTGCCGGACGCCGTCCGCCAGCGTGCCTACCTGAACGACGACGACTACCAGCGCCTGTACCGCCAATCCGTCGAGAACCCCGACGAGTTCTGGAGCGAGCAGGCCAAGGCCTTCCTCGATTGGTTCAAGCCCTGGCACAGCGTCCACCACGGCGACCTGAGGAAAGGCCAGGCCACCTGGTTCAAGGGCGGCCAGTTGAACGTCGCCTACAACTGCATCGACCGCCACCTGGAACGCCGCGGCGAACAGATCGCGATCGTCTGGGAAGGCGACAACCCCAGCGAATCCGCGCACATCACCTACCGCAAGCTGCACCACAACGTCTGCCGCCTGGCTAACGTGCTGAAGAGCCGCGGCGTGGAAAAGGGCGACCGGGTCTGCATCTACATGCCGATGATTCCCGAGGCCGCCTACGCCATGCTCGCCTGCGCCCGCATCGGGGCGGTGCACTCGGTGGTGTTCGGCGGCTTCTCGCCGGACTCGCTGCGCGACCGCATTCTCGATGCCGACTGCCGCACCGTGATCACCGCCGACGAGGGCGTGCGCGGCGGCAAGTACATCCCGCTGAAGCAGAATGTGGAAAAGGCGCTGAAGGACTGCCCGGACGTCTCCACCGTGGTGGTAGTCGAGCGCACCCAGGGCGACATACCCTGGGTCGAAGGCCGCGACATCTGGTACCACGAGGCGCTCCACGCGGCCTCAGCCGACTGCCCGGCGGAAGCGATGGACGCCGAGGACCCGCTGTTCATCCTCTATACCTCCGGCAGCACCGGCAAGCCGAAGGGCGTATTGCACACCACCGGGGGCTACCTGCTCGGCGCGGCGATGACCCACAAGTACGTGTTCGACTACCACGATGGCGACGTCTACTGGTGCACCGCCGACGTCGGCTGGGTCACCGGACACAGCTATATCGTCTACGGCCCGCTGGCCAACGGCGCCACCACCCTCATGTTCGAGGGCGTGCCCAACTACCCGGACGCCTCGCGCTTCTGGCAGGTGATCGACAAGCACCAGGTGAATATCTTCTACACCGCGCCGACCGCGATCCGCGCGCTGATGCGCGAAGGCGACGCCCCGGTCCGCCAGACCTCGCGCAGCAGCCTGCGCCTGCTCGGCTCGGTGGGCGAGCCGATCAACCCGGAGGCCTGGGAGTGGTACTACCAGGTGGTCGGCGAGAAGCGCTGCCCCATCGTCGATACCTGGTGGCAGACTGAGACCGGCAGCATCCTGATCACCCCGTTGCCCGGCGCCACTGCGCTAAAGCCAGGCTCGGCGACCCGCCCGTTCTTCGGCGTGCAACCCGTGCTGCTCGACGAGAAAGGCAAGGAAATCGACGGCGCGGGCAGCGGCGTACTGGCGATCAAGGCCAGTTGGCCGAGTCAGATCCGCAGCGTCTACGGCGACCACCAGCGGATGATCGACACCTACTTCAAGCCCTACCCCGGGTATTACTTCAGCGGCGACGGCGCGCGCCGCGACGAGGACGGCTACTACTGGATCACCGGCCGGGTCGACGACGTGATCAATGTCTCCGGACACCGGATCGGCACCGCCGAGGTCGAGAGCGCGCTGGTCCTGCACGATGCGGTGGCCGAGGCGGCAGTGGTCGGCTGCCCGCATGACGTGAAGGGCCAGGCCATCTACGCGTTCGTCACCCTGATGGCCGGCAGTCAGCCCAGCGAGGCGCTACAACAGGAATTGCTGGCCCTGGTCGGCAAGGAGATCGGCAGCTTCGCCAAGCCGGATCACCTGCAATGGGCGCCCAGCCTGCCGAAGACCCGCTCCGGCAAGATCATGCGGCGTATCCTGCGCAAGATCGCCTGCAACGAGCTGGACAGTCTCGGCGATACCTCGACCCTGGCCGATCCGGGAGTGGTGCAGGGGTTGATCGACAACCGCCTCAACCGCTGACCCGCGCAACCGTCCCGCGCCCTGCGGCGCGGGACGGTTCCAGTCGCTCCGGCGCCTGGGTTAAGCTCGTGCCTGCCCTGTCGTAGCGAGCCCTCCATGGAAAGCGTCCGTCGCCATATCGAAAGCCAGGTGCTGAGCCTTACCGGGCTCGCCGTCGGCGGTGTCGACTTCGAATCGCCGAAAGGCGATCCGGGCCTGTTCGGCCCCGATGCCGCCTGCTGGAAGGTCCACGGCGACTTCAGCAGCATGATGATCGGCGGCATCGGCGCGCTGCTTCTGCAGATGCTCCATCCGCTGGCCCTGGCGGGGGTGTGGGACCACTCCAATTTCCGCGACGACCTGCTCGGGCGCCTGCGTCGTACCGGCCAGTTCATCTCGGCCACCACCTACGGCCCGCTGGCCGATGCCGAGCGACTGATCGAGCGGGTCCGGCGCATCCACGAAAGCGTCATCGGCCAGTTGCCCGACGGCACGCCCTACTCCGCCAGCGACCCGGACCTGCTGACCTGGGTGCATGTCGCCGAGGTCAGCAGCTTTCTCAAGTCCTACCTGCGCTATCTCAATCCCGACCTGCCGGGCAGCGAGCAGGACCGTTACTACTCGGAAATCGCCCTGGTCGCCGAACGCCTCGGCGCCCGCGCGGTACCGCGCGACCGCGAGCAGATCGCCGCCTACCTGGAGGCGATGCGTCCGCGGCTGCGTTGCGACGAACGCACCCGTGAAGTGGTGCGGATTCTCTTCAACGCGCCGGCGCCCAGCACCCTGGCCAGGCCGTTCGGCGCGCTGATGCTGCGCGCAGGCGCCGAGCTGTTGCCGGAATGGGCCGGATCGATGCTCGACCTCCCGTTCAGTCCGCTGCAACGCCGCCTGATCCGCGGCAGCGTCAGGCGCAGCGTACCCTTGCTGCGCTGGGCGGTGCGCAACGCTTCGATGCATCGAGCCTGCCGGCGCATGGGGCTGCCGCCGGTGAGTCACTGAACTTTCGTGCCGTGACAGCAAGAATACCCGTCCAAAGGCTCTGAAACGGCGCGAATCACGGTCGGAACCTTGAGGCCGTGCCATACTCCAACGCACCGCTTAGAACGGAAAACGAAAGAGAGCCATGCCCAAAGGACTGAAACGCGCTGTCAGCGCCCTGCTGATCACCTTCCTCGTCTATTGCCTGCTGGGCTTCCTGCTCATACCCGGCATCGGGCTGCGCGTCGCCAACCAGCAACTGGCGCAATACGCCACCGTCCCCGCACGTCTCGAACGTATCGAATTCAACCCCTTCAGCCTGGAATTGACCCTCTGGGGTCTGCGCCTGGGCGACGAGAAGAACCCCCAGCTGGCCTTCCGCCGGCTGTACGCCAACCTGCAGCTGGACAGCCTGTGGAAACGCCAGCTGCACCTGGCCGACGTCGAGCTGGAAGGTCCGCATACCGAACTGCTGTTCGACGAGAAGGGCCAGCTCAACCTGGCCAGCCTGTTCAGGATCCCGCCGAGCGAATCGCCCGAGCCGGAACAGCCGAGCGACCCGTTCCCGCTGCGCATCGACCGCATCCAACTGGCCGAGGGCAGCCTGCACTTCCAGGACCTGCGACCGAGCGAGCCGGTGGACTTCAGCTTCGATCCGCTGGGTTTCGAGCTGCACAACCTCAGCACCCTGCCCGACGACGGCGCGAAGATGACCCTGGTCGCCACCGGCCCGAACGGCGGCCGCCTCGACTGGGAAGGCGACCTGACCCTGGTGCCGATCACGTCCAGGGGCCACCTGAGCGTCAAGGATATCCAGCTCAAGGCCTGGTGGCCCTATGTCCGCGACAATGCCCCGCTGGTGCTGGAGAACGGCGTGGTCAGCCTCTCCAGCGACTATCGCCTGGACCTGTCCAAGGACACCCAACTGCTGCTCGACAAAGCCGCGCTGAAACTCGCCGACTTCAGCATCAATTCGCCCCAGGGCAAGCCGCTGGCCAAGCTCGCCAGCCTCGACGTGGCCGCTACCACCCTGGACCTGGCCAAGCAGGAAGTGGTGCTCGGCGAAGTCCGCAGCCAGGGCCTGGAGGCCTGGGCCGCGCGCGAGAAGGACGGCCAGCTAGACTGGCAGAAACTGTTCGCCGACTTCACTCCGCCGCCACGCAAGGCGCCTGCGCCCAAGCCGGCGGAAAACACCGATCCCGCCGCTGCCCCGGCCGACGCGGCGCAGACCACCCGCGAACCGGCAACCGACGGTGCCGCCAAGGCAGCCGCGATAGCCTCGGGCGACGCGGGCAAGGACAGGCCTGCGGAGAAGGACGCCAGCGTCGCCGAGACGGAAAGGGCAACGGACGACAAAGAGTCCGCCAAGGTCGCGGAAGGCACTGCCGACAAGGTAGCCAAGCAAGAGACGAGCAAGGCTCCGAAGACCGGCAAGGCAACCGGGCAGGAAACGGCCAAGACTGCGGAAATCGACAAGGCGGCCAGCGACTCTCCGCAACAGCTCGCCGACACTGCAAAGACGCCTCCGCCGGAAAGTACGAAAGCCGCCGCGGAGACGCCCGCCAAGCCCTGGCACATCGTCCTGCGCGACGCCCAGCTGCGCGGCTACAAGGCGCACCTGGTGGATCGCCAGCCGGCCACCGAGGTCCCGCTGGAAGTCGGCCCGCTGGACCTCGACCTGCAGAACGTCGACAGCCTCGGCAAGACCCCCTTCGACCTCAAGCTCAAGACCGGCCTCGGCAACCGCGGCCAGGTCCAGGCCAGCGGCCAGGTGGTGCTCGACCCGGTCAGCGCCAGGCTCAAGGTCAGTACCCGCGACATCGACCTGCGCGTGGCCCAGGCCTACATCTCGCCGTTCATCCGCCTGGAACTGCGCAGCGGCTTCCTTGGCAGCGAGCTGGCGGTCGACCTGAAGAGCGTCGAGCCGCTGGCCTTCAGCGTCGACGGCAGCGCCGAAGTCAGCCAGTTGCATACCCTGGATACCATCAAGGACCGCGACTTCGTCAAATGGACCAAGCTGACCCTCAACGGCCTCGCCTATCGGCACGAGGACAGCCTGTCGATCCAGAGCGTGTCCTTCGAGGAGCCCTACGCCCGCTTCATCATCAACGAAGATCGCAGCACCAACGTCAGCGAGCTGATCATCCCGCAACCGGCTAGTTCGTCCGGCAAGGCCGCCGCCGAAAGCAAGAACGCGCCGGCGAGCAAGCCGCTGGGCATCCACATCGGCGGCGTACGGATCAACAACGGCTCGGCGAACTTCGCCGACCTGACCCTGATGCCGCCGTTCGGTACCGCCATCCAGCAGCTCAGCGGCGAAGTCGGCACCCTCGACACGCGCAACTCGCAGCCGGCCAAGGTGGACATCAAGGGCAAGGTCGACAAGTACGCACCGGTGACCATCGCCGGCGAACTGGACCCATTCGACCCGCTGAAGAAGCTCGACATCACCACCAGCTTCAAGCGCGTCGAGCTGACCACCCTGACGCCCTATTCCGGCAAGTTCGCCGGCTACCGCATCCGCAAGGGGCGACTCAACCTGGACCTGCACTACCAGATCGAACGCAGCCAACTGAAGGCGGAAAACAAGGTCCTGCTGGAAGGCCTGCAACTCGGCGAGAAGGTCGACAGCCCGGATGCCGTGGACCTGCCGGTGAAGCTGGCGGTAGCCCTGCTCAAGGACACCAAGGGCAACATCGATATCCAGTTGCCGGTGGCCGGCGACCTGAACAACCCGGAGTTCAGCGTCATGCCGATCGTCTGGCAGACCCTGCGCAACCTGGTCCTGCGCGCCGTGCAGGCGCCGTTCAAGTTCATCGCCGGCCTCGCCGCCGGCGGCAACGAGGATCTCGGCACGGTACCCTTCGCCGCGGGCAGCGACGAGCTGACGCCGGAAGCCCAGGCCAACCTCGACAAGCTCGCCGATGCGCTCAAGGAGCGGCCGGCGCTGCGCCTGGAAGTGGAAGGCGTGGCCTCCGCCGCGGCTGACGGTCCCTCGATCGGCGCCAAGCGTCTCGAACTGGAATACCAGAACACCTACTACCGCATGCTCCAGCGTCGCGGCGACAAGGTCCCGAGCGACGCCAAGCAACTCGAGGTACCGGAGAACATGCAGGCACCGCTGCTCGAAGGCATCTACCGGACCCGCCTGAAGCAGCAGCCACCGGCCGAGTGGAAAGAACTGGACAGCGACGAACGCACCGCGAAGATGCGCGAAGCGGTGATCGCTTCCTGGGCCAAGAGCCAAGTGCTGCTGCGCCAGATTGGCCAGGCCCGGGCCACCCGGATCAAGGATTATCTGGTGGAGAAAGGCCAGTTGCCGGACGATCGCATCTACTTGATCGACGTCAGTTTCGCCGAAGGCGAAGACAAGGGTAATGTCGACACCCAATTGCACCTGGATAGCGAGTGATACCTTGCACAAGCGATTCGCCGCCCTCGCGGCCCCCCTGCTCTACCTTGCCTGCGCGAGCGCGCAGGCCGACACCATGCGTTGCGGCAGTGCGCTGGTCAGCGTCGGCGACCGGGCCTTCGAAGTACAGCAAAAGTGCGGCGATCCGGATCACCGCGACGACGTCGGCTATACCCTGGGCAGCTACGATCGGCGGGAATTCAAGGTCGAGGAGTGGGTGTACGGCCCGCGCAACGGCGTGACCTACATCCTGACCTTCGAAGCCAACAAGCTGAAACGCATCGAGTTCAAGCGTTGAATCGCTCGCTTCCGCGTACCGGGCTGGTGGCGTTGCTGTCCCTGCTGCCATTGGCACATGCGCAGGCCGATTCGCTGCGTTGCGGCAGCCGCCTGGTCAGCACCGGCGACAGCAGCGCCGACGTTCTTGCGCGCTGCGGCGAGCCACGCAGCCGCGACAGCCTGGGTTATCGCGAGGTCGTCGGGGAATGGGGCAAGCGCTACGAGGTCGAGGTCCAGGAATGGATCTATGGCCCATGGAACGGCATGCTGTATTTCGTCCGTTTCGAGGGCAACCGCCTCAGCGCCATCCAGAGCCGGCGCGGCGACTGAATCCAGCGCCCATGAAAAAGCCCCGCCGGGCAATCCCGGCGGGGCTTCTTTCTACCTGTTCACAGGCGATCGCTGAAGTCGCGAACTTCCTGTTCAGCCCTTTCCTTGGACCAGCCATAGCGTTCCTGCAGCTTGCCGACCAGGTATTCGGCATGTCCGTCGGCAGCCTGGAGATCGTCGTCGGTCAGATCGCCCCAACGCTCCTTGATCTTGCCGGTGAGTTGCTTCCACTTACCTTTGATCACATCGGAATTCATCGGTCTTCCTCCTGGTGACGAGGGAAAAGGGGTCGTTCGGCCCGGGCGCTTACTCGACCGATTTCAGGCCATCGGCGGAAACGGCTTTCACGCCCTTGATGCCCTTGGCGGTCTCGATCGCCAGGTCACGCTCGGCATCGCTCTTCACGTTGCCGGAAAGGGAAACCACACCTTTGTTGGTCTCGACCTTGATATCGACGCCACTGACATTCTTGTTGGCGATCAGGCTGGATTTCACCTTGCTGGTGATCCAGGTATCGGAAACCGCTTCTTCGGTTTTCTGCATAGTGTCGTTGGCCGCCAGGCTGATGGGCTGGGCAGCGAACGCATTGGCCATCGAGAAGCTCAGAGCAGTGGCAGTAGCAGCGGCAATAGCGAGTTTGCTGAATTTCATTGCGGTTTCTCCTATGGATTTCGAAAAACTGCAGCCATTCCTGGCGTCAGTTGCATAGTAGATATCGCAAGCGCTGTGCCAGTTTTTCTCTAAAATAAAATCCTTTAAAAACAATAAGTTAAAAAATAGGCTGGAAGCGAGACGGTTGCAGAATGCCGAATTGGCGATGACAGGGCTTGCAAAATGCAAGGATTCGCCCCCTTCGCCGAGAAGCGTGTCGCGGAAACGAAAACAGGGCCCGAGGGCCCTGTTTTCATCGATCACGACTCGACTTACACGCCGGAAGCTTCGGCGGCAGCCACGTCCTTGATCGACAGCTTGATGCGGCCACGGTTGTCCACGTCGAGCACCAGGACCTTCACTTCCTGGCCTTCCTGCAGCACGTCGGTGACCTTGTCGATGCGCTTGTCGCTGATCTGCGAGATGTGCACCAGGCCGTCCTTGCCCGGCAGGATGTTGACGAAGGCCCCGAAGTCGACGATGCGCTCCACCTTGCCGACATAGATCTTGCCGATCTCGGCTTCCGCGGTGATCGCCAGGACGCGCAGCTTGGCGGCCTCGGCGGCTTCCTTGGTTTCGCCGTAGATCTTCACGCTGCCATCGTCCTCGATGTCGATCGAGGCTTTGGTCTCTTCGCAGATACCACGGATGGTCGCGCCGCCCTTGCCGATGACGTCGCGGATCTTGTCCGAGTCGATCTTCATCTGCAGCATGGTCGGGGCGTTCTCGGACAGCTCGGCGCGCGGCTTGGCGATGACCTGGTTCATCTGGCCGAGGATGTTCAGGCGAGCTTCCAGGGCCTGGCCCAGGGCGATCTCCATGATCTCTTCGGTGATACCGTTGATCTTGATGTCCATCTGCAGGGCGGTGACGCCCTTGTCGGTACCGGCAACCTTGAAGTCCATGTCGCCCAGGTGGTCTTCATCACCGAGGATGTCGGTCAGGACGGCGAACTTCTCGCCTTCCTTGACCAGGCCCATGGCGATACCGGCGACCGGCGCCTTGACCGGCACACCGGCATCCATCAGCGCCAGGGAGGCGCCGCACACGGAGGCCATCGAGCTGGAACCGTTGGACTCGGTGATCTCGGAAACCACGCGAATGGTGTAGGGGAACTCGTCCTGGGTCGGCAGCATGGCAGCGACGCCACGACGGGCCAGACGGCCATGGCCGATTTCACGACGACCCGGGCTGCCCATGCGGCCGCACTCGCCTACCGAGAAGGGCGGGAAGTTGTAGTGCAGCATGAAGGCGTCCTTGCGCTCGCCTTCCAGGGTATCCAGCAACTGGGCATCGCGCGCGGTGCCGAGGGTCGCGACGACCAGGGCCTGGGTTTCGCCACGGGTGAACAGCGCGGAACCGTGGGTCTTGCCGAGCACGCCGACTTCGATGCGCAGCGGACGCACGGTACGGGTGTCACGACCGTCGATACGCGGCTTGCCGTTGACGATGTTCTCGCGAACGGTGCGGTATTCCAGCAGGCCGAATACGTCCTTGACCTCGGAAGCCGGGAACTTGCCCTCTTCCTCGCCGGCGAACAGGGCCACGGCCTGGTCGCGCAGCTCGCCCAGACGGTTGTAGCGGTCCTGCTTGATGGTGATGGTATAGGCCTGGGAGATCGCTTCGCCCAGCTCTGCCTTGATGGCGTTGACCAGCACGGTGTTTTCCGCCGGGGCTTTCCAGTCCCAGGCCGGCTTGCCAGCTTCGGCGGCCAGCTCCTTGACGGCACGGATCACCGCCTGGAACTCGTCGTGGGCGAACAGCACGGCACCGAGCATCTGGTCTTCGGTCAGTTCGTCGGCCTCGGACTCCACCATCAGCACGGCGTCTTCGGTACCGGCCACGACCATGTCGAGGCTGGAACTCTGCAGTTGCTCGTAGGTGGGGTTGAGGATGTAGCCGATTTCCGGATGGAAACCGACGCGGGCGGCGCCGATCGGGCCGGCGAACGGAATGCCGGAGATCGCCAGGGCGGCGGAGGTACCGATCATCGCGGCGATGTCCGGATCGGACTTCTTGTTGGTGGAAACGACGGTGCAGACGACCTGCACTTCATTCATGAAACCTTCGGGGAACAGCGGACGGATCGGACGGTCGATCAGGCGCGAGGTCAGGGTTTCCTTCTCGGAAGGACGTCCTTCACGCTTGAAGAAACCGCCGGGGATACGGCCTGCGGCGTAGGTCTTTTCCTGGTAGTGCACGGACAGCGGGAAGAAGTCGCGGCCTTCGGCCGGCGACTTGGCGCCGACCACGGTGACCAGCACGCTGACGTCGTCCATGGTGACCAGTACGGCGCCGGTGGCCTGGCGAGCGATACGGCCGGTCTCGAGAGTGACGGTCGACTGACCGAACTGGAATTGCTTGGTTACCGGGTTCACGGTGTCTTTACCTTCTATGTTGCCTTGGGGGAAATCGGTGGAATGCCGGGAGTCGGACCCGAATCGATTCCTAGAAAGCGCGAAGCTGGAAGCCCGACGCCGATACCCGCCTCGTGTGCGGGTATCGACGCCAGACTTCCAGCTCCTTGCTTCAAGCTGCCGACCGGCGTCGCTTAGCGACGCAGACCCAGACGGCCGATCAGGGCAGTGTAGCGAGACACGTCTTTGCCCTTCAGGTAGTCCAGCAGCTTACGGCGCTGGTTAACCATACGGATCAGACCACGGCGGGAATGGTGATCCTTGCCGTTGGCCTTGAAGTGATCCTGCAGCTTGTTGATGTTGGCGGACAGCAGGGCTACCTGCACTTCCGGGGAACCGGTGTCGCCTTCAGCTTGCTTGTATTCGTTAACGATCTGCGCTTTTTCTTCAACGCTCAGTGCCATGATGGGCTTCCTCTGAGTGAACAGGCCGGGAATCGCTTCCCGTGTTTTAAAAGGAGGAATGACCGTGCCTGCTGACAGCCACCCTCGTATCGGTCTTATGACCGAATCAGTCGACGCGGGGCGATACGCCCGTCGTCGGTCACTTCACCGATACCGATGAAACGACCTGTCTGATCCTGCACCCGCAACCAGCCGAACTTCGGCGCTTCCGGGGCCCGCACCGGCTGCCCGTGCAGCCAGTAGTACGCACTGTGCTCGGACAACTGCAACACCGGCCAATGCAACAGGCCGCTGTCTTCCGGCATCAGGAATTGGTCCAGCGCTTCCGGACCACCTTCGGCATGCACGCGTTCGAGCGTCTCGAGGGTGATCGCCTGGGCCAGGGCGAACGGCCCGGCCTGGGTCCGCCGCAGTGCCGCGACGTGCGCGCCGCAGCCCAGGACCTGGCCAAGATCTTCCACCAGCGTACGCACGTAGGTGCCTTTGCTGCAGGAAACGGCCAGGGTCGCACAGGGCGGCTCGAAGGAGAGCAAATCCAGGCGCGTAATAGTAACAGAACGCGCCTCGCGCTCCACTACCTCTCCTGCACGGGCGAGCTTGTACAGCGGCTGTCCGTCTTTCTTCAGCGCCGAGTACATCGGCGGCACCTGCTCTATGTCGCCACGGAAGCGCGGCAGGGCCTGTTCGAGATCGTCCCGACCGACGGTCACGTCCCGCTCGGCGAGCAGTTCGCCCTCGGCGTCGCCGGTGGTGGTGGTGATGCCCATGCGCATCACCGTCTCGTAACCCTTGTCGGCATCGAGAAGATACTGGGAGAACTTGGTCGCCTCGCCGAAGCACAGCGGCAGCACCCCGGTGGCCAGCGGGTCGAGGCTGCCGGTGTGGCCGGCCTTCTCGGCATTGAGCAGCCAGCGGACTTTCTGCAGTGCCTGGTTGGAACTCATGCCGCGAGGCTTGTCGAGCACCAGGATGCCGCTGATGGAGCGGCGGATACGCTTCACCTGGGCCACGCTCAGTCCTCGGTCTCGTCGCCGTGGCGGCGGCCGTCTTCGGCCACCGCACGTTCGATCAGCGCGGACAGCTCGGCGCCGCGGCGGATGCTTTCGTCGTAGTGGAAATGCAGTTGCGGCACGCTGCGCAGCTTCATCGACTTGCCCAGCAACATGCGCAGGTAGCCGGCGGCGTCGTTGAGGATTTCCATGTTCAGGGCGATCTTGCCGGCATCGTCCTGGCCCATGACGGTGATGAACACCTTGGCGTGCGCCACGTCGCGGCTGACCTCGACACCGGTGATGGTGACCAGGCCCAGGCGCGGGTCCTTGATCTCGCGCTGGATCAGTTGAGCCAGTTCGCGTTGCATCTGATCGCCGATACGCTGGGTACGGCTGTAGTCTTTTGCCATTTTTCAACCTGCCTCCAGCGACACCCGGCCACTGGAAAAAAAAGCGACAAACGCCCGGGACAGCTGGAAGCCGGCCCGGGCGCTGTGGTTACGCACTCGCCATCAAAGGCTGCGTGCGACTTCGACCTTCTCGAACACTTCGATCTTGTCGCCGACCTTGACGTCGTTGTAGCTCTTCACGCCGATGCCGCACTCCATGCCGGCACGCACTTCGGCGACGTCGTCCTTGAAGCGACGGAGAGACTCCAGCTCGCCTTCGAAGATGACCACATCGTCCCGCAGCACGCGGATCGGACGGTTACGGTGCACCATGCCCTCGGTGACCATGCAGCCGGCGATCGCGCCGAACTTCGGCGAGCGGAACACGTCGCGCACCTCGGCGATGCCCAGGATGTTCTCCCGCAGATCGCTGCCGAGCATGCCGGTCAGGGCCTTCTTGACGTCCTCGATGATGTCGTAGATCACGTTGTAGTAACGCATATCCAGACCTTCGGCTTCGACGATCTTGCGCGCGCCGGCGTCGGCGCGCACGTTGAAGCCGAACAGCACCGCGTTGGAAGCCAGCGCCAGGTTGGCGTCGGACTCGGTGATGCCACCGACGCCGCCACCGACCACGCGGACCTGCACTTCGTCGTTGCCCAGGCCGCTGAGCGAGCCTTGCAGAGCCTCGAGCGAACCGCGCACATCGGCCTTGAGGACGATGTTCAGGGTCTTCTTCTCTTCCTGGCCCATGTTCTCGAAGATGTTTTCCAGCTTGCCGGCATGGGCACGCGCCAGTTTCACCTCACGGAACTTGCCTTGACGGAACAGGGCGACTTCGCGGGCCTTCTTCTCGTCGGCGACCACGGTCATCTCGTCACCGGCATCCGGCGTACCGTCCAGGCCGAGGATCTCGACCGGGATCGACGGGCCGGCTTCCTTGATCGGCTTGCCGTTCTCGTCGAGCATGGCGCGGACACGACCGTAGTTGATGCCGACCAGCACCATGTCGCCCTGGCGCAGGGTACCGTCCTGGACCAGCACGGTGGCCACCGGGCCGCGTCCCTTGTCCAGGCGCGACTCGACCACCACGCCACGGCCCGGGGCCGACGGAGTGGCTTTCAGTTCGAGCACTTCTGCCTGCAGCAGGACCGCTTCGAGCAGTTCATCGACGCCAGTACCGAGCTTCGCCGAAACCGGGACGAAGGGAGCGTCACCGCCCCACTCTTCCGGGATCACGTCGAGAGCGGCCAGGCCGTTCTTGATGTTGTCCGGGTTGGCCTCGGGCTTGTCGATCTTGTTCACCGCGACCACGATCGGCACGCCCGCCGCTTTCGCGTGCTGCACGGCTTCCTGGGTCTGCGGCATGACGCCGTCGTCGGCCGCGACCACCAGGATCACGATGTCGGTCGCCTGGGCGCCACGGGCACGCATCGCGGTGAACGCGGCGTGGCCGGGGGTATCCAGGAAGGTCACCATGCCACGCTCGGTTTCGACGTGGTAGGCACCGATATGCTGGGTGATGCCACCGGCCTCGCCCGCGGCGACCTTGGCGCGACGGATGTAGTCGAGCAGCGAGGTCTTGCCGTGGTCGACGTGGCCCATGACGGTGACGACCGGCGCGCGGGTGACCGCCTCGCCTTCGAACTTCAGGGACTCGGCCAGTTGTTCTTCCAGCGCGTTCTCGCTGACCAGCTTGACCTTGTGGCCCAGCTCTTCGGCGACCAGTTGGGCGGTCTCCTGGTCCAGGACCTGGTTGATGGTCACCGGGGAGCCCATCTTGAACATGAACTTGACGACTTCGGCACCCTTGACCGACATCTGGGCGGCCAACTCGGCTACGGTGATGGTCTCACCGATGTTCACTTCACGCACGATCGGTCCTGTCGGGTTCTGGAACCCGTGCTGGTTGCGCTTCTTCAGCTTCGACTTGCCACCACGACCGCCGCGACGGTAACCATCGCTTTCCTCGTCGGTGCTGCGTGGAGCCACGCGCGGAGCAGGAACCTTTTCCTTCTCCTTGACCGAGGGACGGTGCTGGGTGTGCTTGCGGTCGCGGCGGTCATCGTCCTCGTCACGCTTGGGCGCGCGGCGCGGCTCTTCCTTCTTGCGTTCTTCCACGGCGGCAGGCTTGGCCACCGGTTCGGCAGCCGCGACATCCGCCACCACGGCAGGCTCGGCACCGGCAGTAGCCGCTGCTTCCTGGGCAGCCTTGGCACGCGCAGCTTCCTCGGCCTTGCGCGCTTCCTCTTCGGCACGCTGGCGGGCAGCGGCCTCTTCGGCCTTCAGACGCTCCGCCTCTTCCGCCGCGCGCTGCTCCTCGAGTTCGCGCTGGCGCTCGGCCTCGATCTCGTCGGGGCTGCGCTTGACATAGGTTTTCTTCTTGCGAACTTCGACGCTCACCGTCTTGCTGCCACCCACTTTCAGCGTGGTAGTGGTCTTGCGTTGCAGGGTGATCTTGCGCGGCTCGCTGGCGCGATCGCCATGGCTGCCTTTCAGGTGGGTCAGCAGGGCTTGCTTCTCGCTATCCGTTACAACTTGTTCGGCACTGGTGTGCGGCAGACCTGCGTCACGCATCTGCAGCAGCAGGCGCTCCACCGGTGTGTCGACCACCTGGGCCAGTTCTTTCACCGTGACTTGCGTCATGCACTTCTCTCCTCAGGCCGCGACTGCTTACTCGAACCAATGGGCCCGGGCGGCCATGATCAACTTGCCGGCACGCTCTTCGTCCATGCCGTCGATGTCGAGCAGATCGTCGATCGATTGCTCGGCCAGATCTTCACGGGTGGTTACGCCACGCAGCGCCAGGTCCAGGGCCAGCTCCTTGCTCATGCCATCGAGGCTGAGCAGGTCTTCTGCCGGTTGTGCGTCGGCGAGCTTCTCTTCGGTCGCAATGGCCTTGGTCAGCAGGCGATCCTTGGCACGGGAGCGCAGCTCGTTGACGATGTCTTCGTCGAAGCCATCGATGCTGAGCATCTCTTCCATCGGTACGTAGGCGATTTCCTCAAGAGTCGTGAAGCCCTCTTCCACCAGTACCTGGGCCAGTTCCTCGTCGACATCCAGCTCGTCGACGAAGCGCTGCAGGATATCCCCGGTCTCGGCCTGTTGCTTGGCCTGGATATCCGCCTCGGTCATCACATTCAGGGTCCAGCCGGTCAACTGGCTGGCCAGACGGACGTTCTGGCCACTGCGGCCGATAGCCTGCGCCAGATTGTCCTCGGCGACGGCGATATCCATGGTATGGGTATCCTCGTCGACGATGATCGCCGCCACCTCGGCCGGAGCCATGGCGTTGATCACGAATTGCGCCGGGTTGTCGTCCCACAGGACGATGTCCACCCGCTCTCCACCGATCTCGCCGGATACCGCCTGGACGCGCGAACCGCGCATGCCGATGCAGGCGCCCTGCGGGTCGATGCGCTTGTCCTTGGAACGAACGGCGATCTTGGCGCGCGAGCCCGGGTCACGGGCGGCGGCCATCACGTCGATCAACTGCTCGGCGATTTCCGGTACTTCGATGCGGAACAGCTCGATCAGCATTTCCGGCGCGGTACGCGACAGGACCAGCTGAGGACCGCGGTTCTCGGTACGGATCTCCTTCAGCAGGGCACGCACGCGGGTGCCAACGCGGAAGGTCTCGCGCGGAATGATCTGGTCGCGGGCCAGCAGCGCCTCGGCGTTGTTGCCGAGATCGACGATGACGTTGTCGCGGGTGACCTTCTTCACGGTACCGGAAATGATCTCGCCGACCTTCTCGCGGTAGGCATCGACCACCTGGGCGCGCTCGGCCTCGCGGACCTTCTGCACGATGACCTGCTTGGCAGTCTGCGCAGCGATGCGGCCGAACTCGATGGATTCGATCTTTTCTTCGATGACCTCGCCGACCTTCGCGCCCGGCTTCTGCTCCTGGACGTCCTCGACGGTGATCTCGGTGGCGGGGTCCTGGTAGTCCTCGTCGGCGACGACGTGCCAACGACGGAAAGTCTCGTAGCTGCCGTTATGACGATTGATCTCGACGCGCAGGTCGACCTCGTCCTCGAAACGTTTCTTGGTGGCGGTCGCCAGAGCCAGCTCCAGCGCCTCGAAAATCACGCCGGCCGGTACGCCCTTTTCGTTGGATACCGACTCAACAACCAGCAGTACTTCTTTGCTCATTGTACGCCTCGCCTTTCAATCCATTGGATCCGCGGATTCGCGTCTCAATCAAAACGGGGAATGATGTTGGCCTTGTCGATCGAATCGATCGGCAGCAGGTACTCGTGATCGTCCACCAGGACCACCACATCCTGCTCCTCCACACCACGGAGAATGCCTTGGTAGTTACGCCGCCCCTCATAGGGCGAACGCAGCCTGATCTTCACTTGCTCGCCGGCATGCTTGGCGAACTGTTCGAGGGTGAACAGCGGCCGATCCATGCCCGGAGAGGACACCTCCAGGGTGTACTCGCCGCTGATCGGGTCTTCGACGTCGAGAATACCGCTGACCTGCCGACTGACGGCTTCACAGTCATCGATGAGGATGCCTTCGGGGCGGTCGATATAGACGCGCAACACCGAATGACGACCCTGGGAAATGAACTCGACGCCCCAGCACTCATAGCCGAGCGCCTCGACCACAGGGGCCAGCAAGGCCTGCAACTGTTCTAGCTTGCTCGACACCTGATCGCCTCGCGTATGTCGTAGAAACAAAAAATGGGCGAAACGCCCATCCCTAAATTGCCACTCGGAACCGTGGCATGGACTGTCCAGCTAACAAAAAGCCCCTAAAAAGGGGCCCTGAAAAACTGGTTGCGGGGGCTGGATTTGAACCAACGACCTTCGGGTTATGAGCCCGACGAGCTACCAGACTGCTCCACCCCGCGTCAAAGCTGGTGCAAGATTATACGACCGACACCCTGATGGGTCAACCGAACCTTGCGGAGACAAACCCCGCAGGACGGGGCTTGCTTATATGGTACCGAGGAGGGGACTCGAACCCCTACAGCCTATGGCCACTACCACCTCAAGGTAGCGTGTCTACCAATTCCACCACCTCGGCAGAAACCTTTCTCTTACTTCTGTTCAGGAGCCGCCGGTACATCGCCTGCACTTTCCGCAGGCCTGGACTGCTCCTGAAGAACCGGCACATCGTCAGCGGCCGGTGCTTTCTCTTGCTTCTGCTCCAGAACTGCCGGATCCGGCAGTCCGATGTGTTGCAGAGCATCAGACTTTTCTTTAGCGAAGTACGCTAAGCCAAGGCTGGTCAAGAAAAAAACCGCTGCCAGTATACCAGTAATCCGACTCAAAAAGGTAGCGGAACCTTGGCTTCCGAAAACAGTTGCCGAAGCACCTGCACCGAAAGAAGCCCCTGCATCCGCACCCTTGCCATGCTGAACGAGGATCAGGCCAACAAGACCCAATGCCATCAGCAGATGCACGACAATTACGACCTTTTCCAGCATCTTCAGCTTCCCGCGGCACGACAGATCGCGCCGAACTCATCCGCATTGAGGGAGGCTCCACCTACCAGCCCCCCATCGATATCCGGCATGCCGAACAACTCGGCTGCACTTGCCGCCTTTACACTGCCGCCGTAAAGGAGTCGCACACCTTTTGCGACCTCGGCATTTTCCGCTGCCAGTTGCGCGCGGATCGCCGCGTGCACTTCCTGGGCTTGCGCGGGGGACGCGGTCAACCCGGTCCCGATCGCCCAGACCGGCTCGTAAGCCACGACTGCGCGAGCAAAAGCTCCAACACCCAACTCGTCGATCACGCTTCCCAGCTGCCTTGCGACAACCTCCAGCGTCTTGCCCGCCTCGCGCTCCGCCCGGGTTTCCCCGACACACAGCACCGGCACCAGGCCGCACGACTGAGCCGCGGCAAACTTGCGACTCACAACCTCGTCACTCTCGCCGAGAATCAGGCGACGCTCCGAGTGGCCCACAAGGACCATGCTACAACCGACATCCGCCAACTGACTGGGAGCAGTCTCACCGGTCAGCGCGCCTTGCATCGGCTCGACGGCGCTGTTCTGCGCACCTACATCGATCGCCTTGCCGGCCAGGCCCTGGATGACCTGGCTGATGAACAAGCAAGGCGGCATCACAGCTACATCGACTCCGCTCGGCAACGCCAGCTGACGCAAGCCTTTGATCAACTCGGCCACACTGGAATGCGTACCGTGCATTTTCCAGTTACCGGCCACCAAGGGTCGACGCATGCTGTACCTCGCGGGGCAAAGTGGGCGCAGATGTTACTCAACAGTTTCCAGACTGGCAAGCAAAATCAAGCACATACCTCAGAAACAATTTTTGCCAGCTGTTCGGCGTGGGCACGAACGCTAGCTTCCTCGTCGCCCTCGACCATCACCCGGACCAACGGCTCCGTGCCGGATTTGCGCAGCAGGACACGACCGCGCCCGCCCATTTGCTCGGTGACGCGGACGCTGGCCTCCTTCACCGAGGGGTGCTCGAGCGGATCGTTTTCGCCCTTGAAGCGCACATTGATCAGCACCTGGGGGCACTTGCGAATCCCCTGGCGCGCCTCGGCCAGGGTCTGGCCGCGATGCTTGAGCGCCATCAGCACCTGTAGCGCCGCGATGATGGCATCGCCCGTCGTGGTGTTCTGGCAGCAGACGATATGCCCCGAATTCTCCCCTCCCAGCATCCAGTTCCGAGCCAGCAGTTCGGCCATCACATAGCGATCGCCGACCTTCGCCCGCACGAACGGGATATGCAGTTCCTGCAAAGCCAGCTCCAGGCCGAGGTTGCTCATCAGGGTGCCGACCACACCACCTTGCAGCCGCCCGCTTTCCTGCAGGTCGCGCGCGATGAGGAAAAGCAGTTCGTCGCCATCCACGACCGCACCGGTATGGTCGACCATCATCACCCGGTCGCCGTCGCCGTCGAAGGCGATGCCGAGGTCGGCATGGTGCTCGACCACCGCAGCCTGCAGGCCATCCAGGTGAGTGGAGCCGCACTTGTCGTTGATGTTCAGGCCATTCGGGCTGGCCGCCAGCACCGTCACTTCCGCGCCCAGTTCCCGGAAGACGCTGGGAGCGATCTTGTAGGTAGCGCCGTTGGCGCAGTCGAGCACGACCTTGAGACCGTTGAAGTCGGTGCTGGTCGGCACGCTGCTCTTGCAGAATTCGATGTAGCGCCCCGCCGCGTCATTGATCCGCGAAACCTTGCCGAGACGGGCGGACTCCACCACGGTCATCGGCGCATCGAGCAGTTCCTCGATCATCAGCTCGACGTCGTCCGGCAGCTTGGTCCCCTGCCCGGAGAAGAACTTGATGCCGTTGTCGTCGTGGGGATTGTGCGAAGCGCTGATCACCACCCCGGCCTCGGCGTGGAAAGTCCGCGTCAGGTAGGCGATGCCGGGGGTAGGCATCGGTCCCAGCAACAGGGTATCGGCGCCGGAAGCGGAGAGCCCGGCCTCGAAGGCCGACTCGAACATGTAACCCGAGCTGCGCGTGTCCTTGCCGATCAGGACCCGGCAGTTGCCCTGCCGGCGGAAGGCCATGCCCACCGCCCAGCCCAGCTTGAGAACGAAGTCCGGAGTAATCGGAAACTCGCCAACACGACCACGGATACCGTCAGTCCCGAAGTATTTTCTGCTCATCTTTTGTCTTCCGTGCTCAATCCGCCATTTCAACGGCGGAGATCATTCGCATCACGTCGACGGTCGCCGCCACGTCATGCACTCGAATTATCCGTGCGCCCTTGGCCAGCGCCAGGGCCGCCAGCGCGAGACTGCCGTAGAGGCGTTCGTCCACCTCCCGCCCCAGTACCTTGCCGATCATGCTCTTGCGCGAAACGCCGACCAACAACGGCAGGCCCAGGCCATGGAGCGCCTGCAGATGCCTGAACAGCACCAGGTTGTGCTCCAGTGTCTTGGCAAAACCGAAACCCGGATCCAGTAACAGCCGCTCGCGGTCGATTCCGGCCGCCACGCAGGCATCCACACGCTCCTGCAGGAACGCGCCGACTTCCGCCGCCACATCCTGGTAGGCAGGCGCATCCTGCATGGTCTGCGGTTCTCCGCGCATGTGCATGAGACAGACCGCCAGGCCGCTATCCACCGCAGCATCCAGCGCACCGTCGCGCTGCAGCGAACGGACGTCGTTGATCAGACCCGCTCCGAGACGCGCAGTTTCGCGCATGACCGCAGGCGTGGAGGTATCCACCGAAATCACGACGTCCAGTTCGCGGGCGATGCGTTCGACTACCGGAGCGACCCGCTCCAGCTCCTCCGTCGGAGAAACGCTGCGCGCACCGGGACGGGTCGACTCGCCGCCGACGTCGATGAGCGTTGCGCCTTCCAGCACCATGCGCTCGGCATGCCGCAGGGCATCGTCCAGCCGGTCGTAACGGCCGCCGTCGGAAAAGGAATCGGGGGTGACATTGAGGATGCCCATGACATGTGGGCGGGCCAAATCAAGAACCCGACTGCCGCAAGGCAGTCGGGTCGGGTATTGCGGATTGCTCATTCAGGGCTCTCAGTGCTCGCCGGCCGGCCCACCGATGGGAGGGGTGTTCTCGCGGCGGCCCGACTCTTCCAGGTTGGCCGGCGGGGTGCCGGTACCCGAACCACCCTGCCAGTCACGCGGCTCGCGCGGCACGCGACCGGCCATGATGTCGTCGATCTGGTCGGAGTCGATGGTCTCGTACTTCATCAGTGCGTCGGCCATCATCTCCAGCTTGTCGCGGTTCTCGTCGAGCAGTCGCTTGGCGGTACCGTAGCAGTCGTCGATGATGCGCCGGACTTCCTGGTCGATCATCTTGGCGGTCTCGCCCGACACATTGGCGTGCTGGCTGCCGGCGCTACGGCCGAGGAACACCTCGCCCTCCTCCTCCGCGTACATCAGCGGGCCGAGTTTCTCGGACAGACCCCACTTGGTCACCATGTTCCGCGCCAACTGGGTAGCACGCATGATGTCGTTGGAAGCGCCAGTGGTGACGCCTTCAAAGCCGAGGGTCATCTCTTCCGCGATACGGCCGCCGAACAGCGAGCAGATCTGGCTTTCCAGCGCGCGCTTGGACAGGCTGTAGCGATCTTCCTCGGGGAGGAACATGGTCACGCCCAGGGCACGTCCGCGCGGAATGATGGACACCTTGTAGACCGGGTCATGCTCCGGCACCAGGCGACCGACGATGGCGTGGCCGGCCTCGTGGTAGGCGGTGTTGCGCTTCTCCTTCTCGGACATGACCATGGTCTTGCGCTCGGCGCCCATCATGATCTTGTCCTTGGCCAGCTCGAACTCGCGCATGTCGACGATGCGCTTGTTGGAGCGCGCGGCGAATAGCGAGGCCTCGTTGACCAGGTTGGCCAGGTCGGCGCCGGAGAAACCGGGCGTACCGCGGGCGATGACGGCAGGATCGACATGGTCGCCCAGCGGCACCTTGCGCATGTGCACCTTGAGGATCTGTTCGCGCCCGCGGATATCCGGCAAGCCGACCACCACCTGGCGGTCGAAGCGGCCCGGACGCAGCAGCGCCGGGTCCAGAACGTCCGGACGGTTGGTGGCAGCGATGACGATGATGCCATCGTTCATCTCGAAGCCATCCATCTCCACCAGCAACTGGTTGAGGGTCTGCTCGCGCTCGTCGTGACCGCCGCCCAAGCCGGCGCCGCGATGGCGGCCGACGGCGTCGATCTCGTCGATGAAGATGATGCACGGCGCGTGCTTCTTGGCCTGGTCGAACATGTCGCGGACACGGGAGGCGCCCACGCCGACGAACATCTCGACGAAGTCGGAACCGGAAATGGTGAAGAACGGCACCTTGGCTTCGCCGGCGATGGCCTTGGCCAGCAGGGTCTTGCCGGTGCCGGGCGGGCCGACCATCAGCACGCCGCGCGGGATACGGCCGCCCAGGCGCTGGAACTTGCCCGGATCGCGAAGGAACTCGACCAGCTCGCTGACCTCCTCCTTGGCCTCGTCGCAGCCGGCGACGTCAGCGAAGGTGGTCTTGACCTGGTCCTCGGACAGCAGGCGCGCCTTGCTCTTGCCGAAGCTCATCGGGCCGCCGCGACCGCCGCCGCCGCCCTGCATCTGGCGCATGAAGAACATGAAGACGGCGATGATCACCAGGATCGGGAAGCTGGCGACCAGCAACTGGGTCCAGATGCTCTGCTGTTCGGGCTGCTTGCCCTCGACCACGACGTTGTTGTTGACCAGGTCGCCGATCAGGCCGTTGTCCTGGATCGCCGGGCGGATGGTCTTGAAGGTATCGCCGTCGCTACGCTTGCCGGTGATGACATAGCCATCCACGGTCACTCGCTCGACCTTGCCATCCTTGACCTGCTGGATGAAGTCCGAGTAGTTCAGCGTCTGTGGCTCGCTCGGGCTCGAGAAATTGTTCATCACGGTCACCAGTACCGCCGCGATGATCAGCCACAGAATCAGATTCTTTGCCATGTCGTTCAATTGACTACCCTCTGAAGCCGGCTCCGTCCTGGAAACCGCTTCACACGACGGCCAGACTCCTTCCGGCCAAAAGTACTACACAAGCGCCCGCGCACGCAGGCGTTGTCTGTAACCCTTTATGAACCCTCGCCCGTCCCGGCACAACAGGTCATCGACCAATAGACAGGCTATAGGGTCAATTATTCCAGTCTATTCCCCGCGAAAGCCGCGTGCGAGCAGATACTGTTCCCGCGAACGATCACGCGACGACAGGGGCTTGCGCATCTGTACCTTGTCGAACATTTCCCGGGCCTGCTTGTGGTACTGGTCGAAACCTTCGCCCTGGAAGATCTTGATCAGGAAATCGCCGCCCGGCCGCAGCACACGGCCGGCCAGGTCCAGCGCCAGTTCGCAGAGATACATGGCGCGCGGCTGGTCGGCGGCCCGCACTCCACTCATATTGGGGGCCATATCGGAAATCACAAGGTCTACCGGATGATCGCCGATCGCCTCGAGGATCCGCGCGAACACCGCGTCCTCGGTGAAGTCGCCCTGGATGAAGGTGACGTCGGGGATGCTGTCCATCTCGAGGATGTCCGAAGCGATCAGCCGACCACGGTCGCCGATCACCCGGCTGGTGACCTGCGACCACCCGCCCGGCGCGGCGCCCAGGTCGACCACGGTCATGCCCGGACGCAGGATGCGGTCCTTCTCCTGGATCTCCAGCAGCTTGTAGCTGGCGCGCGAGCGATAGCCATCGCGCTGGGCCATCTTCACGTAGGGATCGTCGAAATGTTCTTTCAGCCAACGCTGGCTGGTTTTGGAGCGGGCCACGGAATACCTCTTCGGGCACCCCCGGTCGGCGGGGGCAGCATCACTTGGACTAAAACTGGGGTAAAATAGACGACTTTTTCCCAGGGGTCTGATTATGGCGCTCACTCAAGAGCAGAAGAAACAGTTCAAATCTATCGGTCACCACCTGAAACCGGTATTGATCGTAGCCGAGAACGGCTTGACCGAAGGCGTTCTCGCCGAACTCGAGCGCGCACTCAACGATCACGAACTGATCAAGGTGAAACTGGCGCTGGCCGAGCGCGACGATCGCCGCGCCCTGCTCGACGAACTCTGCGCGCAGTCGCGCAGCGACCTGGTGCAAAGCATCGGCAAGATGGCGCTGGTCTATCGGAAGAACCCGAAGCCGAACAAGAATCTCTCGAACATCAGCCGTTTCGCCGGCATCTGATGCCCCATCCAACCAAGGTCGGGAAACTTCCCGACCTGGTTCAGACGCCTTCCTCGTCCCGCCCCGGTACCGGCTGCAACACCAGCAGCAGGCCACACATCGCCACCGCCAGGTAGTTGAACAGCAGCCAGCGCACCGCCTCGGGCGCCAGCCCACGCACCAGGAAATACACCAGGCAGAGCAGCGCGACGGCGAGCAACAACTGACCGCGAAGGTCTCGCCAGAGGCTCCTCGGCCCGTGGCTCGACACCAACACCAGCGCCTGCAGCACCGCACAGAATCCGGCGAAGCCGATCAGCAGCGGCGTCAACGCCGCGGCTACGGTTTCCACCAGTAACGGCGCCAGTCCGGTCTTGGCCAACGCAGGCAGGACCACGAACTGCAGCAACCAGAGGCCGCCGACCCAGAACGTCTGGGCCAGCAGCCAACTGATCGCGCCTGCGCGCAACGGGGCGCGCTTAGATATGGCGAACCTCGACGATCTCGTACTCGACGTCGCCGCCCGGGGTTCTCACCAGCACGGCATCGCCTTCGGTCTTGCCAATCAGCGCACGGGCGATCGGCGAATTCACCGAGATCTTGCCACCCTTGATATCCGCCTCGTCGTCGCCGACGATCTGGTAGGTCACGGTCTCGTCGGTCTCGACGTTGGCGATGTCGACGGTGGTGCCGAAGATCACCTTGCCGCTGTGCGGGATGGCGGTGACATCGATGACCTGGGCGTTGGACAGCTTGGCCTCGATGTCGCGGATACGCGCCTCGACCATGCCCTGCTGTTCGCGCGCCGCATGGTACTCGGCGTTTTCCTTGAGGTCGCCCAGTTCACGCGCTTCGGCGATGGCCTGGCTGATCTGCGGGCGCAGCACGCCCTTCAGGTGTTTCACTTCTTCTTCCAGGGCGCGGGCGCCCTGGACGGTCATGGGGAACTTGCTCATGCCTTGATTCCTGCGTGGAGATCCTGCAGACGCCGAACGGTCTTCTCGGGACCGAACTTGAGCGCCTCACAGATCGCCTGCCCACCCGCAATGGTGGTGGTGCAGCAGATCTTGTGCTGCAGGGCGTTTCGACGAATGGAGTAGGAGTCAGCGATGGACTGCCGGCCCTCGGTGGTGTTGATGATCAGGGTGACCTCGTCGTTCTTGATCATGTCCACCACGTGCGGGCGACCTTCGGTCACCTTGTTCACGCGACGCACCGGCAGGCCTGCGGCTTCGATGACACGCGCGGTACCGGCGGTGGCTACCACTTCGAAGCCCAGCGCGACCAGGTCGCCAGCCACCTGGGCGGCGAACGGCTTGTCGTCTTCGCGGACGCTGATGAAGGCGCAACCGGCGGTCGGGAGGATCTCGCTGGCCCCCAACTGAGCCTTGGCAAAGGCTTCGGCAAAGCTATCACCGACGCCCATCACTTCACCAGTGGACTTCATTTCCGGGCCGAGGATCGGATCGACGCCGGGGAACTTGGCGAACGGGAACACCGCTTCCTTGACGCTGAAGAACGGCGGGATGATTTCCTGGGTGAAGCCGACCTCGGCCAGGGTCTTGCCGGCCATGACGCGGGCGGCGACCTTGGCCAGCGACTCGCCGACGCACTTGGAGACGAACGGCACGGTACGCGAGGCGCGCGGATTGACCTCGATGACGAAGATATCCTCGCCCTGCACCGCCATCTGCACGTTCATCAGGCCGACCACGCCAAGCTCCAGGGCCATTTTCTTGACCTGCTCGCGGATCTCGTCCTGGATGTGCTGCGGCAGCGAGTACGGCGGCAGCGAACAGGCGGAGTCGCCGGAGTGAACGCCAGCCTGCTCGATATGCTGCATGATCGCGCCGATCACCACGATCTCGCCGTCGCATACCGCGTCGATGTCGACTTCGATGGCGCAGTTGAGGAAGTGGTCGAGCAGCACCGGGCTGTCGTTGGAAACCTGCACCGCCTCGCGCATGTAGCGCTTGAGTTCTTCTTCCTGGTAGACGATTTCCATCGCCCGCCCGCCCAGCACGTAGGACGGGCGTACCACCAGCGGATAACCGATGGCCTTGGACGCGGCCAGGGCCTCGTCTTCGCTGCGCGCGGTGGCGTTGGCCGGCTGGCGCAGGTTCAGGCGCTGGACCATCTGCTGGAAGCGCTCGCGGTCTTCGGCACGGTCGATGGCGTCCGGGCTGGTGCCGATGATCGGCACGCCGGCCTCTTCGAGGGCGCGGCAGAGCTTCAGCGGGGTCTGGCCGCCGTACTGGACGATCACGCCCTTGGGCTGCTCGACGCGGACGATCTCAAGGACGTCCTCGAGGGTCACCGGCTCGAAGTACAGGCGGTCGGAGGTGTCGTAGTCGGTGGAGACGGTTTCCGGGTTGCAGTTGACCATGATGGTCTCGTAGCCGTCTTCGCGCATCGCCAGCGCCGCGTGCACGCAGCAGTAGTCGAACTCGATGCCCTGGCCGATGCGGTTCGGACCGCCGCCGAGGATCATGATCTTCTCGCGGCTCGACGGGTTGGCCTCGCACTCTTCCTCGTAGGTCGAATACATGTAGGCGGTGTCGGTGGCGAACTCGGCGGCGCAGGTATCGACACGCTTGTAAACCGGCAGCACCTTCAGCTTGTGGCGATGGCTGCGCAGGTTCTTCTCGGTGACGCCTAGCAGCTTGGCCAGGCGCGCGTCGGAGAAGCCCTTGCGCTTGAGCTTGTACATCAGCTCGCGATCGATGGAGGACAGGCCGAGGGTCTTGACCTTCTCCTCGTCCTTGACCAGGTCCTCGATCTGCACCAGGAACCATTCGTCGATGCGGGTCAGCTCGAACACTTCCTCGACGCTCTTGCCGGCGCGGAAGGCGTCGGCGACGTACCAGACACGCTCGGCGCTGGGCACGGTCAGCTCGCGCTTGAGGATGCTGTCGGCCTCCGGGTCGTTCAGGTCGAGCTTCGGATCGAAGCCGGTGGCGCCGACTTCCAGGCCACGCAAGGCTTTCTGCACCGACTCCTGGAAGGTCCGGCCGATGGCCATGACTTCGCCGACCGACTTCATCTGGGTGGTCAGGCGGGCATCGGCTTTCGGGAACTTCTCGAAGGCGAAGCGCGGGATCTTGGTCACCACGTAGTCGATGGCCGGCTCGAACGACGCCGGGGTGCGACCGCCGGTGATGTCGTTCTGCAGTTCGTCGAGGGTGTAGCCGACCGCCAGCTTGGCGGCGATCTTGGCGATCGGGAAACCGGTGGCCTTGGAGGCCAGGGCCGAGGAGCGGGAAACCCGCGGGTTCATCTCGATCACCACCATGCGCCCGGTGTTCGGGCAGATGCCGAACTGCACGTTGGAACCGCCGGTTTCCACGCCGATCTCGCGCAATACCGCCAGCGAGGCGTTGCGCATGATCTGGTATTCCTTGTCGGTCAGGGTCTGCGCCGGCGCCACGGTGATCGAGTCACCGGTGTGCACGCCCATCGGGTCGAAGTTCTCGATGGAGCAGACGATGATGCAGTTGTCCTTCTTGTCGCGGACCACCTCCATCTCGTATTCCTTCCAGCCGATCAGCGACTCGTCGATCAGCAGCTCGTTGGTCGGCGACAGGTCGAGGCCACGGGCGCAGATCTCTTCGAACTCTTCACGGTTGTAGGCGATACCGCCGCCGGTGCCGCCCATGGTGAAGGACGGACGGATGATGCAGGGGAAGCCGACCTGCTCGAGCACGCCGTAGGCCTCCTCCATGCTGTGGGCGATGCCCGAGCGCGGACAGGCCAGCCCGATATCCTTCATCGCCTTGTCGAAGCGCGAGCGGTCCTCGGCCTTGTCGATGGTATCGGCATTGGCGCCGATCATCTCCACGCCGAACTTCTCCAGCACGCCGTGGCGCTCCAGGTCCAGGGCGCAGTTCAGCGCAGTCTGGCCGCCCATGGTCGGCAGCAGCGCGTCGGGGCGTTCCTTCTCGATGATCTTGGCCACGGTGGCCCACTTGATCGGCTCGATGTAGGTCGCGTCGGCCATCGCCGGGTCGGTCATGATGGTCGCGGGGTTGGAGTTCACCAGGATGACGCGGTAGCCCTCCTCGCGCAGGGCCTTGCAGGCCTGGGCGCCGGAGTAGTCGAATTCGCAGGCCTGGCCAATCACGATGGGGCCGGCACCGAGGATCAGGATGCTCTTTATGTCTGTACGTTTTGGCATGGGACTCTCGTTGCAATAATCAGGACAGGGTTGCGGTGGCCAGCTTCACACCAAAGCCGACGAACAGGGCGCCGACGCCCGAAGTGGCGCCGGCAGCCAACCGTTGCCGCCGGCGGAACCAGGCCGCCAGCCGCACACCGGTGAAAATCAGGAAGCTCAGGTAAAGGGCGCTGACCAGTTCCAGGATCACCGCCAGCACCAGGAACGACAGCCCCGGATAGGCATAGCCGGGATCGACGAACTGGATGAAGAAGGAGATGAAGAACAGGATCGCCTTGGGATTCGACAGGCTGAGCAGCAGCGCCTTGCGGAACGGCTGGTGGACATCCACCTGTTCGGCCTGCGCCGCCGTCGCCTCGGGATTGCGCAGCTTGCGCCAGGCGCCCCGCAGCATGCCGACGCCGAGATAGAACAGGTAGGCCGCACCGAGGTACTTCAGGCCGATGAACAGCATCGGCTCGGCCTTCAGCAGGGAGGCCACACCGAGGGCCGACAGCAGCATCAGCACCGCGTCTCCGAGGAACACGCCGCAGGCGGCCCGGTAGCCGGTCGCCACGCCACGCTGGGCCGAAGTCGCGAGGACGAACAACGAGTTCGGTCCGGGCAACAGGATCACGAAAACCACACCCAGCACGTAGGTCCAGAAATCGGTTATCCCCAGGGTCGGCATGGCTCTGCTCCTCAGCGACGCTCGGCCATCGCCGAGATGAAGCGGTCGAACAGCGGGGCGACGTCATGCGGACCGGGGCTCGCCTCGGGGTGGCCCTGGAAGCTGAAAGCGACCTTGTCGGTGCGCTCGATACCCTGCAGGGTACCGTCGAACAGCGACTTGTGAGTGGCTCGCAGGTTGTCCGGCAGGGTGCTCTCGTCGACCGCGAAACCGTGGTTCTGGCTGGTGATCATCACCACGCCGCTGTCCAGGTCCTGCACCGGGTGGTTGGCGCCGTGGTGCCCGTGGCCCATCTTCAGGGTCTTGGCGCCAGAGGCCAGGGCCAGCAACTGATGGCCGAGGCAGATGCCGAACACCGGGATCTCGGTATCGAGGAATTCGCGGATCGCCTGGATCGCGTAGTCGCACGGTTCGGGGTCGCCGGGGCCGTTGGAAAGGAAGATGCCGTCAGGGTTCAGCGCCAGCACTTCGCTGGCCGGTGTCTGCGCCGGCACCACGGTCAGGCGGCAGCCGCGCGCCACCAGCATGCGTAGGATGTTCAGCTTCACGCCGTAGTCGTAGGCCACCACGTGATACGGCAGTTCACCGGCCGGGATCTCCGGATGACTGTCGCTTTCCAGGCTCCAGACGCTGGAGCGCCACTCGTAGCGCTCGGCGGTGGTGACCTCCTTGGCCAGGTCCATGCCCTTCAGGCCGGGGAAGGCGCGAGCCAGCTCCAGCGCGCGTTCCTCGGTAGCGTCGGCACCAGCCAGGATGCAGCCGTTCTGCGAACCCTTCTCGCGGAGGATGCGGGTCAGGCGACGGGTATCGATGCCGGCGATGGCGACGGTGCCGTTGGCTTTCAGGTAGTCAGGCAGCGACTGCTTGCTGCGCCAGTTGCTGGCGATCAGCGGCAGGTCGCGGATGATCAGGCCGGCGGCCCAGACGCGGTTGGCCTCGGCGTCTTCCGGGGTGGTACCGGTATTGCCGATGTGCGGGTAGGTCAGGGTGACGATCTGCTGGGCGTAGGAAGGATCGGTAAGGATTTCCTGGTAGCCGGTCATGGCGGTGTTGAACACCACCTCGCCAACGGTCTGGCCGTCGGCACCGATGGCTTCACCGCGAAAAATGCTGCCGTCGGCAAGTGCAAGTATGGCTGGCTTAGTCAAGAAGACCTCCCGTAAATCAAGCCTGACTGGTCGCGCAGGTGTAAAAAAGCGGGATGACACCGTGAAGAGTCATCCCGCTTTTTTTCGATTCATGCTGCGCTGCTTTTAGTGGACACACTAAAGCTGTAGTTTACAGAATCGCGACATTCCGGTCCACCAATAAGACGACGTGCGGCAGCGTCTCAGCGTAGGCCGAGCACATCCTGCATGTCGTACAGGCCGTTCTCCTTACCCTCCAGCCACAGCGCCGCACGCACCGCGCCACGGGCAAAGGTCATGCGGCTGGAAGCCTTGTGGGTGATCTCCACGCGCTCGCCCTCGGCGGCGAACAGCACGGTGTGGTCGCCCACCACGTCGCCGGCGCGCACGGTGGCGAAGCCGATGGTTTCCCGCGCCCGCGCGCCGGTCTGCCCCTCACGTCCGTAGACCGCCACTTCCTGGAGGTCCCGGCCGAGCGCCTGGGCTACCACCTCGCCCATGCGCAAGGCGGTGCCGGACGGTGCATCGACCTTGTGCCGGTGATGGGCCTCGATGATCTCGATATCCACTTCGTCGCCCAGCACCCGTGCCGCGGTATCCAGAAGCTTCAGGCAAAGGTTCACGCCGACGCTGAAGTTGGCAGCGAAGACGATCGGGATATCCTTCGCCGCTTCGGCCAGCAGCAGCTTCTCGTCGGCGCTGAAGCCGGTGGTGCCGATGACCATCGCGCGGCGCGCCTTGCGGCACTGCTCGATGTTCTTCAGGGTTACGGAGGGATGGGTGAAGTCGATCAGGACGTCGAACTCCTCGCAGACCTTGCCCAGGTCCCCGGACAGCGGCACGCCGATCCGGCCGAGACCGGCCAGCTCGCCGGCGTCCGCCCCCACCAGGGTGCTATCCGGACGATCCACCGCCGCCGTCAGCCCGGCGGCACCGCCGGTCTGCTGAACGGCCTCGATCAGGTTCTTGCCCATGCGCCCGGCGGCGCCCACTACGGCTATACGTCGCATAAAACCACTCCACGCGGAACCCGGACGCGGCTGTCAGGCCGCGCCCATGGCTTTGTTTATAGGTCGTCGAAGAAACGCTTCATGCCCTCGAACCAGCCACTGGCCTTGGGCGAATGCGAGGTGTCGCTCTGCAACGACTTGCGGAACTCCTCGAGCAGCTCGCGCTGGCGCTTGTCCAGGTTCACCGGGGTTTCCACCACCACCTTGCACATCAGGTCGCCGGCGCCGCCGCCGCGCACCGGGGCCACGCCCTTGCCGCGCAGGCGGAACAGCTTGCCGGTCTGGGTGCTTTCCGGAATCTTCAGCTTGACCCGGCCATCCAGGGTCGGCACTTCCAGCTCGCCGCCCAGCGCAGCGTCGGCGAAACTGATCGGCACTTCGCAGTACAGATGCTTGCCGTCACGCTGGAAGATCGGGTGCTCGCGCACATTGACCACCACGTACAGGTCGCCCGCCGGACCACCCATGCTGCCGGCCTCGCCTTCGCCGGTGAGGCGGATGCGGTCGCCGGTGTCGACGCCGGCCGGCACCTTCACCGACAGGGTCTTCTGCTCTTCCACGCGCCCCTGGCCATGGCAGGAGCCACAGGGATCGGAAATCATCTTGCCGGTGCCGTGGCAGCGCGGGCAGGTCTGCTGGACCGAGAAGAAGCCCTGCTGCATGCGCACCTGGCCGATACCGCCGCAAGTGGTGCAGGTGACAGGTGTGGTGCCGGGCTTGGCGCCGCTGCCGTTGCAAGTCTTGCAACCGACCAGGGTCGGCACGCGGATGGTGACGGTGGTGCCGCGTACCGCCTCTTCCAGGTCGAGATCCAGGGTGTAGCGCAGGTCCGCGCCGCGCTGCGCGCCGCCGCGCGAGCCACCGCGGGCGCCGCCGCCACCGAAGAAATCGCTGAACACATCGCCGAAGATGTCGGAGAAGCTCGCCCCGCCGAAACCGGCGCCAGCGCCCCCACCCATGTTCGGATCGACGCCGGCATGGCCGTACTGGTCGTAGGCCGCCCGCTTGCTGGCATCGGAGAGGACCTCGTAGGCCTCGTTGGCCTCCTTGAACTTGTCCTCGGCTTCCTTGTCGCCAGGATTGCGGTCCGGGTGGTATTTCATCGCCAGGCGACGGTAGGCCTTCTTCAGGTCCGCCTCGCTGGCGCCACGCTCAACCCCCAGAACCTCGTAAAAGTCTCGTTTCGCCATAACCTTTCCGTCTCAATTAAGGACCCTCCAGACACGCCAACGCGGGAGCAGGCTCCCGCGTGGCGGATCATGCGTACCGGCCTGGCCGGCACGCGGGGCAGAAGCAAGCCGGGGCTTACTTGTTGTCCTTGACCTCTTCGAACTCGGCGTCCACCACGTCGTCAGCGGCTTTCGCCTGCTCGCCCTGGGGAGCGTCTTCGCCCTGCTGGGCCTGTTCGGCGTACATCTTCTGCGCCAGCGGGGTGGAAGCCTGGGACAGAGCGTTCATCTTGGCCTCGATCTCGGCCTTGTCGTCGCCCTTCACCGCCGCTTCCAGCTCGCCCAGCGCCTTCTCGATGGTCGCCTTGTCCTCGGCGGTGGCCTTGTCGCCCGCCTCGGTGATCATCTTGCGGGTCGCGTGGACCAGCGCGTCGCCCTGGTTGCGAGCGGCAGCCAGTTCCTCGAACTTGCGGTCCTCCTCGGCGTTCGCCTCGGCATCGCGGACCATCTGCTGGATCTCATCCTCGGACAGGCCGGAGGATGCCTTGATCACGATGGACTGCTGCTTGCCAGTGGCCTTGTCCTTCGCCGAGACGTGCAGGATGCCGTTGGCATCGATATCGAAGGTCACCTCGATCTGCGGCACGCCGCGCGGAGCCGGCGGAATGTCGGCCAGGTCGAACTTGCCCAGCGACTTGTTCTGCGCGGCCTGCTTGCGCTCGCCCTGCAGCACGTGGATGGTCACCGCGCCCTGGTTGTCGTCGGCGGTGGAGAACACCTGCGACTTCTTGGTCGGGATGGTGGTGTTCTTCTCGATCAGACCGGTCATCACGCCGCCCAAGGTCTCGATGCCGAGGGTCAGCGGGGTCACGTCGAGCAGCAGCACGTCCTTCACGTCGCCGGCCAGGACCGCGCCCTGGATGGCGGCACCGACAGCCACGGCTTCGTCCGGGTTGACGTCCTTGCGCGCTTCCTTGCCGAAGAACTCGGCAACGGTCTTCTGTACCAGCGGCATGCGGGTCTGGCCGCCGACCAGGATCACTTCATGGATATCGGAAACATCCAGGCCGGCATCCTTCAGCGCGGTGCGGCACGGCTCGATGGTGCGCTGCACCAGGTCTTCGACCAGGGACTCCAGCTTGGCGCGGGAAACCTTGACGTTCAGGTGCTTCGGACCGCTCGCGTCGGCAGTCACGTACGGCAGGTTGACGTCGGTCTGCTGGGTCGAGGACAGCTCGATCTTGGCTTTCTCGGCCGCTTCCTTCAGACGCTGCATGGCCAGCGGGTCGCCCTTCAGGTTGATGCCGCTTTCCTTCTTGAACTCGTCGACGAGGTAGTCGATCAGGCGGATGTCGAAGTCTTCGCCGCCGAGGAAGGTGTCGCCGTTGGTGGCCAGCACTTCGAACTGGTGCTCACCGTCGACTTCGGCGATCTCGATCACCGACACGTCGAAGGTACCGCCGCCCAGGTCATAGACGATCACGGTGTGGTCGCCCTTGGCCTTGTCCAGGCCGTAGGCCAGCGCCGCCGCGGTCGGCTCGTTGATGATCCGCTTGACGTCGAGGCCGGCGATGCGGCCGGCGTCCTTGGTGGCCTGGCGCTGGCTGTCGTTGAAGTAGGCCGGAACGGTGATCACCGCTTCGGTGACCGGCTCGCCGAGGTAGTCTTCGGCGGTCTTCTTCATTTTCTTCAGCACTTCGGCGGAAATCTGCGGAGGCGCCATCTTCTGGCCCTTCACTTCCACCCAGGCGTCGCCGTTGTCGGCCTTGACGATGCTGTACGGCACCATCTGGATGTCTTTCTGTACCACGTTCTCTTCGAAGCGACGGCCGATCAGGCGCTTCACCGCATACAGGGTGTTCTGCGGGTTGGTGACCGCCTGGCGCTTGGCCGGCTGGCCCACCAGGGTTTCGCCATCGTTGGTGTAGGCGATGATCGAGGGGGTGGTACGCGCGCCCTCGGCGTTCTCGATGACCTTGACGTTACCGTTCTCCAGGATAGCCACGCAGGAGTTGGTGGTACCCAGGTCGATGCCAATGATTTTGCCCATATTCACTCTCCAGAAACTTTGATTCCGTGCGACCCGCCCGTGGGTCTCGTGCTCGGTTGACTACCCAGATGGGGTCGTCGCGTCGAATTTCAAGCCTGCTCGTCGATGGAAGGCGGGGTTTCCGCCGGCGCCTTGCTGACCACCACCATCGCCGGACGCAGCAGGCGGCCGTTGAGCAGGTAGCCTTTCTGGAACACCTTGAGGACACTGCCCGGCTCGGCCGAAGCGCTTTCCTGCATGGCCATCGCCTGGTGCTGCTCGGGATTGAAAGGCTCGCCTTCCGGGTTCAGCGCCTCCACCTGGTAGCGGCGCAGGGTGTCGTCGAACATCTTCAGGGTCAGTTCCATCCCTTCGCGCATCGGCTTGATCGCCTCGTCATTGGGATCGGACATCTCCAGGCCGCGCTCGAGGGTGTCGACCACCGCCAGCAGGTCGCCGGCGAATTTCTCCAGCGCGAACTTGTGCGCCTTCTCGACATCCTGCTCCGCACGCCGGCGTACGTTCTGCAGATCCGCGACCATGCGCAGCGCCTGGTCCTGGGCGGCAGCCAGCTGCTCCTCCAGTTCCTGCACGCGGGCGGTCAGGTCCTCGGCGGCGCCGGTGGGCTGCTCGGGGGTCTGTTGATCCAGGGTCTGCTGTTCGTCAGCCATGCCACTCTCCTTCAAAAATAAGCTGGCAAATACAAGGCGAACGCATAAGTTCGCAACGTTGCCGGCTATATGGGGACGGCTTTCCACGGTTCAAGGGGCGAGCGGCAATTGCCAGCCGGAAAAAATACTGTATAAATAACCAGACAAAACCCACGGAGCCGCCCGCCATGCTGGTTCACCTGTCCGTTCACAACTACGCCATCGTCGAGCACTTGGATCTCGAACTCGCTACCGGCATGAGCGTGATCACCGGCGAAACCGGCGCGGGCAAGTCGATCATGCTCGACGCCCTCGGCCTTACCCTCGGCGACCGCGCCGACAGCGGCGCGGTACGTCCCGGAGCGGACAAGGCCGACATTCTCGCCAGCTTCGACGTCAGCGCCATCGCCGAGGCCCGCGACTGGCTCGCCGAGCGCGACCTGGAACAGGACGGTCCGTGCATCCTGCGCCGGGTGATCACTGCCGAAGGTCGCTCGCGTGCCTACATCAACGGCACGCCCTGCCCTCTGGGCGACCTGAAGAGCCTGGGCGAACTGCTGATCGACATCCATAGCCAGCACGAGCACCAGTCGCTGCTGAAGAGCGAGACCCACCGTCGCCTGCTCGACGAGTACGCCGGCTGCCAGGAGCTGGCGCGCCAGGTGCAGCTCGCCGCGCAACGCTGGAAGCAGACCAGCCAGGAACTCGAACGCCTGTCGCGTAGCGGCGACGAACAACGCGCCCGCCACCAGTTGCTCAGCTACCAGCTGGAAGAACTGGAAAACCTGTCCCTCGGCGAAAACGAACTGGAAAGCCTGGAGCAGGAGCAGAAGACCCTGAGCAACGCCGAAAGCCTGCTCGCCGCCTGCCGCCAAGTCGTGGAAATGTGCAGCGAGAGCGATGCCGGCAACGTCCTTTCCGCGCTCAATGCCAGCCTCAGCCGCCTGACCTCGTTCAGCGGCCAGCCCGCCGCCCTCGGCGAAGCGGTCAACCTGTTGTCCAGCGCGCAGATCCAGGTCGAGGAGGCGATCGGCGAACTGAACCGCTTCGTCGACCACTTCGATGCCGATCCCAATCGCCAGCAGCAGGTCGAGGAGCGCCTGGACGTCATTTATTCCCTGGCGCGCAAGCACCGGGTCCAGCCCGCCGAACTGGCCGACCTGCAGCAGCGCCTGTTCGACGAACTGGAGGCGCTGAACGCCGACGACGAAGCGGTCGGACGCCTGGGCGACGAGCTGGCCGCCTACGCCCGGCATTACCAGGAAAAAGCCGACGAACTGAGCCGCCTGCGCCAGGCCGCGGCCGCACCTCTTGCCGCCAGCGTGGAACAGGAGATGCAGCGCCTGGGCATGCCCGGAGGGCGCTTCGCCATCGTCCTGCATCCCGGCGACAGCGCCGAGCCGCAGGCCAACGGACTGGAAAGCGTGGAGTTCCTGGTCAGCGCCAACCCCGGGCAGCCGTTGAAAGGGCTGGCCAAGGTCGCCTCGGGCGGCGAACTGTCGCGGATCAGCCTGGCGATCCAGGTGATCACGGCACAGACCTCGCGCATCCCCACCCTGGTCTTCGACGAAGTCGACGTCGGCATCGGAGGCCCCACCGCCGAAGTGGTCGGACAGTTGCTGCGTCGCCTCGGCGAACGCGGCCAGGTCCTCACCGTGACCCACTTGCCGCAGGTCGCCGCCCAGGGCCACCAGCACCTGTTCGTGCACAAGGAACGCGGCAGCAGCGAAACCCGCACGGCGGTCGCCACCCTGAACAAGGCCCAGCGGATCGAGGAGATCGCCCGCATGCTCGGCGGCGTCGACCTGACCAAGGAATCCCTGGCCCACGCGAAGAAACTGGTCAACCTGGCCGCCCAGAACTGAACGTTCCTTCAATGGAAAATGAAAACGGCGACCCCAGGGTCGCCGTTTTCGCATGGAACCGTTGCGCGACTACTTCTTCTTGCGCACGTAGAGCACCAGATTGTGATCGACCAGCTCGAAGCCGCGCTCGCGGACGATTTCCTTCTGGCGCTTCTCGATTTCCGCATCCATGAACTCGATCACCTCGCCGGTATCGACGCAGACCATGTGGTCGTGGTGGCCGCTATCGGCGAGCTCGAACACGGCATGGCCGCCATCGAAGTTGTGACGCACCACCAGGCCGGCGGCCTCGAACTGGGTCAGCACCCGATAGACGGTTGCCAGGCCCACGTCCTCGCCTGCTTCCATCAGCGCCTTGTACACGTCTTCGGCGCTCATGTGGCGTTGCTCGGCCGAGTCGAGCATCTGCAGGATCTTGACCCGCGGCAGGGTCACTTTAAGGCCGGCTTTTCGAAGTTCGCTATTTTCAACCATGTCTGCTTTCTCAGCGCGGGATGTTTCGCAGTATCCCGGAATACGGGTATGATCGGGCTTTTATTTGCCCAGCCAAGATAGTGGAAGTCGCTCACCGATGCAAAACGCCAAGCTCATGCTGACCTGTCTCGCTTTCGCGGGGCTTGCCGCACTCGCCGGTTGCTCGTTTCCTGGCGTCTATAAAATCGACATCCAGCAAGGCAACGTCGTAACGCAGGACATGATAGACCAGTTGCGCCCCGGAATGACCCGACGCCAAGTGCGGTTTATCATGGGCAACCCGCTGATCGTCGATACCTTCCACGCCAATCGTTGGGACTACCTCTACAGCATCCAGCCGGGCGGCGGTCGTCGCCAGCAGGAGCGCGTCAGCCTGTTCTTCAACGACAGCGACCAACTGGCCGGCCTGAACGGCGACTTCATGCCCGGCGTCAGCCGCGACGAAGCGATCCTCGGCAAGGAAGGCAGCACCACCGTCACCCAGCCGGCCGACCAGCAGAAACCGGAAGAGCAGAAGGAAGAGCCGCCGAAACCGGGCTCCACCCTGGAACAGCTCCAGCGCGAAGTGGACGAGGCCCAGCCGGTACCGGTTCCGACCCCCGAACCTTTGGACCCCAGCCCGCAATGACGGCTGGCGTTCCACGAAAAAGCCCGGCATTCGCCGGGCTTTTTCATTTCCGCAGGAACCCCCACGGCTAACCGCCTTCGCGCTCGCTCCGGGCCCGTGCGGCACGCTGCTTGCGTACCTCCTTGGGATCGGCGATCAACGGGCGGTAGATCTCCACCCGTTCGCCGGTCTCCAGCACCCGCTCCTCCGGGCGAGCCAGGAGCTTGCCGAAGATACCCAGCGGACAACCTTGCACATCCAGCCCTGGAAACGCCTCGGCGATGCCGGAGAGCAGCACGGCCTCGCGTGCGCTGGTACCTGCCGGCACGCTCAGGCGCAGTAACGCCTGTCGCTCCGGCAGCGCGTAGACCACCTCGACGGCGATCTCAGCCATAGAGTTGCTTGGCGCGCTGGCAGAACGCGTCGACCATGGTGTTGGCGGCCTGGGTGAACAGCGGCCCGAGGGTCGCCTTGACCAGCGGCCCGGCGTAATCGAAGGTCAGGTCGAGAGTGATCTTGCAGGCCTTCTCGCCCAGCGCCTTGAACTGCCAGACGCCATGCAGCTCGGTGAACGGTCCGTTTTCCAGGTTCATCTCGATGGAAGTTCCCGGCACCAGCACGTTGCGGGTGGTGAAGCGCTGGCTGAGGCTACCCTTGGCCACGGTCAGCTCGGCGCGCATCAGGCTTTCGCTCTCCTCCAGGACCTGGCTGGCCGAACACCAGGGCAGGAACTCCGGATAGCGCTTCACGTCGTTCACCAGATCGAACAGCGCACGGGCGGGATAAGGCAACAGCGCCGAACGCTGGATATGGGTGCTCATAGAACTCTCACTTCTGCTGTCGAGCGGGCGACTCCCCAAGCATAGCCGGCGGGACGGCGGCATCCGCCACGGCGGCGCGCTGCGCCCGCCGACCGGGGCCAGGGTTCGGCAGAAAAACGCTCAGCGCAGCCTGACGCCACTTGAAGACTTTTCTTACAAAACCTTGGCCAGCGGCCAGGAAAAGAGTGGGCATTGTCCGAAATTCACCTCTATCCCTCAAGCGCGACGCCGCCCCATAGCGGTGAAGCCGGCGACTCCCTATAATGCGCCGCCTATGGCTAAGCAGAAGAAACACCCTTCGGGGACCATCGCGCAGAACAAGAAGGCTCTGCACGACTATTTCATCGAACAACGCTTCGAGGCGGGCGTCGCCCTGGCGGGCTGGGAAGTGAAAAGCCTGCGCGCCGGCAAGGCCCAACTGGTCGACAGCTACGTGCTGCTCAAGGATGGCGAGGCCTGGCTGCTCGGCAGCCACATCACGCCCCTGACCACCGCCAGCACGCACGTGATCGCCGACCCGGTGCGCACGCGCAAGCTGCTGCTGCACAAGCGCGAACTGGGCAAGCTGTTCGGCGCCGTGCAACAGAAGGGCTACGCCTGCGTCGCCCTGTCGATGTACTGGAAGAAGCACCTGGTCAAGTGCGAGATCGCCCTGGCCAAGGGCAAGAAGGACTTCGACAAGCGCCACACCGAGAAGGAGCGCGACTCCGATCGGGAGATCCAGCGCGCCATGCGCCACGGCAAGGACGACTGAGCGCGTCCCTGCCCGCGCCTCGCTAGTCCTCCTGCACGCTGCGCCGGCGCTGCGAGCGCTTCATCCTGCGCGCCTCTTCCTGGACCTCCGCCAGGACCTCCTGCACATAGTGGATGTGCTGGTTGGACACCTCCCGGGCCAGCTCCGCCTGACCGCTGATGATCGCGTCGTATAGGCGCTGGTGCTGCTCCATCAGTTGCGCGCGGGTTTCCGTGCGCTGCGCGTACATCCCGCCGATATTGGTCACCACGTTGCGCCGCAGCAAGTCGAACAGGCCCTTGATGGTGTGCAGCAGCACGGTGTTGTGGCTGGCCTCGGCGATCGCCAGGTGGAAGCGCGCGTCGGCGGCGCCCTCTTCCGCGCTGACCTGGTCGTTGCGCGCATAGCAGGCCTGGAGCGCCTCGAAGGCCTCGGTCAGGCGCTGGTGATCGAGGGAGGTCGCACGCAGCGCCGCGTAGTAGGCACAGGACCCTTCCAGCGTGTGGCGAAACTCCAGCAGGTCGCGCTGGGCCTCCGGGTTACCCTCCAGCAGGTGCAGCAGCGGATCGCTGAAAGTCGCGCCCAGCGATTCGGTCACATAGTTGCCGCCACCCTGGCGGCTGACCAGCAGCCCCTTCGCCACCAGTTTCTGGATCGCCTCGCGCAGCGACGGCCGGGAAACCCCGAACTGCTCGGCAAGCACGCGCTCGGCGGGCAGCCGCTCGCCGGACTTCAGCGTGCCCTCCAGGATCATCGCCTCCAGTTGCGCAACGATGTCATCCGACAGACGGCGCTGCCTGACCTGACCAAATTCCATATCCCGACACCCTTACCCGAAGTTTCGTCGCAAAGCCTCTGCCATGCGCCCAGCGCGAAAAAGAGAGGAAGCGTACCGAGCCGCTCCCCGCACCACAAGCGAGGCGCCACGAGCCCCGCACGAGCATCCTTAGACAAAAGTCGTAGACGGGCAAATTGACACGCCGAACGCTCGACTCTTAACCTGAGCGCTCGCTTTTGTAAATTGGTCTTACCAATTATGCGAGCTTTGCCAGGTTCGGCTGCCCAGCGCCCTTGCACACACAGGTCTTGGCGCGTGTCCGATCTGGTCACAGGCAAACCCAACAACAATTAGGGAGCCAACCCCCATGCAAGCCTGGCAACAACTCTATACCCCCCTAGGCAGTCTCGGCCTGTCGGCCGCCGCGGCCGTCATCCCGATCGTGTTCTTCTTCCTCGCCCTGGCGGTATTCCGCCTCAAGGGCCACATCGCCGGCAGCATCACCCTGGCGCTGGCCATCGCGGTGGCCATCTTCGCCTTCCACATGCCCGCCGACATGGCCTTCGCCGCCGCCGGCTACGGCTTCCTCTACGGTCTCTGGCCGATCGCCTGGATCATCGTCGCGGCGGTCTTCCTCTACAAACTGACGGTGAAGAGCGGCCAGTTCGAGGTGATCCGCAGCTCGGTGCTGTCGATTACCGGCGACCAGCGCCTGCAGGTACTGCTGATCGGCTTCTCCTTCGGGGCCTTCCTCGAAGGCGCCGCCGGTTTCGGCGCGCCGGTGGCGATCACCGCCGCCCTGCTCGTCGGCCTCGGCTTCAATCCGCTCTACGCCGCCGGCCTGTGCCTGATCGCCAACACTGCGCCGGTGGCCTTCGGCGCACTGGGCATCCCGATCATCGTCGCCGGCCAGGTGACCGGCATCGACGCCTTCAAGATCGGCGCCATGACCGGCCGCCAACTGCCGTTCCTGTCGATCCTGGTACCGTTCTGGCTGGTGTTCATGATGGACGGCTGGCGCGGCATCCGCGAAACCTGGCCGGCCGCCATCGTCGCCGGCGGCAGCTTCGCCATCACTCAGTACCTGACGTCCAACTTCATCGGCCCGGAGTTGCCGGACATCACCTCGGCGCTGGTCAGCCTGGTCTCCCTGACCCTGTTCCTCAAGGTCTGGCAGCCGCAGGGCGCCAGCGAAGCGCTCGCCGCCAGCGGCGGCGCGGCCGTGGCCGGTGGCGGCTACGGCGGGCAACGCAGCGTCGAACCGTCCGCCTACAGCTTCGGCGAGATCCTCAAGGCCTGGTCGCCGTTCCTGGTGCTCACCGTACTGGTGACCATCTGGACCCTGAAACCTTTCAAGGCCCTGTTCGCCCCGGGCGGCGAGCTCTACTGGCTGGTGTTCAACTTCGCCATCCCGCACCTCGACCAACTGGTGGTCAAGGGCGCGCCGATCGCCACCAGCGCCACGCCGATCGCCGCGGTATTCAAGTTCGACCCGATCTCCGCCACCGGCACGGCGATCTTCCTCTCGGCGCTGGTATCGATGTTCATCCTGCGCATCGGAGCGAAAATTGGTATTACCACTTTCAAGGAAGTCCTGGTGGAGCTGAAGTGGCCGATCCTGTCCATCGGCATGGTCCTGGCCTTCGCCTTCGTCACCAACTACTCGGGCATGTCCACCACCCTGGCCCTGGTCCTGGCCGGTACCGGCGCGGCGTTCCCGTTCTTCTCGCCGTTCCTCGGCTGGCTGGGGGTATTCCTGACCGGTTCGGATACGTCCTCCAACGCCCTGTTCAGCTCCCTGCAGTCGACCACCGCGCACCAGATCGGAGTCAGCGACACCCTGCTGGTGGCCGCCAATACCAGCGGCGGCGTGACCGGCAAGATGATCTCCCCGCAATCCATCGCCGTGGCCTGTGCCGCGACCGGGATGGTCGGCAAGGAATCCGACCTGTTCCGCTTCACCCTGAAGCACAGCCTGATCTTCGCCGCGCTGGTCGGACTGATCACCCTGGCCCAGGCATACCTATTCACCGGCATGCTGGTGCACTGACCGCGCCCTGATCGGCCGCGCGTCGGCGATACTGCGCAGGAAATGGCCCGGGGGAGACTCGCCTACGATCGTAGGCCCGGCTCCCTTGGCCATTTCCGCCGTGTCCCGCTCCACTGCGCTCGATGCAAAACCTTTCGACACAACGGAAGAGCCCAATGATCATTTCCGCTTCCACCGACTACCGCGCCGCCGCCCAACGCAAGCTGCCGCCGTTCCTCTTCCACTACATCGACGGCGGCGCCTACGCCGAGTACACCCTGCGCCGCAACGTCGAGGACCTGTCGGCCATCGCCCTGCGTCAGCGGGTGCTGAAGAACATGTCCGAGCTGAGCCTGGAAACCCGCCTGTTCGACGAGACCCTGGCGATGCCGGTGGCGCTCGCCCCGGTCGGTCTCACCGGCATGTACGCCCGCCGCGGTGAAGTCCAGGCGGCGCGCGCGGCGGCGGCGAAGGGCGTGCCCTTCACCCTGTCGACGGTATCGGTGTGCCCGATCGAGGAGGTCGCCCCGGCCATCGACCGGCCGATGTGGTTCCAGCTCTACGTGCTGAAGGACCGCGGCTTCATGCGCAACGCCCTGGAGCGGGCCAAGGCCGCCGGCGTCACCACCCTGGTGTTCACCGTCGACATGCCGGTCCCCGGCGCCCGCTACCGCGACGCCCATTCCGGCATGAGCGGCCCCTACGCCGCGCCGCGCCGCATCCTGCAAGCCATGACCCACCCGGCCTGGGCCTGGGACGTCGGCCTGCTGGGCAAGCCCCACGATCTCGGCAACATCTCCGCCTACCGCGGCAACCCGACCGGACTGGAGGACTACATCGGCTGGCTGGGCGCCAACTTCGACCCGTCGATTGCCTGGAAGGACCTGGAGTGGATCCGCGAGTTCTGGGACGGCCCGATGGTGATCAAGGGCATCCTCGACCCCGAGGATGCCAGGGATGCGGTGAAGTTCGGCGCCGACGGCATCGTCGTCTCCAACCACGGCGGCCGCCAGCTCGATGGCGTGCTGTCCAGCGCCCGCGCGCTGCCGGCGATCGCCGACGCGGTGAAGGGCGAACTGGCGATCCTTGCCGACTCCGGCATCCGCACCGGTCTCGACGTGGTGCGGATGATCGCCCTCGGCGCCGACAGCGTGCTGCTCGGCCGCGCCTTCGTCTACGCCCTGGCCGCCGCCGGCGAGGCCGGGGTGCGCAACCTGCTCGAACTGATCGAAAAGGAAATGCGCGTGGCCATGGTCCTCACCGGGGCCAAGTCGATCGGCGAGATCAGCGCCGACTCGCTGGTCCGCGAACTGGGCGCCTGAGACGCCCGCCAGAAAAGCCTGAAAACGCCCGGGGCGTGACCGTCGTCCCAGGGCCGAGGAAAGCCGATGAGCCTGCCGATTCCCTTTCTCGAGACCGTCGAGCGGCTGATACCGCGCGAACGCCGCTTCGACGACCCGCTGTCGACCCTGGCCTTCGGCACCGACGCCAGTTTCTACCGGTTGATTCCCAAGCTGGTGCTGCGCGTCGAAAGCGAGGACGAGGTCGCCGCGATCCTATCCGTCGCCTACCGCGAGCAGGTCCCGGTGACCTTCCGCGCCGCCGGCACCAGCCTCTCCGGCCAGGCCATCAGCGACTCGGTGCTGCTCGTCCTCGGCGACAACTGGAACGGCCGGGAAATCCGCGCCGACGGCGCGCAGATCCGCCTGCAGCCGGGTGTCATCGGCGCCCAGGCGAACGCCTGGCTGGCGCCGTTCGGCCGCAAGATCGGTCCCGACCCGGCCTCGATCAACGCCTGCAAGATCGGCGGCATCGTCGCCAACAACGCCAGCGGCATGTGCTGCGGCACCGCGCAGAACAGCTACCACACCCTTGCCGGCCTGCGCCTGCTGCTGGCCGACGGCACCCGCCTGGACAGCGAGGACCCGGCCAGCGTCGCGGCCTTCCGCGCCAGCCACGGCGAGCTGCTGGAACGGCTCGCCGAACTCGGCCGCGAGACCCGCGCCAACGCCGAACTGGCCGCGAAGATCCGCCACAAGTACCGGCTGAAGAACACCACCGGCCTGTCGCTGAACGCGCTGGTCGACTACGACGAGCCGCTGGACATCCTCACCCACCTGATGGTCGGCTCCGAGGGCACCCTCGGCTTCATCAGCGCGGTGACCTACGACACCGTCCCGGAACACCCGCACAAGGCCTCGGCGCTGCTGGTTTTCCCCACGGTGGAAACCTGCTGCACGGCGGTCGCGGTGCTCAAGCGCCAGCCGGTCTCGGCGGTGGAACTGCTCGATCGGCGCAGCCTGCGCTCGGTGGAGAACATGCAGGGCATGCCGGAATGGGTGAAGAGCCTTTCCGCCGGTGCCTGCGCCCTGCTCATCGAGTCCCGCGCGGCGAGCCGCACGCTGCTGCACGAACAGCTCGGGCGGATCATGGCCTCCATCGCCGAATATCCGCTGGAGAAGCAGGTCGACTTCAGCGAAGACCCGGCGGTCTACAACCAGCTCTGGCGCATCCGCAAGGACACCTTCCCGGCTGTCGGCGCGGTGCGCGAGACCGGCACCACGGTGATCATCGAGGACGTCACCTTCCCCGTCGAACGACTGGCCGAGGGAGTCAACCGCCTGATCGAGCTGTTCGACAAGCACCGCTACGATGAGGCGATCCTCTTCGGCCACGCGCTGGAAGGCAACCTGCACTTCGTCTTCACCCAGGGCTTCGACTCGCCCGAGCAGATCGCCCGCTACTCGGCGTTCATGGACGACGTGGCGCACCTGGTGGCGGTGGAGTACGGCGGCTCGCTGAAGGCCGAGCATGGCACCGGGCGCAACATGGCGCCGTTCGTCGAACTGGAGTGGGGCGAGGACGCCTATCGCTTGATGTGGCAGCTCAAGCGCCTGCTCGACCCGCGCGGCATCCTCAACCCGGGTGTGGTCCTCAGCGACGACCCGCAGAGCCACCTGAAGAACCTCAAGCCGCTGCCGGCCGCCGACGAGATCGTCGACAAGTGCATCGAGTGCGGTTTCTGCGAACCGGTCTGCCCGTCGCGCGGACTGACCCTCACGCCACGCCAGCGCATCGTCCTGTGGCGCGACATCCAGGCGAAGAAGCGCGCCGGCGTCGACACCACGGCGCTGGAGCGCGACTACCGCTACCAGGGCATCGACACCTGCGCCGCCACCGGCCTATGCGCCCAGCGCTGTCCTGTGAACATCAACACCGGCGAGCTGATCCGCAAGCTGCGCGGCGCCGACGTCCGGCACGCCGGTGGCGCCACCTGGCTGGCGCGCAACTTTGCCGGCGCCATGCGTGCTGCGCGCTTCGCCCTGCTCGCTGCCGACGGCGCCCGGCGTCTGCTTGGCGCGCCCCTGCTGGCCAGGGCCAGCCGCGGCCTCAGCCAGGCCAGCGGCGGCCGCGTGCCGCAATGGACGCCGGCGCTGCCGCAGCCGGTACGCCTGGCGCCGCCGCCCGCCCCGCTCGACGACGAGCGGCCACGGGTGGTCTATCTCGCCGCCTGCGTCTCGCGCGCCATGGGCCCGGCCTTCGGCGACGAAGAGCGCGAGCCGCTGCTGGACAAGACCCGCCGTCTGCTGGAAAAGGCCGGCTACCAGGTGGTGTTCCCGGATAACCTGGACAACCTCTGCTGCGGCCAGCCGTTCGCGTCCAAGGGGTATGCGAAGCAGGCCGACGACAAGCGCGACGAGCTGCTCGCCGCCCTGCTCCAGGCCAGCCGCGGCGGCCTCGACCCGATCTACTGCGACACCAGCCCCTGCACCCTGCGCCTGGTCCAGGGTCTGGACGATCCGCGGCTGCAGATCCACGACCCGGTGAAATTCATCCGCAGTCACCTGCTCGATCGCCTGGAGTTCATCCCGCAGGACAAACCGGTAGCGGTGCACGTCACCTGCAGCACCCAGCACCTCGGCGAGAGCCAGGCGCTGATCGACCTGGTCGGCCGCTGCACCCGCGAGGTGGTGATCCCGGAAGGCATCCACTGCTGCGGCTTCGCCGGCGACAAGGGCTTCACCACGCCGGAACTGAACGCTCACTCCCTGCGCAGCCTGAAGGATGCCGTGCAGTTCTGCGAGGAAGGCGTGTCCACCAGCCGTACCTGCGAGATCGGCCTCAGCGAGCACGGCGGGATCGACTACCGCGGGGTGGTCTACCTGGTGGACCGGGTGACGCAGGCGAAGGGCACGCCTCGGTAGGGCGAATAACCGCCTCGCGGTTATCCGCCGGGCCATGCTCCGCAGAAACGGCGGATAGCGCCGCTGGCGCTATTCGCCCTACGTCACGACTCCCACCGGTAGAGCGAATAACCGCTCGCGGTTATCCGCCGGGCCATACTCCGCAGAAGCGGCGGATAGCGCCGCTGGCGCTATCCACCCTACGTCAGGCGAAATGGGTGCTCCGGCGTCGTCGGCCCGCGCCGGGGCGGGTAAAAAATCCGTCGTTAAGCACCTCTTAAGTCAGCCGCGCCTATCGTGCCTTCCACCGCGAGGACATCCCTCGCCGAAACGGAAGCAGGAGGCCTTCATGGCAATTCAACCGTTGCGACTCGATCCGATCACCGTGCTCGGCAAGCAACTGGTCATCGAGCTGTTCGACTGCGTCGACCAGCGCTTCGACGATATCCAGTGGATCGAGGAAAGCATGCTCGAGGCCGCCCGCCAGGCCAACGCCACCATCATCACCTCGGCGTTCCACAAGTTCAGCCCGATCGGCATCTCCGGCGTGGTGGTGATCGCCGAATCGCACCTGGCGATCCATACCTGGCCGGAGTACGGCTATGCCGCGGTCGACGTGTTCACCTGCGGCGACGTGCTCGATGGCGCCCAGGCCGTGCGCGTGCTCAGCGAACGCCTGGGCAGCCGTCGGCACCTGATCTCGAGCATGGACCGCGGCCTCGGCGGCCATCGCCTGGGGCTGCTCAGCCGCAGCCTGGCCGGCAATGGCCCGGTCGACGAAGACAGCCCGACCCTGCGCTGGGCGCTGGGCCAGGGCACGGGGGTGGCCTGATGGATACGCCGATCGAACGCGCCCCGCTGGCTCCCGACCTGAGCCAGGCCCGTTACGCCGTCGACCTCACCGGCCTGGTGCCGGCGGAGGTCGCCGCCGGGTTGCCGCCGCTGCCGCCGAACCACTTCTATTTCTATCCGCCGGACCCGCTGCTGGAAGGCGACGGCGCGATCACCGCGATCGAGGACAGCGACCCCTTCGACCAGTACGTCTACCGCCTGCGCCGGGTGCTCTACCAGGGCCGCACGCGCTGGCAGAACGTGCTGATCGCCGACACCTACAACTACGACCGCGTGCTGATGCTCGACGGCGCGATCCAGAGCGCCGAGAGCGATGAGTCGCTGTACCACGAGCTGCTGGTGCAGCCGGCCATGCTCGCCCACGACGAGCCGCGCGACGTACTGATCATCGGCGGCGGCGAAGGCGCCACCCTGCGCGAGGTGCTCTCCCATGCCAGCGTGCGGCGGGCGGTGATGGTCGATCTCGACCGGGAGCTGGTGGAACTGTGTCGCGAACACCTGTTCCAGTGGCACCAGGGCGCCTTCGACGACCCACGCTGCGAACTGCTCGCCGAGGACGGCCGGGCCTATCTCGAGCGCGACCCGTCGCTCTATGACGTGGTCATCATCGACGTCGTCGACATGCTCGACAACGGCCCGGCCCAGGCTCTCTATACCCGCCAGTTCTACGAGCTGCTGCATTCGCGCCTGCGACCGGGCGGGGTGGTCGCGGTGCAGGGGCTGGAGTTCTCCCACAGCGACGACAAGCCCCACGCGGCCCTCGCCCGTACCCTGCGCAGTGTCTTCTCCCAGGTCCACAGCTACCGCGCCACGGTGCCCTCGTTCCTCTCCTCCTGGGGCTTCCTGCTGGCTTCCGACTGGCTCGACGCGAACCACTGGCAGGCCGAGGACATCGACCGACGCATCGAACGCAAGCTCGGCCCGCTGTGGCTCGACCACCTCGACGGCGACTACCTCAAGGCCTGCTTCGTGATGGACCGGGAAACCCGCTTCCTGCTCGCCCAGCCGGGACCGGTACTGGAAGACGGCGTACCCTTCGTCGCACCGCCGGATATCGAGGAGATCGAGTTCGGCCCGGCACAATTGCCGGCCCTGGCGAGGACCTGAAGATGTCCGCCGCTCCCCTGGCCAGCGTACCGCTGGCCGTCAACGGCGCGCCCTGCCTGCTGCACCGGGTACGCTTCCGCTCCGCCGCGGACAGCGGCGGCCTGCCGCTGCTGGCCACCCTGCGCGATCCGCAGCCGGCGCTGGCGCTTCTGGCGCAGCGCAGCGAGCTGGGCGAAGACGCGAAACTGCCGGACACCGCCGGCGACAACGAACTGCTGGTGATCTTCGCCAGCGCCGGCCTGCAGACCGGACACGCCTGGCGTCAGCGCCTGGAAGCCTGGATGGCCGCCGGCGAGGACGAGCGCCAGCCACCCCTGGAAGCGCCCTCGTTCGGCGAGCGGGTGCTGTGGCGCCCCGGCCGCGCGCTGATCATCGGCAACCCCGAACGCTGCCAGGAACTGCTCGAGGGCCTGGCCGTCTTCGCCTGGCACGAAGGTCACCTGCGGCGCCTGGAAGACGACACCGCGGCGGCCTGGGAGCCGGCCCAGGCCGATGTCGAACTGACCCAGCTACCGCGCCGTGCCGCCCTGCGGCGCCAGGAACATGTGAACCGGCAGGTACGACGCACTACACTCTGGCGCATGGCCTACGCCCGCCTGGAGTCGCACCTGGAGAAGCCGCCGCTGCAACTGAACAGCGCTGTGCGCCGGCTCTACAACGAACTGGCCATGCAGGCCGAAGTGCACGATCGCCTGGCGACCCTGGACGACCGCATCGAAGTGCTGCAGGACCTCTACGAATTGGCCGCCGACCGCCTCGGTGAATACCGTTACTTCCGGGGCGAACTGCGGGTCGAATGGCTGATCGTCGCCATCCTCCTGCTGGAGGCCGGCCTGAGCCTGTGGGAATTGTGGAATCACTGAAACGAGGCTGCCATGAGAATACTGCTGGCCGAGGACGACCTGCTGCTCGGCGACGGCATCCGCGCCGGGCTGCGCCTGGAAGGCGATACCGTGGAATGGGTGACCGACGGCGTGGCCGCGGAGAACGCGCTGGTCACCGACGAGTTCGACCTGCTGGTGCTCGACATCGGCCTGCCGCGCCGCAGCGGCCTGGACATCCTGCGCAACCTGCGTCACCAGGGCCTGCTCACCCCGGTGCTGCTGCTCACCGCGCGGGACAAGGTGGCCGACCGGGTCGCCGGGCTCGACAGCGGTGCCGACGACTACCTGACCAAGCCCTTCGATCTCGACGAACTGCAGGCACGGGTGCGCGCCCTGACCCGCCGCACCACCGGTCGCGCCCTGCCGCAACTGGTGCACGGCGAGCTGCGCCTGGACCCGGCGACCCACCAGGTGACCCTGTCCGGCCAGGCGGTGGAACTGGCGCCGCGCGAATACGCGCTGCTGCGCCTGCTGCTGGAGAACAGCGGCAAGGTGCTCTCGCGCAACCAACTGGAGCAGAGCCTCTACGGCTGGAGCGGCGACGTCGAGAGCAACGCCATCGAGGTCCATGTCCATCACCTGCGGCGCAAGCTCGGCAACCAGTTGATCCGCACCGTCCGCGGCATCGGCTACGGCATCGACCAGCCGGCGCCCTGAAAACCGCCTACCGGAGTCCTCCGATGCCGCGTACCGCCGTCCCCTCCGTCCGCCGGCGCCTGCTGATCAACCTGCTGGTCGGCTTCGTGCTGTGCTGGCTGAGCGTGGCGGCGCTGACCTACCACCTCTCGCTGAAGCAGGTGAACCGCCTGTTCGACGACGACATGGTGGACTTCGGCGAAGCCGCCCTGCGCCTGCTCGACCTTGCCACCGAAGACCAGGCCAGCGAGGACGGCTCGATCACCGAGATCATCGAACGCAGCCGCGAGGCGATCCAGGGCCTGCCCCTGCTGCGCCGCGAAAGCGCCCTCGGCTACGCCCTGTGGCGCGACGGCCAGCCGCTGCTGTCGAGCCTCAACCTGCCGCCGGAGATCACGGCCCAGGGCCCCGGCTTCAGCACCGTGGAAGCCCAGGGCACCCACTGGCGGGTGCTCCAGCTGAACATCGACGGCTTCCAGATCTGGATCAGCGAAAACCTGATCTACCGCCAGCACACCATGAACCTGCTGCTGTTCTATTCGCTGTTCCCGCTGCTGCTGGCGCTGCCGTTGCTCGGCGGCCTGGTCTGGTTCGGCGTTGCCCGCGGCCTGGCGCCGCTACGCGAAGTGCAGGCCGAGGTCCAGCAGCGCTCCGCGCGACACCTGCAGCCGATCGCGGTGGAGGCGGTGCCGCTGGAGATCCGCGGCCTCATCGACGAACTCAACCTCCTGCTGGAGCGCCTGCGCACCGCCCTCGAGGCCGAACGCCGACTGACCAGCGACGCCGCCCATGAGATCCGCACGCCGCTGGCCAGCCTGCGCACCCATGCCCAGGTCGCGCTGCGTTCGGAAGACCCCAAGGCCCACGCCCGCGGCCTGCTGCAAGTCAGTCGCAGCGTCGAGCGGATCAGCACCTTGATGGAGCAGATCCTGCTTCTCGCCCGCCTCGACGGCGACGCCCTGCTGGAGCAATTCCACCCGGTCAACCTCGCCACCCTGGCCGAAGACGTACTCTCCGAACTGGCGCGCCAGGCCATCGACAAGGACATCGAGCTGTCGTTGCACCAGGAGACCGTGCACGTGATGGGCATCGACCTGTGGCTGAAGGCGATGGTCGGCAACCTGGTGGGCAACGCCCTGCGCTACACACCGGCCGGGGGCCAGGTCGAGATCCGCGTCGAGAATCGCGCCCAGCACGCCGTGCTGCGGGTGCGCGACAACGGCCCCGGGGTCGCCCTGGAAGAGCAGCAGGCGATCTTCACCCGCTTCTACCGCAGCCCCGCCACCAGCAGCGGCGAGGGCAGCGGCCTGGGCCTGCCGATCGTCAAGCGCATCGTCGAACTGCACTTCGGCAGTATCGGCCTGGGCAAGGGACTGGAGGGCAAAGGGCTGGAAGTACAGGTGTTCCTGCCGAAGACCCAGCCGGACGCGACGCGGCCGCCGGCCAGAGGTCCGGACAGCGGGCGGTCACATATCTGATAGCCTGCGCATTGGCCGGGAAAGGGATAGGCTAGCGGCTTCGCAACCTCCCAGGAGACCCGGATGAACATCGGTGAAGCGGCGAAGAAAAGCGGACTGACGCCGAAGATGATCCGTTACTACGAGTCCATCGAGCTGCTCCGCCCAGCCGGACGCAGCGCCAGCGGCTACCGCCACTACAACGAGAACGACCTGCATACCCTGGCGTTCATCCGCCGTTCGCGGGACCTCGGTTTCTCCCTCGACGAAGTCGGCAAGCTGCTCACCCTCTGGCAGGATCGCCAGCGTGCCAGTGCCGACGTCAAGGCCCTGGCGGCGCAGCACGTGCGCGAGCTGAATCGCAAGATCGAGGAGCTCAGCACCCTGCGCGACACCCTGCAGGACCTGGTCGAGCACTGCCAGGGCGACCACCGCCCCGACTGCCCGATCCTCAAGGACCTGGCGTCTGGCTGCTGCCACTGATATCCAGCAGTGGCCAGCGCGCCGTCCAGTTCTTCTCCCGCAGGCGCCGCCGGTAGACCTCCGGCTTGCCGGCGAAATGCGCGGTGGGCCGCACCTTCAGCGCCAGCAGGTCGTCGACGCCCAGCGGTGCCAGTAGCTCCAGGCGTTCGCCGACGAGCCGCAGCGCCACCGCCGTGCACGTTTCCGCCCAGTGGCACAGCGCATCGGCGCAATCCCGGTAGGGCCGGTCGCCGTTGCGCAGGTGCATGCGCGCCTGGTTCTTCACCGACCAGGGCGCCTCGCAGCGACGGCGCAACGCGGCCTCGAAGTCGGCGTCGGCCTGCGGGTCGAGGGCCCGCGGGGCGAAATGAAGTACGTCGATGTCCGCCAGCGGCGTGGCTTCGCCGTAGCCATGCAGATGGTCCCATACCGCGTTGCGCACGAAGCCGGCGCCGATCCAGGCGCCCTCCGGGCCGACCTCGCGCAGCACGCGGAGCAGATGCAGGCGCGAGGAATCGGCGGCGATCAGCGCGAGGATGTCTTCCGCCGTTTTCATCCCACCCGCCGCACCGGCCAGGCGAAGCGTCGCAGCAGGCTGGCCGGCAACAGGGTGATGGCCAGCCCGACGAACACCAGCGCGCAGGCCAGCAGGCTGTCCAGGTCGAGGCGTTCGCCGAGCAGCAGCCAGCCGGCGAGCATGCCCGACACCGGCACCGCCAGGGCGAACGGCGTCACCAGGCTGGCCGGGTAGTGGCGCAGGAGGAAACTCCAGATGGCGAAGCCCACCGTGGTCGCGCCGAAGGCGATGTAGAGCAGCGCGCCGAAGCCGCCCCAGCTCATGTTCAGCACTGCGCGCTCGATGGCGTGCGGACCTTCGAATAGATAGGAAAGCGCCAGCAGCGGCAAAGGCGGGACCAGGCTGACCCAGCAGATCAGGCGCAGCATGTCGGTGGCCCCGGAACGCTTGGTGGCGATGTTGGCGAAGGACCAGGCCAGCGCCGCGGCGACCACCAGCAGGAATGCCAGCAGGCTGTCTCCCAGCGGCCGCTCCAGGCCGATCAGGACCAGCCCCGCCGCCGCCAGCAGGAGGCCGAACAACCCGCGCGGCGACGGCCGCTCGCCCAGCCACAGGGCGGCGATGAGGATGGTGAAGAATACCTGGCTCTGCAGCACCAGCGACGACAGCCCGGCCGGCATGCCCTGGGCCATGCCGACGAACAGCAGGCCGAACTTGACCACTCCGAGGAGCACGCCGATCAGCAGGATGCGTCCGAACGGCGCCGGCATCGGCCCGCGCAGGACCAGCAGCGGCAGCGCCGCCAGGGCGAAGCGCAGGGCGCAGAACAGTAGCGGCGGGAAGTCGCCGAGGCCGACCTTGATAACGACGAAGTTCAGACCCCAGATCAGGGTCACCAGCAGGGCGAGCAGGATATGTGCAACAGGCATGGCGGCCTCCGGAAAACTTCAGGCCACGCTAGCAGTTGCGTGCGCAAGGGTCGCGATACAGTTGGCGGGAAAAAACATCCGCCAGCCGCTCACTGCAACCAGGGCGGCGGCGGTTCCTCGCGCTCGCCACGCGGCGCGTCGTCGGCCTGGCGCAGCGCCTGGCGACGCGCCTCCTCGCGCTGCGCGGCCTCGATCTCGCGGAGCACCGCGCGCACGTCGGCGGCCTCTTCGGCTTCGACGAAGGTGCCGCTGAGCGGGGTTTCCGCTGTCAGCTCGCCGGCTTCGTAGAGCGCCCACATTTCCTTGGCATAGCGGGTCTGCCTGAGTTCCGGGGCGAAGCGGCCGAAGTAGGCGGCCATGTTGCCGACGTCGCGTTCGAGCATGCTGAACGCATGGTTGTTGCCGGCCGCGTCGACCGCCTGCGGCAAGTCGATGATCACCGGGCCATCCGGACCGAGCAGGACGTTGAACTCGGAGAGGTCGCCGTGCACCAGGCCGGCGCAGAGCATGGCAACGATCTGGCGGATCAGGAAAGCGTGGTGGCGCCGTGCCTCGTCGGGCTCCAGCGTCACGTCGTTGAGACGCGGCGCAGCATCGCCGTCGGCGTCCGCCACCAGTTCCATCAGCAACACGCCATCGAGGAAATCATAGGGCTTCGGCACCCGCACACCGGCCCCGGCGAGACGGAACAGGGCCGCCACTTCGGCATTCTGCCAGGCTTCCTCCTGTTCGCGGCGGCCATACTTCGAGCCCTTGGCCATGGCCCGCGCCTGGCGGCTGTTGCGGACCTTGCGGCCCTCCTGGTACTCGGCGGCCTGGCGGAAGCTGCGCTTGTTGGCCTCCTTGTAGACCTTGGCGCAACGCAGGCTGTCGCCGCAACGCACCACATAGACCGAGGCTTCCTTGCCGCTCATCAGCGGGCGCACGACCTCGTCGATCAGACCGTCTTCGATCAACGGTTCCAGGCGTCTGGGTGTCTTCATCGGTGCTACGCGGTTCCTCGGGGCCAATGTGGAAGGCAAAGGGTCTGACGTTATACGGCAAACGCCGTGCCGAGCACAGCCGGACGCGCCGGCTTTCCGCCGGACTGCGCACCGATCGGCGTACTAGGCTGGTGGCGCGGTGAGTTCGATGCTTTCCGCCACCGCCTGTTCCAGCCGCTGCATCTCCACGTCCAGCGCCTCGGCGCTGTCGGCGTAGCGCTGGGCAACCTCGGCGAAAGCGTCGGCCACGGCGACGAAGGCCTCCACCAGCCGTGGGTCGAATTCACTGTCGGCGCCGGCCTGGATCAACAGCACCGCCTCGGCGTGTGCCAGCGGCGGCCGGTAGGCGTGCCGGCTGGTCAGTTCATCGTAGCGGTCGGCCAGGGCGACGATCCGCGCCGCCAGGGGAATCCGCTCGCCCGCCAGGCCCTCCGGAAAGCCCCGGCCATCCCAGCGTTCGTGATGGCTGTAGGCGATCTGCCGGGCGAAGCGGAGGAACCCGGAAGGCTGGCCGAGCCGCCGCTCGGCGCTGGCCAGGGCGTCGCGTCCGGCGCGGGTATGGCCCTGTAGCAGGGCGGTGTCGGCGGCGTCCAGTTGCCCGGGGTTGAGCAGGACCCGGTCGGGCACCGCGACCTTGCCGATGTCATGCAACAGCGCCGACTTGCTCAGCAGGTCGACAGCCTCCGGAGTCAGCTCGTCGGCGAACGCCCGCTGCGCCGCCAGGTGCTCGGCGAGCAGCCTGACATAGCGCTCGATACGCGGAAGATGGCGGCTGCGCGGGTTGTCGCGAAGATCGCCAAGGGTTGCCAGGGCTTCGATGACGGCGTCCTGCAACTGTTGCAGCTGGCGCGTGCGACGGCGCACTTCGAGTTCCAGGTATTCGCTCTTGTCGCGCAGGAAATCGGCATTGGCCTTCAGTTGCAGGTGGGTGCGCACCCGCGCCAGGACGATCGGCGGGCTCACCGGCTTGCCCAGGTAATCCACCGCGCCCAGGGCCAGGCCCTGTTGCTCGTCGTCGCGATCGGCGCGGGCAGTGAGAAACATCAACGGGATGTCGCGGGTCAGCGGATCGGCCTTGAGCCGTCGGCAGACCTCGTAGCCGTCCATGCCCGGCATGTTCACGTCGAGCAGGATCAGGTCCGGGCGCGGCTCTTCGACGGCCGCCCGCAGCCCGGCCGGGCCGCTGCCGGCGGTGCGCACGCGGTACTGCTCCTCGAGCAGCTCGCGCATCAGCAGCAGGTTGTCCGGGGTGTCGTCCACCACCAGCACGAGTTCCTGCTCGGGCCTGTCCAGCATGCTCTCCATCGCCCCTCCGGCCTTCGCTACGGGGCCGCCTGGCGGCGACCGTCACTCCGTATTGAAGACGCTGGAGACGACTTCTGCACGCCCGGTCAGGCGCCCGGGGCGACCGTTCAGGGCGTCAGGCGGAAACGCAGTGGCGAATCCTCGGCCTCGGCGCCGTTCTCGCTCTCGCCGAAGGCCCGGCGCTCGATGGGGTCCTGGCCGAAATACTCCTTGATCGGCGACTCGATGGCCTTGCCGCCGGGGCTCACGTGACTGGCGCAACCGCCAAGGAACACCAGGACCACACCGATGACCAGCGCTTTCATCTTCGTACCCCCGTCAGCCCGGCCCATCCGGGCGCTGCGCCGCAGCATGGCGCAGCCCTCCTTAGGGATCGCTTAAGGCATTCAGGCGGCGGCGCGGCTGGCGCGCCACTGGGGCAGGCCGATGAGCACCACGGCGCTGATGATCACCAGCATCGCCAGCCCCTCGATACCGCCGATCCGCTCGCCGGCGAACAGGGTGCCGAGCAACACCGCCACCGCCGGATTGACGTAGGCATAGCTGGTGGCCGCCGCCGGCCGTACGTTGCGCAGCAGGTACTGGTAGGCGCTGAAGGCGATGATCGAGCCGAACAGGATCAGGTACACCAGCGCCAGCCAGCCGCTGGTGCTCGGCCAATGCTCCAGGCGCTCACCGCTGGCCAGACTGCCGACCAGCAGCACCGCGCCGCCGACCAGCATTTCCGCGGCGCTGGCCATCGGTCCGGCCGGCAGCGACAGGCGCCGGCTCCACACCGAGCCGAAGGCCCAGGACGCGGCGGCGAACAGGATCAGGCCGGCGCCGGCAGGGCTGGCCTGGAGGTTCGAACCGAGGTTGAGCAGGACGATGCCGAACAGCCCGAGCACGATGCCGCCCCATTCCAGGGTGGTGTTGCGCTGGCCGAACAACTGGCTGAACAGCAGAGTGAACAGCGGCACCGTAGCCACCGCGAGGGCCGCCACCCCGGAAGACACGCCCCAGTGCTCGGCCACCGTCACCCCGCCGTTGCCGCAACTGAGCAGGAGGATTCCGACGATCCCCGCGCCGCGCCACTCGCGCCAGGTCGGCAGCGGCGCGCCGCGCCAGCGCAACCAGGCGAACATCAGGCCGCCGGCGATGACGAAGCGCACCCCGGCCATCAGCATCGGTGGCCAGGACTCGACGCCGAAGCGGATCGCCAGGTAAGTGGAGCCCCAGATGAAGTACAGGGCGAAGAACGCACCGAAAAGCAACAGCGGAATGCGACGGGCAGGCATGGAAAGCACTCGACAGGGCAGGCGGGAGAAAGACTTCATTTTATGAGGTCGCTACCCGCCGGTTAAGACACAGCCGCTGGTTATCGGGACGTAACACTTTTCTTTCCATGGAAATCGGCCATGCTTTCCGTCGATTCGACAACCGGGACCCATCATGGACAAATACGACCGTGCGCTCCTCGCCGCCCTGATCGACAACGGCCGCCTGACCTTCGCCGAACTGGCCCGGCGCATCAACCTGTCGCCCCCGGCGGTGGCCGACCGGGTGGCCAAGCTGGAGGCCGAAGGGGTGATTACCGGCTACCACGCCTCGGTGAACCTGGCCAAGCTCGGCCTGCCCATCGAGTGCGTGATCGAACTGCGGATCACCGAGAAGGATTGCCAGTCGGTGCTCGACGAACTGGCCCGGATCCCCCAACTGACCCTCTGCCACCGGATCACCGGCGACGCCTGCGTGCTGATGAAGGCCGCCGTGGCTTCGATGCCGGAGCTGCAGGACCTGATCGACCGGCTGATGAAGTTCGGCATCAGCAAGACCTCGATGATCCTCTCCACCCCCTTCGCCGACCGCCAGCCGGCAAGCCTGCGGGGGCAGGACGGCAATGGCGGATGTGCGGCGTGAGCCCTTCGCCGGGGTTATCCGGCAGGCGTCGGGATCCGTACCTTCATCGCCGCCACGAACCCGAACCGTAGGGCACCGGCAAAAAAAAGGCGGTCCCGTTCGCACGGCACCGCCCAAGTCACGGAGTTGCTTACATCGTCGAGCGACAAGGCCGCTCGCCCTATTGGATTACCGCTCGATGATCGCGGTCACACCCTGCCCACCGGCGGCGCAGATGGAAATCAGCCCGCGTCCCTGCTCCGCCACCGAGAGCAGCTTGGCCAGGTTGGCGACGATCCGTCCTCCCGTGGCGGCGAACGGGTGGCCGGCGGCCAGCGAGCTGCCCTTGACGTTGAGCTTGCTGCGGTCGATGGAGCCCAGCGGCTGGTCGAGGCCGAGACGGGTCTTGCAGTACTCGGGGTCTTCCCAGGCCTTCAGGGTGCAGAGCACCTGGGCGGCGAAGGCCTCGTGGATCTCGTAGTAGTCGAAGTCCTGCAGGCTCAGGCCGTTGCGTGCCAGCAGCCGCGGCACCGCGTAGACCGGCGCCATCAGCAGGCCCTCCTGGCGATCGACGAAGTTCACCGCCGCCGCCTCGCCGTCCTTGAAGTAGGCCAGGATCGGCAGGCCGCGCGCCTTCGCCCACTCCTCGCTGGCCAGCAGTACCACCGAGGCGCCGTCGGTCAGCGGCGTCGAGTTGGCCGCCGTGAGGGTGCCGCGCGAGCCGCGCTCGAACACCGGCTTGAGGGTGCCGATCTTCTCCAGGTCGATATCCGGGCGCAGGTTCTGGTCGCGGGTCAGGCCGCGGAACGGCGTCATCAGGTCGTTCTGCCAGCCTTCCTCATAGGCCGCGGCCAGCTTGTGGTGGCTCTCGAAGGCCAGCCTGTCCTGCTCGTCGCGGGGAATCTGCCAGGTCTGCGCCATCAGTTCGCAGGACTCCCCCATCGACAGCCCGGTGCGCGGCTCGCCGTTGCGCGGGATGGCCGGGACCACGTGGCGCGGGCGGATCTTCAATAGGCTCCTGAGCTTGTCCAGGTTGCTCTTGCCACGGTTGGCCTCGAGGAGAATCTTGCGCAGACCCTCGTTGACCCCGATCGGCGCGTCGGAAGTGGTGTCGACGCCGCCGGCGATGCCGCTGTCGATCTGCCCGAGGGCGATCTTGTTGGCCACCAGGATCGCCGCCTCCAGGCCGGTACCGCAGGCCTGCTGGATATCGTAGGCCGGGGTTTCCGGGGCCAGGCGCGAACCGAGCACGCATTCGCGGGTCAGGTTGAAGTCGCGCGAATGCTTCAGCACGGCGCCGGCCACCACCTCGCCAAGACGCTCGCCATGCAGGTTGTAGCGCTCCACCAGGCCTTCCAGGGCGGAAGTGAGCATCTCCTGGTTGCTCGCCGTGGCGTACACGGTGTTCGAGCGGGCGAAGGGAATACGGTTGCCGCCGACAATGGCGACCCGGCGCAGCTGGGTCATGGAAGAACTCCTTGCTGGAATCGTTTACGCCGAGCCGAGGCTCGACCCGTTAACTGAGCGGTCAGTGGCGCACAGGCTAACCTTAGCCGGTCGCGTCGCATTGGCCGCCCTGCCGTTATCCCGGTCAGCGCGGTCAATTGCGGCGAACAGGTGGCTGCGTAGAGTTGTCCACACTGTTACCCGCGTTCCCTCGGCATCGTTGGCCGGCGGAATCCACCTTCAGCCTTGGAGCCTTTCCACCGGGAGCCCGTTCCATGACCGATCGTTACATCGCCTTCGCCAACTCCCCCGTCGGCCGCCGCCTGGTTGGCGCCGTCGGCCTTCCCTCCCCGCTGCGCCTGGAGCGCTGGCAGGCCGGCCGGGTGCGGCCGGTGGACGGCCCGCTGGTGATCGGCGGGAGCGGCGCGCTGGCCGAGGCCATGCTGCCCTTCGCCGGCAAGCTGACCGACGCAGTGTTCGCCGCCGTCGAGGGACAGTTCGAGCTGCCGCGCTGGACCGCCGAGCACAGCCCACGGGCCAAGGCGGTGCTGTTCGACGCCAGCGGCCTGACCCGCTTCGAGCAGTTGGTGGCGCTGCGCGACTTCTTCCAGCCGGTGCTCAAGGGCCTCGACAAGTGCCCGAAGGTGGTGGTCCTCGGACGCGCCCCCGAGTCTCTCAAGGACCCGGTCGCCGCCAGCGTGCAACGCAGCCTGGAAGGTTTCACCCGCTCCCTGGGCAAGGAAATCCGTCGCGGCGGCAACGTGCAGTTGCTGTACGTCGGCAAGGGCGCCGAGGACCAACTGGAAGGCGCACTGCGCTTCTTCCTCTCGCCGAAGAGCGCCTACGTCTCCGGCCAGGTGATCCGTCTTGCCGCCAACAGCGCCCAGGTCCACGACTGGAGCAAGCCGCTGGCCGGCCAGCGCGCGCTGGTCACCGGCGCCGCCCGCGGCATTGGCGCGGCCATCGCGGAAACCCTGGCGCGCGACGGCGCGGAAGTGGTGCTGCTCGACGTGCCGCCGGCCAGGGAGGCCCTCGAAGGCCTCGCCGCGCGCCTCGGCGGCCGTGCCGTGGCTCTCGACATCTGCGCCGCGGACGCCGGGCAGCAACTGGTGGACGCGCTGCCTGAGGGCGTCGATATCGTCGTGCACAACGCCGGGATCACTCGCGACAAGACCCTGGCGAAGATGAGCAGCGACTTCTGGAACTCGGTGATCAACGTCAACCTCAATGCCCCGCAGGTGCTGACCCAGGCCCTGCTCGACGGCGGCAAGCTGCATGACAACGGCCGGGTGGTGTTGCTGGCGTCGATCAGCGGCATCGCCGGCAACCTCGGGCAGAGCAACTACGCGGTGAGCAAGGCCGGCCTGATCGGCCTGGCCCAGGCCTGGGCGCCGGCGCTGGGCAAGCGCGGCATCACCATCAACGCGGTGGCGCCGGGGTTCATCGAGACGCAGATGACCGCCGCCATTCCGCTGACCATCCGCGAGGCCGGCCGGCGGATGAACTCCATGAGCCAGGGCGGCCTGCCGCAGGACGTCGCCGAAACGGTGGCCTGGTTCGCCCAGCCGTCGTCCGGCGCGGTCAGCGGCCAGGTGCTGAGGGTGTGCGGGCAGAGCCTGCTGGGGGCCTGAGGCGGCCCCTGACTCCCCTGCGACGGGCAGGCGCCCTGCACCAGGAAAACACCGGTAGCCCCCTTTCGGACAGGCCCTACCCGCGCCCCTGCTGCCCGCGCCGGCGGAACTCCACCGGCGTCTCACCGACCCAGCGCTTGAACGCGCGATAGAAGGTGCTCGGCTCGGAAAACCCGGTGCGTTCGACGATCACTTCGATGCGCTCGTCGGTCTTCAGCAGCAGTTCCTTGGCCAGTCGGCAGCGGTAGTCGGTGACCAGGTCGTTGAAGCGCACCCCGGCCATCGCCAGGCGTTCGCGCAGACGTCGGGCCGGCATGCCGAGGCGCGCGGCGACCTGCTCCAGGGTGGCGCCTCCGTCCACCAGCAACTCGCCGATCAGTTCGCGGACCTGGCGCACCAGGTCCAGGCGCTCCACTTCGGCCAGTTGCCGGCGCGCCAGCGACTCATGCATGCGCAGCAGTTCCGGGGCGGCGTGGCGCGAGGGTTTGTCCAGCACCGCGGCATCGAATACCAGCGCGTAGCGCGGCATGCCGAGGATCGTCGGGCAGCCGTAGACCGCACGGTAGCGCTCCATCGGCGCGCCGGTTTCGTTCATCAGTTGCACTTCCAGCGGCTTGAACTCGCCCTCGGTGAGCGCGCCGAACAGGCGGATCACCGCGCCGGCGAGCATTTCCGGGAAGTGACGGTTGATCGCCGGCGATTCGCCCAGCGACAGCACCGCGCGCTCGCCCTCCACCTCCAGTTGCGCCTGCAGGGTGTCGGACAGCAGGCGTACGTAGCGCAGGGAATGGCGCAGGCCGGCGCCGAAGGTATCGCTGGAAAGGAACAGGTATTCCAGGAGCAGGCCGTGGAACGCCGGCAGGTGCTCGGCCAGGTGCAGGCCGACATGCTCTTCGCCGCACTCGTCGGCGGCGGCCTTCCAGAACAGGTTCTGTGCGGAATGGGGGAAACGGCCGGCCGGCAGGCCACCCGGCGGCAGCCCGACACGGACCAGGACCCGGTCCGGATCGCAGCCGCTGGCGCGCAGGGCGTCGATCACCGGGCGCATCAGCGCTACATCGTCGGTCAGATCACGCATGGTGTTTTTTCTAGTTATCCATGGGGCGGGCCCATCTTAGGCAGCTTTGCCATCCCCTCTCAAGGAGAGGCCATAGAAATAACCCATCCCGCATGACGGAAAAACCCTCAGATCGACTAGCCGCCGGCGTGGTCGAAAATCTCGATGCAGACGCATTCCGGAGCCGATTGACCGCCCTGCCAGCGGCGTCGGCCAGGCGGCCAATGCCTGCTGCGGGTGCTCGACTAAGCTGACAGCCACCTATTTCGAGGAGATGTCCAATGCCCACCGCCTGGCTCGACCTGCCCGCCCCACCCGCCCTGCCCGGCCTGTTCCTGCGCGCCGCACTGCGCCGCGGCATCCGCGGCAAGGCCCTGCCCGAGCGCGGCCTGCGCAGCCAGGTCACGGTGGACCCGAAGCACCTCGAGCGCTACCGCCAGGTCTGCGGCTTCCGCGACGACGGCCTGCTGCCGCCGACCTACCCGCACATCCTCGCCTTCCCGCTGCAGATGGCGCTGCTCACCGACAAGCGCTTCCCCTTCCCGCTGCTCGGTCTGGTCCACCTGGAGAACCGCATCGACGTGCTGCGCGCGCTCGGCGGCCTCGGCCCGTTCACCGTGAGCGTCGCGGTGGAAAACCTGCAACCGCACGACAAGGGCGCCACCTTCAGCATCGTCACCCGCCTGGAAGACCAGCTTGGCCTGCTCTGGGTCGGCGACAGCAAGGTGCTCTGCCGCGGCGTCAAGCTGCCCGGCGAGATTCCGCCGAAAGCCGAGCAGGAGCCGCTGCCGCTGGAGCCGGCCGACAACTGGAAGGCGCCCGCCGACATCGGCCGGCGCTATGCCCGTGCCGCCGGCGACTACAACCCGATCCACCTGTCGGCGCCCAGCGCCAAGCTGTTCGGCTTTCCCCGCGCCATCGCCCACGGCCTGTGGAACAAGGCTCGCAGCCTGGCCGCCCTCGGCGAGCGGCTGCCGGCCTCGGGCTATCGGGTCGAGGTGCGCTTCCAGAAGCCGGTGCTGCTGCCGGCCAGCCTCACCCTCCTGGCCAGCGCGGCGGCGGCGGACGGCCAGTTCAGCCTGCGCGGCAAGGACGACCTGCCGCACATGGCCGGGCATTGGAGCCGGCTACAGGGCTGACGCCGGTCCGCCATGCCTTGAAGCTTCGGGCGCAAAGCCCGAAGCTATGCGGCTGCTTACCGCCACCGCGAAGAATCCCCCATGGACCTGCACGAACTCACCGCGCGCCTGCACGCCATCCGCGACCGCAACGACTGGCGCCAATTCCACAGCCCGAAGAACCTGGCCATGGCCGCCAGCGTCGAGATGGCCGAACTGGTGGAGATCTTCCAGTGGCTGACGGAAGACCAGTCGCGCACGCTGTCGGCCGAGCAGCTCGAACACGCTGGCCAGGAAGTTGGCGACATCGTCCTTTATCTGCTGCTGTTCTGCGGGGAAACCGGCCTCGACCTGGAACAGGTAGTGCGCGCCAAGCTGGCCGACTGCGAACGGCGCTTCCTGCCATGAGCGACCGCCACTTCGACGAACTGGCGACGCGCTTCGCCGAAAAGATCTACGGCGGCGCCAAGGGTGCGATCCGCCTCGCGGTACTCCAGGCCGACCTCGCCGAGGCCCTCCCGGAGCGACCTCTGCGGGTCCTCGACATCGGCGCCGGGCTCGGCCACATGTCGCTCTGGCTGGCCGCTCGCGGCCACCGCGTAACCCTCGCCGAGCCAGCGCAACCCATGCTCGACGGCGCCCGCCAGCGCTTCGCCGAAGCCGGGCAGGCCGCCGAATTCATCCAGGCGCCCTGGCAGGAACTGCTCGGCCAGCTCACCGAGCCCTACGACCTGGTGCTCTGCCACGCCGTGCTCGAGTGGCTGGCCGAACCCCATGCGATCCTGCCGGTGCTGCACCAACTCTGCGCACCCGGCGGCTGGCTGTCGCTGGCCTTCTACAACCGCGACGCGCTGATCTACCGCAACCTGCTCAAGGGCCACTTCCGCAAGCTGCGCAAGGAGCGCTTCGCCGGCGAGGGGCAGAGCCTGACCCCGCAGCGCCCGCTCGACCCGCGCGAGCTGGAACAGGCGCTGGCAGCGCGTTGGCGCATCGAGGCGCGCAGCGGCGTGCGCGTGTTCCACGACTACATGCCGAGCGAGTTCCAGGCCAAGGCCGAACGGCTCGACCTGGTGGAAATGGAACTGGCCTACCGCCGCCACCCGGCCTTTGCCGGGCTTGGCCGCTACCTGCACTGGCTGTGCCGCCCGCAATGAAAGGCGCAGAATGCAGTCTGAGCCTGCAAGGGCCGCCGACGTAGCGCGGCCACGGAGCGTCGAGCATGCAATCGCGACTGTTGATCCTGCCGTTACTCGCCAGCCTGGCCGCCCTCGGCGCCTGCCAGGGCGACAATCCCTACCGCGCCAGCTCCCTGCCCTACCCGCCGCAGCCGGCCGCCGCGGCCAATCCCGGCCTCGATCCCGGCACCTACCCGGCGGCGCCGCGCGACTACGCCCGCTACCGTAGCTGGAGCTGGGCCGCCGCCGGGGTCAGCGGCTTTCCCCAGGGCCTGGACGACAACCAGTTGCGCGACGCCGTCAGCCAGCAGCTCGACCAGCGCGGCCTGCGCCCGGCGCGGCCGGGCAGCGCGGCCGACCTGCAGGTCAGCGCGTTCCTGCGCAACGAACTGCGCACCCGCCAGGTCACCGACTACTACGGCGGCTACTACGGCAACTACGGCGGCTGGCGCGATCCCTGGTACGGCTATGGCGCCAGCTACCCGGTGACCCGCAGCTACACCGTGCAGGTCACCGTGGTCCGCGTCGAGCTGAACGACGCCCGCAGCGGCCAGCCGGTGTGGGGCAACAGCGCCGAGTTCGACTCCGGCGACTCCGTCAGCGAACAGGCCAAGGCCCTGCGCGAAGCGGTGAAACGGGCGCTGTCGAGCTACCCGCCGGGCTGATCGGCGAGCACCCGGCGGCGGATCGCCTCCATCTTCCTGGGCGAGTTGCTCATCACCGCGTCGGCGCCCAGGGCGCGCGCGGTGCGGTAGTCCTCGGCGGTCTCGATGCCGAACATCACCACCTTCACCGGCTCGCGGCGCACGCAGTCCATCGCTTTGCGCGTCCACAACTGCGCCGCCGGCACCTTGTAGGAGGACTCACCAAGGGTGAAGCGCTCGGTCACCGTCAGTTCGCGGCGCAGCTCGATGCCCATCCAGGTGCCGCCGGCCGGCGGTGCCTCGCAGCGCTCGCCGAAGGCCAGGCCGACCAGGCGGTTGCGCGTCGCATCGCGGCTTTCGAACTGTCGCGCGCGGTCCGCGTAGCGCTGCGTCAGGTAGTCGTTGGCGGCCTTCTCGGTGGAATAGAAACGCACCCGCGACCAGGCCTTCTGCCGTTCCAGCTCGCCGGCCACGGCATCGACCAGCGGCTCCACCGGCAGCGACTTCATGTCGAGGAACACCGGCACCTGCGGCGGGATCGCCCGTAGCGCCTGGCGCAGCGTAGGAATCCGCAGCGGCTTCTGGCGGTAGGGATAGCTGCCGTCCTCGGCCTTGAACATATAGCCGGCGTTCAAGCGCGCCAGCTCGGCCAGACTCGACTGGCCGACCGCGCCGGCGCCCTGGGTCAGGACCGCCAGGTCAGCGGGGCGATAGAGCACCGGATGGCCATCGGCGCTCAACTGCACCGACAGCCATAGCGCGTCGGCGCCGTTGTCCAGCGCCTTGCGGATCGCCAGCAGGGTATTCTCCGGGTAGTCCGCGGTGCCGGCGCGATGGGCCACCAGCAGCGGGCCCGGGCCATCCGCCGGTACCACCGAGCGTGCCTCGACGCAGCCGGTCAGCGACAGGCCCAGCAGCAGGATCGCAATACTTCGATTCATTTCATTCTCCCGTCGCGCCCTATAGGGCGGGTGCTCGCCAACGTTACTTGTGGAGACGCTTCAAACCCGCGTTTCCTCTTGCCTTTCATCCGGCGCTGAGCTTGGATGTGAACTCTGACTGGAGAAAAACCATGATCCGCCGAATCCTGCTGCTCGGCCTGCTCCTCAGCCTCGCAGCCTGCGAAACCACCCAGCTCGACCGCGACTTCGACAGCTCCCGCGACTTCGCCGCCTACCGTAGCTGGAGCTGGTCGCAACCCGCCTTCGAATACCGCCCCGACGACCCACGCATCAAGAGCGACCTCACCGAGCAACGCATCCGCGAAGCCGTCGCCCAGCAGCTCGACCAGCGCGGCCTGCGTCCGGCCCAGGGCAACGCCAGGGGCGACGTCACGGTGCGCGCCTACCTGATCGTCGACGATCGCCAGGACCAGATCACCACCAACTACGGCGGCGGTTACTGGGGCGGCTACTGGGGAGGGTACTGGGGCGGCCCGGCGATGGCCGAGACGCGCACCGTGAATTACAAGGTTGCCACCCTCCAGGTCGACCTGTTCGACGGCAAGGACGGCAAGCTGGTCTGGCGCGGCAGCGGCGAGCAGATCATGCGCACCAGCCCGCCGAGCCCGGCCGAGCGCGAGCAGGCGATCCGCGAGACGGTGCAGAAAGTCATGTCGCAATACCCGCCGCGCTGACATGCAGCTCAGCCACCGCCCGGCGGAGACCGGCGACCTGGAGACGGTCGCCGGCTTCCCCCAGGACCGCGACGAACTCTTCTATTGCTACCCCAAGGCGATCTGGCCGTTCAGCGTCGCCCAACTGGCCGCCGCCATCGCCGAACGTCGCGGCAGCACCGTGGCCGTGCACGACGGACAGGTGGTCGGCTTCGCCAACTTCTACCAGTGGCAGCACGGCGACTTCTGCGCCCTCGGCAACATGATGGTGGCGCCCGCCGCGCGCGGCCTGGGCGTGGCCCGCTACCTGATCGGGGTCATGGAAAACCTCGCCCGCGAACAGTACAAAGCGCGCCTGATGAAAATTTCCTGCTTCAACGCCAACGCCGCCGGACTGCTGCTCTATACCCAGCTCGGCTACCAGCCGCGCGCCATCGCCGAACGCCACGATCCGGACGGCCGGCGCGTGGCGCTGATCCAGATGGACAAGCCCCTTGAACCCTGACACCCACGCCCAGCGCGTCCTCATCATCGTCTCCAGCGGCCCGAGCACCCCGGCCCGCTGCGCCGCGCCCTTCCACACCGCCACCCTGCTGGCCTGCATGGACGCCGAGGTGACCCTGTTCCTCAGCGGCGAAGGCGTGCAGTTGGCCCGCCGCGCCGTCGCCGACCAGTTGCGCGCGCTGGACGGCGGCGAGCCGCTGCGCCACTTCATCCGCCAGGCCCGCGAGGCCGGCGCGCGCCTGCTGATGTGCCGCCAACCCGGGGTGAACATCGACGAAAGCGAACTGATCGAGGAACTCGACGAAATCTCCAGCGGCGGCGAACTGGCACGGCTGATCCTCGAATCCGAGCGGGTGCTGACCCTATGAGCGCGAACCTGCACGGCCTGGAATTCCCCGACGGGCTGTTCTACGCCCCGGACTACAACCTGTGGCTGCGCGAGGAAGTCGACGGCAGCCTGACCCTGGGCCTGAGCGCCTACGGCTGCGCGTTGTATGGCGAAATCTTCGCCTTCACCCCCAAGCGCGACGGCTGGCACATCGAACGCGACCGCAGCTTCGGCGTGGTCGAGTTCGCCAAGGCTGCCTCCTCGGCCCGCAGCCCGTTGGCCGGGACCCTGCTGGCGAGCAACCCGGCGGTGGTCAAGCGCCCGGCGCTGATCAACCGGGATTGCTACGGCGAGGGCTGGATGGTGCGGCTGCAACCGGACGACTGGGCCTCGGCGCGGGGAGCGTTTCTCCAGGGAGACGCGGCGCGGGAGGCATTCGCCGAGCGCATGCGCCTGGATGGGTTCGATCCGCAGCATCCAGGGGTGCAGGCGCTGGACTTCTGAGACTCCCGGGTTTTACCCGCACCCCGCTCGCGGAAGGCGGATAACGCCGCTGGCGTTATTCGCCCTACCCCAGCTCCCCATCGCCGCCAATCTCCCGCATATCCCCGGAGTCCGCCATGTCCTCACCCCAACCGCCCCGCTTCGACGGCCAACGCTGGAGCAACGCCGACGACGACCGCATCGAGGTGCTGCCCGCCGACCCCGCCTGGCCACAACGCTTCGCCGCCGAAGCCGAGGCCATCCGCACGGCACTGGCGCTGCCCGGGCTGGGCATCGAGCATGTCGGCAGCACCGCGGTGCCCGGGCTCGACGCCAAGCCGATCATCGACATCCTCCTGCTGCCGCCGCCCGGCCACGATCCGCAGCGGCTGGTAGCCCCGCTGGAGGGCCTCGGCTACCAGTTCTGGCGCGAGAACCCGAACACCCAGCGGATGTTCTTCGTCAAAGGCATGCCGCCCTTCGGCCATGGCCGCACCCACCATGTCCATGTCATGCCCCTGGCCCAGGCCGACCGCTACCTGCTGTTCCGCGACTGGCTGCGCAACCACCCCGACGACGCCCACCTCTACGCCGAAACCAAGCACGCCCTGGCCCGCCGCTACCCCACCGACCGCGAGGCCTATACCCGTGGCAAGGACGAGGTCGTCGCAAGGATTCTCGGCCGGGCGCTGGCGGCGACGCGGCACCCAATGATACAGAGTGGCCTGGTAAGGGGAGAACGCGAAATGCACGCCAGGGAACTGCGTGAAACGCTGGTCGCCGGCGCGGAATCGACGCCAGGCGGCCCCGCCGATACAGCCTATTTCGAGTTGCTGCGCAGCCGGGTAAGCAAGCCCCAGGACTGAGGCGGATAGCGTGCTTCGCTCACTACTGCGACTGTGCGAGCACGGCTTCCACCAACCTCTCGATCACCTCCCCCACCCTCCCCGGCTCGCCAACCTCCACCCAGCGCAAATGCGCGAACCGCGGATCCTCGCGCAGGCCGGTGTATTTGCGGCGGTTGCCTGCGAAGGTGGTCCATGACCAGAGCAGGATCGAATCCCTGGAGCAGAACGCCATCCGCAGCGATTCACGGTTGCCGTGGGACAGGCGGGTGCGCAGCAGGCCCCGGGCCAGGGTGCGGCGAAGGACCCGGGAGAACACCGTCCAGCGCCCGAAATTCAGCCATACCACATGGGTGGCGCGGCCCCAGAGCAACTCGCGGACGGCGCTGTAGTTGCCGTCGGCGACCCAGCGCGGCGCCGTCGTCGCCCGCTCCACTGCGTGCTCGAAGCGTTCGTGGGGCACGGCTTGCCAGCCGGGGCCCCAGTAGAGTCGGTCGAGTTCGACATGCGTACAACCCAGCCTGGCGGCCAGCGCGGCGGAGAAGGTCGACTTCCCGGCCCCGCTGGTGCCGACCACCACCACACGCAGCGGCGCGCCTCGCCCGGCCTCGACGCAGGTCATGCCTTGACCGCGACCAGCGTGTAGCACATCGGGATCGCCAGCGGTCCGTCCTCGTAGAGGTCGTAGAGTTCCTCGCGGTTCGAGTGCGGGTACTCCTTGAAGTGACTCAGGCGCAGGCCGGCGCCGAGCAGCCCGCCGAGGATGTCGCCGAGCGGGTGGACGTACCAGTAGCTGGCGATGCCGGTATCGCTGCCGCTGCCTTCGTAGACGATGGCCTCCCGGGATACGTGGGGCGTGTCGGTGAAGTAGTCGTTGCGCAGTTCGAACGGTCGCTCCGACTCGGGTTCGAGCATCTCCAGGAACGGGTGGGTCTCATAGATCGCCAATTGCCCGCCCGGCTTCAGCAGGCCGCTCACCGAGGCGAAGAAGCGCGCGATGTCGGGCATCCAGTTGAGCACACCGATGGTGATCAGCAGCAGGTCGAACTGACCGTTCAGCTCGGCCGGCAGCTCGTAGGCATTGGCTTCGACGAAACGCGGCTGATGCGGCGAGCGCTCGGCCAGTTGCCGCGCCTGGGCGAGGAAGGCGGCGGACTGGTCGATCCCCACCGCCCGCGCGACGCCGAAGGCGTACAGCGAAAGCACTTCCCGGCCGTTGTTGCAGCCGACCTGGACCGCCGCCTTGCCGGCCAGGTCCAGATTGCGCAGCACGCCAGCCAGGGTCTCGTCCAGGCAACTGAAGCCGGTTTCCTGTACCGCCAGCGACAATTCCTGCCAGCCGCTGCCACGCAGGTGACTGTCGGCGGACGCGTCCCAGGCGCGTCGGTTGCTTTCCACCGCGTGTTCAAGATCCGTCATGCGAAAACCTCAGAAGTGTTCCCAGGAAGGCCAGCCGAGTCGCGAACCCGCAGCCCACTCAATCGCGGAATTGCAGCCCGATATGGGCTCGGCAGTCGCGTCGTTCCAGGCTGCCTTCCTGGAAAGCGCCGCAGGCGCGGTTTCTCAGAGGCAGCGTCTGTTCCACCACGGTCACCCGCACCTCGTTCGCCGGTTGGCGCTGCTCGGCGGGTCGCGGCGCCTGACGCCGGCCGTTCAGGTTGTCGGCCCCGCCTGGCGGGATGCGCCGGCGCGTCGCGGCGATCCGCCTGCATGCTCAATAGAGACCGGTGGCGCTGCCTCGCTCGAACAGCGGCACCTGGTTGGCCAGGATCATGTTGTAGCTGAGCATGAACGGCACCCCGCCGCCGCTTTCGGCGATCTGGCTTACCCAGCCGATGGGGTTGTTGAACAGCGATTCGTCGGGGCTGAGCACGCCGACGGCGGCGCTGTCCGGGTCGCCGTCCCAGATCACGTCGCCCCAGTGCCAGCCGAGGCCACGCACGTACTGCGCGCCGATCAGCGCGCCGAGGGCGAAGACCGCCTCGTCGTCGAGGCTGCGCCCCTGCTCCCTCGCATCGCGCACGTAGTCGGTGATGGCGGCGACGATCTGCGCCGGCGTCTCGTCCGCGGCGACGCCAAGCAAGGCGAGCCCCTGTGCCTGCAAGTCCGCCAGTTGCTGTTGCAGGTCCGTTGAAAGCGGATTGATCTCGGCCATCCCTGTTCTCCCGAGGCAAGGGTGCGCACCCGTTCGTCGGGCGCGCCATGAAGCGCGTTATCTTACGGCTTCGCGGCGATGAAAGCGCCCCCCAGCCAAACGTAGCGAGGCGCAAGGGCTGACCCTGGATCGGGTCCGGGATGGTGCAGTGCAATTCGTCAACACGAAGTCAAAGCATCGTCGCTCGGTCCCGATACCTCCAGAACTGGAACAACGCCTGCACTCGCACCTGCGCCGCTACGGCAAGTTCTCCAACTGCCGCGACAGCTTCGACTTCGCCGTGAAAATGTCCGGTGTCGCCCTCCCTCGTGGGCAGAAATCGCATGTGCTCCGCCACACGTTCGCCTCGCACTTCATGATGAACGGCGGCAACATCCTGACCCGGCAAAAGATTCTCGGGCACTCGTCGCTGACCTTGACCATGCGGTATGCGCACCTCGCCCCGGACTTCCTGCAAGAGGTGATCAGACTCGGCCCGCTGAAAGACTTTCGTCACCTGCTCGATACCGGGAAGGATCACGAGTGCTAGTATGCTTTGGCAAATTTTGCCATTCCAGAGAGACTGGTCCCATGAGCACGATGAACATTTCCCTGCCGGATACGCTCAAGAACTTCGTCGATGAGCAGGTCAGCCAGCGTGGTTACGGCACCAGCAGCGAGTACGTGCGCGAGCTGATTCGCAAGGATCAGGACCGTCAGCGTCTGCGGGGCCTGCTGATCGCCGGCGCGGAGTCGGTGCCTGCGGGACCTGCCGACGGTGACTACTTCGAATCGCTTCGCACACGGGTCCGTAAGGCTCGGGGATGAAGGCGAAGCCCGTCATACCACGCGTACTCGCCAATCAGGACGTTGAAGCGGCTGTCGATTACTACCTCAGCGAAGATGCCGAACAGGCTGCTCTGGGGTTCATCGATGCCCTGGAAAAGGCATACGCCCATATTGCCCGTCACCCTGCCAGCGGCTCATCCCGCTACGCCCATGAGCTGGATTTGCCGGGGCTGCATTGCTGGCCACTCAAGCGCTATCCCTACCTGGTTTTCTACGTCGAGCGCGACGACCACATCGATGTGTGGCGCGTACTCCACGGCATGAACGATATCCCGTCCTGGATGCAGGCTGGCGAGAGCGCACCGCACTGAAAGTCCTTCGACACTTTTTCGACACTGAGTGTTTTGAGAGACTGGGGGATTTTCTGGAAGCCTAGAGCCGCAAGGGCTACAGGCTGGAGAATTGGCGGAAGGCAGTGGGAGTCGAACCCACCCAGGAACGGCTGCCGTCCCCCACCGGATTTGAAGTCCGGCCACGCCACCGGGCGTGATTGCCTTCCTCTTTGATTTGCAAGAGGTTTTCCTCGAGACGGGAGCTTATCAGGCCGGGGTCCGAAGAAGAAATGCCGGATGTCATGGAAAGTCGTTCGCATGGCCGGGCGAGCAGAGCGTAGCCCAGCCTCGGAGCACTTCACAGGCGTTTCAGGCAATGGCAGTAGACGAAGTGCTGGACCCGGCCGGCGGGAGTGACGTGGTGTTCGTCGCGGTGCTCGGTGAGCTGGAAGGCGGAGCCGAACTCGGCGTGCAGTTCGTCGGCGTCGTAGCGCATGACCGGCAGGCCGCTGCATTCGGTCGGACCGTCGGCGGCGAAGGTGGCGACGATCACGTGGCCGCCGTGGCGGACCGCCTTCATCACCTGGCGCACATAGGCGCGGCGGGCTTCGGCAGTGGTAAGGAAGTGGAACACGGCGCGGTCGTGCCAGACATCGTAGGTGGCTTCCGGCAGGTCGACGCCGGTGATGTCGCCGGCGATCCAGCGCACCTCTTCGCCGCGCGCGCCGAGGCGGTTGCGGGCGACGCGCAGGGCGGCGTCGGAAAGGTCGAGCACCGTCAGGTCGCCGAAGCCTTCGGCGAGCAGGCCGTCGACCAGGGTCGAGGCGCCGCCGCCGACGTCGATGATCGCCGCCTCGCGGGGCGCGCCGATGCGTCGGATCAGGTCGAGGGACAGCGTGGCCTCGGCCTGGAACCAGCTCACCGCGTCGGACGGCTTGCTCTCGTATACCCGTTGCCAGTGCTCTCGTTCGGACATGACGACCTTCTCCGTGTTGCGCTGCGACCCATTACCCACCAAGGGCGTTAACGGCACATTAACGCCATAGGCGCTGTTGCGACAGGGCCGCTCCTCAACCGTAGGCACCGCGCAGCGACATCACGCCGCGCCTTCGCGCCGCCTGGCGGATCAGCAGTTCGCCCACGGCCAGGGCCAGCGCCACGCCGCCGACGATCTTGCCGGCGTAGGCCCAGTCCATCGGCGCGCCTGGGGTGACGACGAACAGGCCGATGCCGGCCAGCACATGCAGCGCGACGAACAGCGCCCAGAGACTGGCCAGGCGGTCGCCCAGCGGCATCCGGTAGGGCCGTGGACGCGGGTCAGCGCGGCGCAGGCGGACGAAGGCCAGGCACATCAGCACGTAGGGCATCATGAAAACCATGGCGAAGATCGACAGCAGGGTCCAGAACAGTTCCTCGGCAGTGTGCGCCACCAGGCCGTAGAGCAGCAGCAGGACGATGCTCACCGCCGAGGCCAACACCGCCGAGCCGATCGGCGTGCCGTGGCGCGAATGGACCACGCCGAACAGCGCCGGCAGCTCGCCGGCCTTGGCCGCTTCCACCGCGGCACGGTTGGTGCCCATGCTCCAGGTGACCATGTTGGTGAAGAGGGTGAACAGGACGAAGGCGCCGACCAGGTCGGCGAGCATCCCGCCGGCGCCGTCGTGGCCGTAGATGTTGTAGAGGGTGTGGGCGAAGATCCGGGTGACGTCGGTATCCTCGGCCGGTACCGCGGCCAGCACGCCGAGGGTGCCGAAGATGTTGAAGGCGCCGACGATCAGCCCGGAGATCAGCACCGCGCGCGGGATATCGCGGCGCGCGTTGCGCATCTCCGCGGCGCTGCAACAGGCCAGCTCGGTCCCCATGATGCCGTAGACCATCACTCCCAGCGCGGCCATCTGGCCCGGCGAGGACGGGACGATGGAGTCCAGGCTGAAGTCGTTGGCGAAGCCATGGTTCCAGCCGTAGTGCAGGCCGCCGACGCCCAGGGCGAGCACCGCGAGCAGCTTGAGCAGCGCGCCGAGGTTCGGCAGCCACTTGCCCAGGCGCAGCGCGACCACGTTGAACGCCGCGGTGAGCAGCGCCAGGGCGATGCCGATGGCGATCTTGCCCCAGAGGCTCAGCTCGGGGAAATAGAAGGCGCCGAGCATGCTGCCGAACAAGGTGTAGACCGAAGGCATCCACAGTGCGTTGTTGACCCAGTACATCCATGACACCCGGGCCCCCCAGCGGAAGCCGAAGGCGCTACGCACCCAGTGGTAGACGCCGCCGTTGGCGGGGAAGGCGGTGCCCAGCTCGGAGGTCATCATGGCCATCGGCAGGAACAGCAGGAGCAGAACGTAGAGCCACCAGAACAGGCTCGACGGACCGAGGGAGGAAGCCAGGGCGATCTGGTCCATGAAGAGCATCGCCGAGACCGTGTAGAGCACCACATCGCGCAACCGCAGGACCTTGTTCTTGTTGTCGTCCATTGGGGTTCTCCTGAATGTTCGGGTGGGGCGCCGGCGGCGCCCCGGCGCTTACCGGTGACCGGCGCGGACAAGGTCCTCCACGGTTTCCTCGATGCTCTCGCGCAGCACCCGGACCACGGTATCGACCTGTTCGCGGGTGAGGATCAGCGGCGGCGACATCACGTTCAGGTGGACGATCGGACGAACCAGCAGGCCGCGCTTCTGCGCCCGCAGGTGGACCCACTCGCCGATGTTCAGGCTTTCCGGGAACAGCGCCTTGCTCGCCTTGTCGGCGACGAACTCGACACAGGCCATGAAGCGCATCCCGCGCACGTCGCCGACGATGGGCAGGTCGCGGAGGCTTTGCAGGCGCTCCTCGAAGTAGCGGCCGACCTCGTCGGCGTGGGCGAGCAGGCCCTCGCGCTCGATGATCTCGATGTTCTTCAGCGCCGCCGCGCAGGCCACCGGGTGGCCGGAGTAGGTGAAACCATGGCTGAAGCAGCGTCCCTTGTCCGGCTCGGCGATCACCTCCCAGATGCGCCGGGAGAAGATGCACGCGCCCAGCGGCTGGTAGCCGGAGGTGAGGCCCTTGGCGGTGAGGATGATGTCCGGCTGTACGCCGAACACCGCCTGGCTGGCGAAGAAGTGGCCGAGGCGGCCGAAGGAGGTCACCACTTCGTCGGAGATGTACAGCACGTCGTAGCGCTGGCACAGCTTCCACATCCGCCGGTGGTAGCCCGCGGGCGGGACGATCACGCCGCCGGAGCCGAACACCGGTTCGGAGATGAACGCCCCCACCCGGTCGGCGCCCAGTTCGAGGATCTTGCGTTCGAACTCCTCCACCAGGCCATCGAGGAACTCGGCCTCGCCCACTCCTTCCGGAGCGCGGTAGTAGTAGGGACAGGCGAGGTGGTGGATGCGCTCGTCGAGGAAGTCGAACTCGGCCGGCCGGTCGGCGCTCTTGCCGCCCAGCGACATGCCGAGGAAGGTCGAGCCGTGGTAGGCGTTGATCCGCGTGATGACGTGCTTCTTGGCGCGCTTGCCGCGGCAGTTCTGGTAGTAGTGCATGAGGCGGATCGCGGTGTCCACGGCGGTGGAACCGCCGGTGGTGAGGAACACGTGGTCGAGGTCGCCGGGGGCCAGCTCGGCGAGCTTGCGGCAGAGTTCGATGGCGCGCGGGTTGGCCATGTCGCAGAAGGGATTGGAATAGGCCAGCAGGCGGGTCTGCTCGGCCACGGTGCGAGCCATTTCCTCGCGCCCCAGGCCGATGTTGGTGCACCACATGCCGCCCACCGCGTCGAGGTAGCGGTTGCCGGCGGTGTCGTAGATATAGGCGCCGTCGCCGGCGGCGATGTTCAGCGAGCCGTTGACGCGGTGGTCGTCGAACACGTGGTAGCCGTGCATGTAGTGGGCCTGGTCGGCACGGACCAGGTCGGCGTCGCCGAGGGGGGACGTGGCGTGCAGTCTTGCGTTCATCGGGCTGTCGCTCTTCTCGGATGGATGCTCCGAGGGTGCAAGAGCACCGCGCGGCGGGCCATACCCCATTTTGGGGTAAGCGCTGGGTGCGGCCGACGCGGCTTGCTATCCTGCGGCGATAACGACAAGAACGAGCCGTACCGTCCATGCAGGCCATCGCCCCGAACGCCCTCGACCGCTGGCACGAACACCTGGCGCTGGCGATCCGGCGCCTGCGCCAACCCGACTTCCTCGCCGCGCTGGTCGACGCCATCCACCAACTGGTGCCGATCGAGTCGAGCATGATCAGCCTGGAACGCAAGGGCCACGCGCCCACCCTGCTCTACGAGCGCGGCATCGCCGAGCGCTTCCGCGAGGCGATCATCCGCCGCTACTTCTCCCGCGGCTACCTGCTCGACCCTTTCTGCCTGGCGGTGGAGGAAGGCCTTCCGGAAGGCTTCTACACCCTCGGCGAGATCGCCCCCGACGACTTCTTCCAGAGCGCCTACTACCAGACCTACTACCTCGGCGCCGGAGCGGTGGAGGACGTCTACTACATCCTCGACCTCGGCCCCACCGAGAAGCTCTCGATCTGTCTCTACAACGGCCTTTCGGCGAGCCGCTACAGCGACGCCCAGGTCGCCGCCCTCGCCGGCCTGGCGCCGCCGGTGCTGGAGCTGGCCCGGCAGTTCTGCGCCGGCCGCGCCAACCTCTCGCCGAACCCGCAGGCCGACCTCGCCCCGCGCCTTCAGGAAGTGCTGCGCGGCTTCGGTCGCGGCGTGCTCACCGACCGCGAACGCGAGGCCTGCCACCTGCTGCTCAGCGGCCACTCGGCGAAATCCAGCGCGCGGCTGATGGACATCTCCCCGGAGACCGTGCGCATGCACCGGAAGAATCTCTACACCAAGCTGGAAGTCGGCTCGCAGTCGGAACTGTTCGCGCTGTTCATCGAGTGCCTGAGCCAGGGGCAGCGCGTCGCCCCCTGAGACTCAGGGCGAGACGCCGCCGAGCAACTGTTCGGCCAGCGCCGAGCCCTCGCGCAGGCGACGGTCGTTGCCGATGCGGCGGGTCAGGCCGATGCGGTCGAAGTGCTCGAGGATCTGGATGCTGCGCTTGCGGCCGATGCCCAGGCGGTCGCGGAATTCCGCCGGGCGGATCAGCCCGGCGGGGTCGCGGACCTGCACGGCGATCTCGGCCAATTGACGCAGGGTGGCTTCCGGGTAGAACAGGTCGCGCACCACCTGCTGCAACTGGCCCAGGCGCGCCAGCTTGCGCAGCAGGTTGCGCATGGCGGCTTCGTCCTGGCGCAGCTCGCGGGCCAGGTCGCGAACCCAGGGCGGGTCGTAGCGGCCGGCTTCGAGCAGCGGCCAGAGGCGCGCGCGCAGTTGCTCCTCGCTATCGCTCAGGCGCACTTCATGGCCGGGCAGGTGCAGCCAGGGCCCGCTGCTGTGCACGTCGCCGCCGGCCAGGGCGGCCTCGAGCAAGGCGATGAACACCGGCCGCTCCAGCTGCGGCAGGGCGTAGCGACGCAGGCGGTCGCGGTCGGGACCGAGTTCGTCCGGTAGCTCTTCGTGGAAGCGCCGCAGGCCGGCGAGCAGTTGCTCGACCAGGGCGAACCAGCGCTCCCCGGCGAACAACCGGGGGCCGAGGCGGGTCTGCACCTCGACCACCTCTTCCGGCAGCCGCCAGTGCTCGCGCGGGCGGTTGAAGGATTGCACCAGGCGTTGCGGGTCGAGGCCGTTCTCGGCCGCGCCGAGCAAGGTCGGCAGCGCCTCCTCCAGGCTTTCCTGGCGCAGCGCCTGGAGCTGTGCCAGACGTGCCGGCGTTCGTCGGTTGCGCGCCGGCGCGGCGCCGTCGAGCACCCGCCCGCCGCCAAGGGTGCGCTGCGCCGACTGGTCGCGCAGCACCAGGCGGTCGCCGTGCAGGGCCTGGATCGGCGCGTTCAGCACCAGTTGGGCGAAGGCGCGGTGGCCAGGCTCCAGTTGTTCGCCTTCGAGCAGGGCCAGGCGCCCGGTGACGTCCTGGGTGCCCAGGTGCAGGTGCACCGGGGTCCAGTGGGTGAAGTCGCGAAGTTCGTCGGGCAACAGGCGGAAGTCGATGTCGACCCGCGTGGTCGGCGCGTGCAGCGCTGCCTGCAGCAGCCAGTCGCCGCGCTGGATCTGTTCCAGCGCGAGGCGCTCGCCGGCGATGTTCAGGGCCACGCGCTGGCCGGCCCAGGCCTGTTGCGCGGGCCGGTTCTGCGCGTGCAGGCCGCGCACCCGCACCGGCCGTCCGGCGTTGCCGAGGAGCAGTTCGTCGCCCACCGCGACCTGTCCGGAGAAGGCCGTGCCGGTGACCACGATGCCGCTGCCGGCGACGCTGAAGGCCCGGTCCACCGCCAGGCGGAAGTATCCCTCGCGGCTACGCTCGCGGACTTCGCCGGCGAGCCCGCCGAGTGCTTCGCGCAACGCCGCGACGCCCTCCCCGGTGCTGCTGGAGAGCGGGAAGATCGGCGAGCGCGCCAGCGGGCCGGAGGCCAGCAGGTGTTCGACCTGGGTCCGCACCTGCTGCACCCGCTGCGGCTCGACCCGGTCGATCTTGGTCAGCGCCACCAGCGCCCGGCGGATACCGAGCAGTTCGACGATCGCCAGGTGCTCGCGGGTCTGCGGCATCAGGCCGTCGTCGGCGGCCACCACCAGCAGCACGCAATCGATGCCGCTGGCGCCGGCCAGCATGTTGTGGACGAAGCGCTCGTGACCGGGCACGTCGATGAAGCCGGTGGGGCTGCCGTCGCCAAGGTCGGCGTAGAGATAGCCCAGGTCGATGGTGATCCCGCGTTGGCGCTCGGCCGGGCGGCGGTCGCCCTCGATGCCGGTGAGGGCGCGCAGCAGCGAGGTCTTGCCGTGGTCGATGTGCCCGGCGGTGCCGACGATCACGACAGCTCGCTCCGCAGTCGCGGCAACTGGGCGAGGAACGCCGGCTCGTCGTCGAGCTGGCGCAGGTCGAGCCAGAGGGCGTCGTCGTCGAGCCGACCGATCACCGGCAGCGGCAGCCCGCGCAGGGCTTCCTCGAGGTTGCGCAGGGCGCGTCCGCGCAGGCGCCTGGGCTGCCGCGGACGCAGGCACAGCGCGGCGCTGGCCAGCCGCGCCACCGGCTGCGCGCCGCTGCCGATCATGCCCAGGGCGTCGACCACGGCGACCTCCCAGCCCTCGCCGAGCGCCTCGCCCAGCGCCGGCGCCAGACGCTCGGCCTGGGCGCGGATCTCCGCCGCCGGGCGGCTGAGCAGGCGCAGGGTGGTCAGGCGTTCGGCGAGGCGGTCCGGATCGCGGTACAGGCCGAGCACCGCCTCGAGAGCGGCGAGGGTCAGCTTGTCGACGCGCAGGGCGCGCTTGAGCGGGTTCTTCTTGATCCGCCCGATCAGTTCGCGGTTGCCGAGGATCAGCCCGGCCTGGGGCCCGCCGAGCAATTTGTCGCCGCTGAAGGTAACGATGTCGGCGCCGTCGGCCAGGGCTTCCTGCACCGTCGGTTCCTTGGGCAAGCCCCAGCGGGTCAGGTCCACCAGGGTGCCGCTGCCGAGGTCTTCCAGCAGCGGCAGGCCGTGGCCATGGGCGATGGCCGCCAGTTGCGCGGTGGGCACGCTGGCGGTGAAGCCCTGGACGCTGTAGTTGCTGGTGTGCACGCGCATCAGCAGGCCGCTGCGCGGGCCGATGGCGGCTTCGTAGTCCCTGGCGTGGGTGCGGTTGGTGGTGCCCACCTCATGCAAGCGCACGCCGGCGCGGGCCATGATGTCGGGAATGCGGAAGGCGCCGCCGATCTCGATCAGCTCGCCGCGCGAGATGATCCCTTCCTTGCGCGCCCCCAGGCTGTTCAGCGCCAGCAGCACCGCCGCCGCGTTGTTGTTGACCACGGTGACCGCCTCGGCGCCGGTGAGTTCGCGGATCAGCCCGGCGATCAGGTCGTCGCGGTCGCCGCGCTTGCCGCTGGCCAGGTCGAACTCCAGGTTCAGCGGGTAGCGCGCGGCCAGGGTGATCGCCTCGATGGCTTCGTCCGGCAGCAGGGCGCGGCCGAGGTTGGTATGCAACACCGTGCCGGTCAGGTTGAACACCCGCCGCACGCGGCTGGCATGCTGCGCGGCGAGGCGTTCGCCGGCGCGCCCGGCGAGCACCGCCTCGCTCAGTTCGATCTCGGCGAGGGCACCGTGTCGGGCCGGCTCGCGCAGTTCGTCGAGCAGGTCGCGGAGGGTCGCCAGCAACGCCTCGCGGCCATAGCGCTGGTGCAGGGGAGCGGCCGCCGCGCTGCGCAGCAGGCGGTCGACCGAAGGCAAGCGAACGGAACTCATGGAGAAACCTTATCCACAGGGTAGGGTCACCGACACGCCCATCATAGACGCGTCGGCGCATGCCCGCAGCGTCTTCGGCTATTCGCCGCCGGGGGCCAGCAACAGGTTCGGCGAACGCCGCAGGTAGCCGTCCTCGGCCAGGCGCATGTCCAGCGCCAGGCTGGCCAGGTCGTCGGCAAGGGCATCGGCGTGGCGGTCGAACTCCAGGTAGAACTGCTTCAGGTAGCCCTGGCAACTGGGGCAGGTCTCGGCGCGCAGCACGGCTTTTTCCGCCGGCTGCCCGTCATGCTCCAGGGACAGGTAGGCCAGGTGCTTGCTTTCCTCGCAGTGGCTGCACTTGATTCGCACGTAGTGCCATTCGCAGGCGCACAGCGAGCAGCTCAGGTAGCGCAGGCCGGTTTCCTTGCCGCCCTGGCGGATCATCCCGGCCATCGGCGGCGAGCCGCAGGCGGGGCACAGGGTCCGGCTCTCGGTCTCGACCACCGCGCCCTCCTCCAGTCCCAGCAGCCAATGGCTCCAGGCTACCTGCAGGGCGGCGCCGAGGAACGGCACCAGGGCCGCCGGCAGGAGGTCGAACTGACCGCTGAGCAAGGCGATGGCCCAGGCCTTGCGCTGGCCTTCGTCGGCTTCGCGCAATTGTTCGAGTGCCGCGCCGACGGCGGCGTTGGCCGGTGCCGGGTAGCCCGCGAGCAGGGCATCCAGCCAGGGCAGCCAGGCGCCTTCGCGCACCAGCAGGTCGTAGGCCAGCGGCGGCATGCCGTGCTCGCGGCTCTTGCGCAGGCGCTCGGGGTCGAGCGGGGCCAGGGCCGGCGGGTTGTCCAGCAGCGCCTGCTGGAGCCGGCAGAGACCGGCGACCAGCCGCAGGTAGTCGCCCATCGGGTGCCCCTCGGCCAGTTGCAGCAGACGCTCGCCGCGGCGGGCGAACAGGTCGCGCGACGGCTGGTGCAGGTGCGGGGGAATGTTGGCGGCGGCTTCGATCTGCCCCGGCTGAAGAATGGTGCGTGACACGGGAACTCCTCGGGTCTGCGCCGGCGGGCCGGTGGGCCGCGCCGCAACGATCGGGCGCCCGGAGGGGCGCGGAATGAATGCAAAGGCCCCATCGCTGGGGCCTCCGGTCGGGCGATGGCGACACTATACGCGTCAGTGCTCCTCGCCCTTGCCGACTTCCTTCAGCCAGCCGTTATGGTGCTTGCGCGCCCAGGCGCGGCTGACCTTGCCGTAGAGCATCGCGCCCATCGAGCCCTTGACCCAGATGCCGGCGTAGATATGCACGATGATGCTGGCGATCAGGACGAAGGCGGCGAAGGCGTGCAGGAGCGCCGACAGGCGGATCGCCTCGATGCCGAACCAGGCGCTGAAGTACTGGCGCCAGATCACGATGCCGGTGACCAGCAGGGTCAGCATGCTCAGCAGCAGCACCCAGAACAGCAGCTTCTGCCCGGCGTTGTAGCGGCCGACTTCCGGGAGGTTCTCCTCGCGGTTGCTGACCACGTCGCGCCACTGCTTGAGCCACTGGATATCGCTCTTCTGCACCCGGTTGTGGTGAGCGAAGCGCACCACCAGGCCGAGGAAGAAGACGAACATCGCCAGCCCCAGGAAGGGGTGCAGGATACGCGTCCAGGGACCGCCGCCGAACAGGTTGGTCAGCCAGAACAGCGCCGGGTGGAACAGCGCCAGCCCGGACAGCCCGGCCATGAAGAACAGGATCGCCACGGCCCAGTGGTTGCTGCGCTCGTTGGCGTTGTAGCGCTGGATTTCATTTTTCATTTCCGACTCCTCGAGAGCGCCGCCGCTGCCGCCGGGTCGCGGAGGACCGCCGGCAACGCCCGCGCGCAGGCTCAACGACGCTCGTGCGGGTCAAAGGTGTGTACCGACGGATCGACCTGGTGCACCGGTGCCTCGGCTTGCCCGTGGTCTTCCTCGTCGTCCGCGCGGTTGGGACCGACGCGCACATAGTGGAAGAACCCGGCGAGCACCGTGGCGCCCATGGCCAGCAGCGCCAGCGGCTTGGTCACGCCCTTCCACAGGCTGACCAGCGGGCTGACGCTCGGCTGGTCGGCCAGGCCGGCATAGAGCGACGGCTTGTCGGCGTGGTGCAGCACGTACATCACGTGGGTGCCGCCCACCCCTTCGGGGTCGTACAGGCCGGCGTTCTCGTAACCGCGGCTCTTCAGGTCGACGATGCGTTCGGCGGCGTGTTCCTTCATGTCCTCCTTGCTGCCGAAGACGATGGCGCCGGTCGGGCAGGTCTTCACGCAGGCCGGCTCCATGCCCACCGAGACGCGGTCGGAACACAGGCTGCACTTGTAGGCCTTGTGGTCCTTCTGCGAGATCCGTGGGATGTCGAACGGGCAACCGGTGATGCAGTAGCCGCAACCGATGCACTTGTCCTGGTTGAAGTCGACGATGCCGTTGGCGTACTTCACGATCGCCCCCGGGCTCGGGCAGGCCTTCAGGCAGCCTGGCTCAGCGCAGTGCATGCAGCCGTCCTTGCGGATCAGCCACTCGAGGTTGCCGGCCTCGTTCTCGTACTCGGTGAAACGCATCACCGTCCACGAGTCGGCCGTCAGGTCCATGGGGTTGTCGTAGGTGCCGTGGTTGTGGCCGACCTCGTCGCGCAGCTCGTTCCATTCCGAGCAGGCGACCTGGCAGGCCTTGCAACCGATGCACTTGGACACGTCGATCAGTTTCGCCACTTCCTCCTGGTTCCGCACCGAGGGCATCGGCGTGGTGGTCGCGGAGCGGGCGTGGATGTCCTGACTACTCATGTTTCACCTCACGCCTTTTCCACGTTGACCAGGAACGACTTGAACTCCGGCGTCTGGGTATTCCCGTCGCCCACGAAGGGGGTCAGGGTGTTGGCCAGGAAGCCGTTGCGCGCCATGCCGGCGAAGCCCCAGTGGATCGGGATGCCGACGTGGTGCACGGTCTTGCCGTCCACCTGCAGCGGGCGGATGCGCTTGGTCACCACCGCCACCGCCTTGATGTAGCCGCGGTTGGAGGAGACCTTGACCTTGTCGCCGGCATTGATGCCCAGCTCCTTGGCCAGCGCCTCGCCGATCTCGACGAACTGCTCGGGCTGGGTGATCGCATTCAGCCGGCAGTGCTTGGTCCAGTAGTGGAAGTGCTCGGTGAGCCGGTAGGTGGTCGCTGCGTAGGGGAACTCGTCGGCCGTGCCGAACAGTTCCATGTCGTTCTTGAACACCCGTGCCGCCGGGTTGCTGATCGCCTTGCGGTTGTCGCGGTGCAAGGGGTTCACCCCGATCGGCGTCTCGAACGGCTCGTAGTGCTCGGGGAACGGGCCTTCGGCCATCTTGTCGACGGCGAACAGGCGGGCCACCCCTTCGGGGTTCATGATGAACGGGTTCATCCCGGCTTCCGGCGGTACGTCGGCCTTGTAGTCGGGCACGTCGGTGCCGCCCCAGGACTTGCCGTTCCACCACACCAGGCGCTTCTTCTCCGGGTCCCACGGCTTGCCGCTGACGTCGGCCGAGGCGCGGTTGTAGAGAATCCGCCGGTTCGCCGGCCAGGCCCAGGCCCAGCCGAGGGTCTGGCCCATGCCGTAGGGGTCGCTGTTGTCGCGGCGGCCCATCTGGTTGCCCTGCTGGGTCCAGGAGCCGGCGAAGATCCAGCAGCCGCTCGCCGTGCTGCCGTCGTCGCGCAGCAGGGCGAAGCCCGGCAACTGCTCGCCGGCCTTGGCCAGGATCATGCCGTTGGCCGGGTCGACCAGGTCGCTCAGGGCCTTGCCGTTGAACTCCCGGGCCAGTTCGTCCGGGCCCGGTTCGTCGGGCTTGAGGTAGGACCAGTCGAGGCCGAGGATCGGGTCGGGGAAGGCCCCGCCGTCCTTGCGGTACATCTCGCGCAGGCGGTGGAACAGCCCGGCCATGATGGCGATGTCCGGACGCGCCTGGCCCGGCGGCTCGGCGCCCTTCCAGTGCCACTGCAACCAGCGGCCGCTGTTGACGATCGAGCCGTCTTCCTCGGCGAAGCAGGAGGTGGGCAGGCGGAACACCGTGGTCTTGATGCTGGCGGTGTCGACGTCGTTGTACTCGCCGACGTTGCGCCAGAACTCCGAGGTCTCGGTCACCAGCGGGTCCATCACCACCATCCACTTCAGGCGCGCCAGCGCAGCGCCGACCTTGGCCTTGTTAGGGAACGAGGCGATGGGGTTGAAGCCCTGGCAGAAGTATCCGTTGACCTTGCCCTGGTACATCATGTCGAAGTAGCGCAGCACGTCGTAGCCGGCGCCCGGCATGTCGAGCTTGGGCAGCCAGTCGTAGCACCAGTTGTTTTCCTTGGTCGCCGACTTGCCGAACCAGGCCTTCATCAGGCTGACATGGAACTTGCCGTAGTTCTGCCAGTAGGACAGTTGTCCCGGGCGCAGCGGCTTGGCCGTGCGCTTGGCGATGTAGGCGTCGTAGTCCTGCTCGGCGTCCATCGCCAGGGTCAGGTAGCCCGGCAGCGAGTTGGACAGCAGGCCGAGGTCGGTCAGGCCCTGGATGTTGGAGTGGCCGCGCAGGGCGTTCATGCCGCCGCCGGGCATGCCGATGTTGCCCAGCAGCAGCTGGACCATCGCGCCGGTGCGGATCATCTGCGCGCCTACCGAGTGCTGGGTCCAGCCCAGGGCGTACATGATGGTCATGACCTTGCCCGGCTTGGAGGTCTCGGCGATTTCCGCCCAGACCTTGAGCATCATGTCCTTCGGCGTACCGCAGATGTTGCTCACCACGTCCGGGGTGTAGCGGCTGTAGTGCTGCTTGAGCAGGTTGAACACGCAGCGCGGGTGAGTCAGGGTCGGGTCGACCTTGGCATAGCCGTCCTCACCGATCTCGTAGCCCCAGGAGGACTTGTCCGGGTAGGTCCGCTTCTCGGCGTCGTAGCCGTTGAACAGGCCGTCCTCGAAGCTGAAGCCTTCCTTCACGATGAACGAGACATCGGTGTAGTTGCGCACGTATTCGTGCTGGATCTTGTCGTTTTCCAGCAGGTAGTTGATCAGGCCGCCGAGGAAGGCGATGTCGGTGCCGGTCCGGATCGGCGCGTAGTAGTCGGCGACCGAGGCGGAACGGGTGAAACGCGGATCGACCACCAGCAGCCGCGCCTTGTTGTGCGCCTTGGCTTCGGTGACCCATTTGAATCCGCACGGGTGGGCTTCGGCGGCGTTGCCGCCCATGATCAGCACCAGATCGGCATTCTTGATGTCGGTCCAGTGGTTGGTCATGGCTCCACGGCCAAACGTCGGGGCAAGACTTGCCACCGTCGGGCCGTGTCAGACACGCGCCTGGTTGTCGAATCCCAGGATGCCGAGGGAGCGCATCACCTTGTGGGTGATGTAGCCGGCCTCGTTGGACGAGGCGGACGCGGCGAGGAAGCCGGTGGTCAACCAGCGGTTGACGGTCTGGCCCTGCTCGTTCTTCTCGACGAAGTTGGCATCGCGGTCTTCCTTCATCAGCTTGGCGATGCGCTCGAGGGCTTCGTCCCACTCGATGCGCTTCCACTCGCTGGAGCCGGCCTCGCGCACTTCCGGATACTTCAGGCGGTTCGGGCTGTGGATGTAGTCCAGCAGGCCGGCGCCTTTCGGGCAGAGGGTGCCGCGGTTGACCGGATGGTCGGCGTCGCCCTCGATATGGATGATGTTCTGCGCGACGTTCTTGGCGCCGTCGCCCTGGCTGTACATGATCAGGCCGCAACCGACCGAACAGTAGGTACAGGTGTTGCGGGTCTCGACCGTGTGCGCCAGCTTGAAGTGGCGGACCTGGTCGGCGAAGGCCTCCGTGGGGGCCATCCCGAGCGCCGCAAGGCTCGATCCTCCAAGGCCTATACCGCAGACCTTGAAGAATTGCCGACGGTTCATATCCATCGTGCATCTCCTGCATCAGGCAAAGGACACCCGGGACATGGCCGGATGTCTCTGGTTAAAAGATAGCCAGCCTGGCGAGGTACGCCAGCCGGGCATGGCTACGGGGCAGCGAACCCTACACGAACGCTGGGTTTTTCTGCCTTGACCGGAGTCATTACACGGCGGCGCAAACCTTGTCCAGCAAGGTGCGCGGAATCGGGACAGGTCCGAACGCCGCGAGGCGCGCGAACAGGAGGTGATATCCAGGTGCCATTAGACCAAAGACTAATGCCGGGTCGCCTAGGGCTGCGGCGACCCGGCGAGCGGATCAGAGTCCGACGTTCCTGAGGCGATTGGCATGCTGCCGATAGACCTGGGTCGGGTCGCTCTCGAACAGGCTGACCAGGCCGAGCAACTGGTTGACTTCGTCCAGATGGTCCATCCGGTAGTTGTCCTTCACCACGCTGCCCAGGTGGCTGGAGCATTGGCCGACCAGACCGTCGTTGGCCTCGCCGAACAGCAGCCCGGTCACCGCCAGGCCGGCGGAGCTCGGGTCGAGCGCATTGGTCAGGGAGCCGGTGCCGCTCATCGAGTAGTAGCGCACCCCGGCTACCGTCTCCGCGCCCTGGCCACAGGCGCTGGCCGGGATCGCCTGCGGGAAGCGCTGGTTGAACCGCGCGGTGCCGGGAGTGTTGAGACTGTTCAGGGCAGCCAGCGCGTCGCCCTTGACCCACTCGCCGCCGTCGACGATGTCGACCACCGAGAACAGCGCCTCCACCGCCGAGGCGATCACCTCGGTGCCGATCGGCCCGAGGAACTCGCTGAAGCCGGTCACCGCGTCGGCTACCGGCGTGCCCTTGTGCGGCGTGCCCATGGTGGTGACCGAGGCCACCAGTTGCGGCGCCACCCCGGCGACGTAGCGCACGGTCATGCCGCCCTGGCTGTGGCCGATCAGGTTGACTTTCTCCGCGCCGGTCAGGGCCAGGACTTCCTCCACCTGCGCCAGTAGCTGTTCGCCGCGCACCTCGTTGCTGTTCACCGGCGACTGCGAGGTGGCGAAGACCTTCGCGCCGTCCTTCTCCAGGGCCGGCACGATAGCGTGCCAGTAGTCCACCGGGCCGACGCTCTTGAAGCCGAACAGACCGTGGGACAGCACGATGGGATAGCGCGTGCGGGTGTAGTCGGTCGCAGCGTGCACGGGAAGGCTGGCGGCCAGCGCTACCAGCGCCGCCGCGAGGAACGTCTTGTTCTTGTTCATCGTCGAGACTCCGTTCGGATTGGACAGGCAGTTGGCAAGGCACGTGCTGAGCGGGCCGGAACCCCAGCCTGACAGCGCCGCCAAAGGCGTCGAGCCGTGCTTAAGTTGGGCTCCCGGCGCACGCCATTACCCCGGGTAACAGCGCCGCCGTTCCCATTCCGCCCGCCGCGCCGCAAGTGCTGTCGGAGAGCTTTCGACGCCTGTCACCCGGGGCCACAGCGGTGCAGCGCAGCGAGCACCTATCCGATCAGCCAGTCCGCCGGCTTGACCGAAATGCCTGGCGGTTCCGGCAAGCGGGCCGCATTCGGCGGCGGCGCAACTTCCTATGGTGAAGCGTCCCTGGCTACCGGAACCGCGCCATGCGCAACCCCTACCCGCCGCTCGCCGCCGCTCCCTATCCGCACCTGCTGGCCCCGCTGGACCTGGGCTTCACCCGTCTGCGCAACCGCGTGGTGATGGGTTCGATGCACACCGGGCTGGAGGATCGTCTGTGGGACTTCGGCAAGCTCGCTGCCTACTACCGCGAGCGCGCCCGGGGCGGCGCCGGGCTGATCGTCACCGGCGGCTTCGCGCCCTGCCGCGAAGGTTGGCTGCTGCCCTTCGGCAGCAGCCTCACCAGCGCCCTGGAGGTGCCCGCCCATCGTCGCCTGACCCAGGCGGTGCATGCCGAGGGCGGCAAGATCCTGCTGCAGATCCTCCACGCCGGGCGCTATGGCTACCACCCGATGGCGGTGTCCGCCTCGCCGTTGAAGTCGCCGATCAGTTGGTTCACCCCGCGCGAACTCTCCGAGCGTGGCATCCGCAAGACCATCCGCGCCTTCGTCCGTTGCGCGCGGCTGGCCAAGGCCGCCGCCTACGACGGCGTGGAAGTGATGGGCAGCGAAGGCTACCTGCTCAACCAGTTCCTCTGCCCGCGCACCAACCGCCGCGACGACCAGTGGGGCGGCCCGCTGGAAAACCGCATGCGCCTGGCGCTGGAGATCGTCCGCGGCATCCGGCGGATCGTCGGCGAACGCTTCATCCTCTGCTATCGCCTGTCGCTGCTCGACCTGGTCGAGGGCGGCAATACCTGGGACGAAGTACGGCGCATCGCCCTGGCCCTGGAGGAAGCCGGCATCACCCTGCTCAACACCGGTATCGGCTGGCACGAGTCGCGCGTGCCGACCATCGTCACCTCGGTGCCGCGCGCGGCCTTCGCCGAGGTCAGCGCACGGCTGCGCCACGAACTGAAGGTGCCGGTGATCGCCAGCAACCGGATCAACACCCCGGAGGTCGCCGAATCCCTGCTCGCCGCCGGCAAGGCCGACCTGGTATCGATGGCCCGGCCGTTGCTGGCCGACCCGCAGTTCGTGGCCAAGGCCGGTGCCGGCCGGGCCGAGGAGATCAACACCTGCATCGCCTGCAACCAGGCCTGCCTCGATCATGCCTTCGCCAACCGCCGCGCCACCTGCCTGGTCAACCCGCGGGCGGCCTTCGAGACCGAGTTGCGCTACCGCAAGGCGCGCACGCAGAAGCGCATCGCGGTGATCGGCGCCGGCCCCGCCGGGCTCTCCGCCGCCTGCGTGGCCGCCGAGCGCGGGCATCGGGTCAGCCTGTTCGAGGCGAGCGGGGAAATCGGCGGGCAGTTCAACCTGGCCAAGCGGATTCCCGGCAAGGAAGAGTTCCGCGAAACCCTGCGCTACTTCCGCGTGCGCCTGGAACGCCTCGGCGTCGACCTGCGCCTCGGCCACCGGGTGCGCCAGGGCGAGCTGGACGGTCAGTTCGACGACGTGGTGGTGGCCACCGGCATCCAGCCACGCCGGCCAAGGATCGACGGCATCGGCGGACCGACCGTACTCAGCTACGTGGACGTGCTGCGCGGCGCGCCGGTGGGCGCGCGGGTCGCCATCGTCGGCGCCGGCGGCATCGGCTTCGACGTCGCCGCCTTCCTCGTCGCCGCACCCAGCGACGGCCAGCCGCGGGCGCTCGGCGAATGGCTCGCGGAATGGGGCGTGGACCTCGACAACAGCCAGCCCGGCGGCCTCCGCGAACCCGCTCCGACGCAGCCGGCGCGCCAGGTCTGGCTGCTCCAGCGCAAGCCCGGCGCCCCCGGCGCGCAGCTCGGCAAGACCAGCGGCTGGGTGCACCGCGCGCACCTCAGGCACAACGCCGTGCGCATGCTCGGCGGGGTGGAGTACCTGAAGATCGACGAACGCGGCTTGTTGATCCGCGTCGACGGCGAGGAACGCTGGCTGGAGGTGGAGAACGTGGTGATCTGCGCCGGCCAGGAGCCGCTGCGCGAGTTGCAGATCAGCCAGGCGGCGGAAAGCCTGCGCTTCCACCTGATCGGCGGGGCGCGGGTGGCGGGGGAACTGGATGCCAAGCGGGCAATTCGCGAGGGGGCCATGCTGGCGGCGCGCTTGTAGGGGGATAACGCCGTTGGCGGCATGGCGGCCGTAGGGCGAACAACCGCTCGCGATTACCCGCCGGGCGGAATCCGAGGGCGTGCGATGGGGCCTCGCGTTTTCCTCCCCCGCCCCCGCTTGGTGCATACTGTGCGACTCCCCGTACCACTCCGGCCCGTCCCTCGCCATGCGCGGGACGCGCTCGCCGTCATCGTTCCAGGAGTCTTGCATGCCCACTCCCCCCTGGTGGCTGTTCGTCCTGCCCCTGCTCGCCGGCGCCTGCCTGCCGCTGCAGGCGGGGATCAACGGCCAGTTGGCCAAGCAGGTGTCCAGCGTCCTCGCCGCGGCACTGATCTCGTTCTTCGTCGGCACCCTCGGGTTGCTCGCCCTGACCCTCTCGCAGCGCGAGTTTCCCGGCCTGGCGGCATTGCGCGGGCTGAGCTGGTGGCACTGGTGCGGCGGTTTCCTCGGCATGTTCTTCATCTTCATCGCCGCCTTCGCCGCGCCGCGCATCGGCGCGCTGATGTTCATGGTGCTGGTGCTCGCCGGCCAGTTGGGCATGGCCGTGAGCCTCGACCACTTCGGTTGGGCCGGCTTCCGCGAGGCACCGATCAGCGCGCTGAAACTGGGCGGGTTGGCACTGATCGGCGCCGGCATCTGGATGATCCGCAAGGGCTGAGTGCGTCTTGCCGCGGACGCGTCGGCCGGCCTATAGTCGGCCTCGGCGTTCTCCACGCCTCCCGTCCGCGGAAAGGGCAGCGCCCAGGCGATCCACCCCACGTATCGCGCATGCGACTCCAGGCCTGATGGCGGACAAGGCTGCAGAGGAGATCGTATGTCCTTTTCCCGCACTCTCGGCGACGGCCGGATCAATCTCGAACAGCAACGCAAGCGCGCCAAGGAGCTGTTGCGCCAGTGGCGCCGCGACCCGGCCAGCCGTACAGGGCTTCCGGGGCAGGAGCCGCGCCTGGCCGACGCCCAGTGGCAGGTGGCGCGCGAACTGGGCTTCGCCAGTTGGCCGCGACTCAAGGCGCATGTCGACGCCATCGCCTTCGCCAGCCGCCACCCCGATCTGGTCGGCGGCGATGAGGCCGCGACCCTGCACCTGCGTTGCGGCAACGACATCGCCCACGGCCTGAAGCTCGCCGGCTTTCGCAGCGACTTCCGGATGTTCGCCGACCCGCTGACCATGGGACCGGTGCCGAACCTGCCGTTGCCCGAGTTCCTCGCCCTGCGCAGCGACTACCTGAGCCGCGCCTTCGACCTCGACCCGGCCGACGCCCAGGCCCGCCAGCGCCAGGAATACGCCGGGCTCGAGCGGCTCGGCGAATACTCGCGGGTGGCGCTCTGGTGCGAGGCGGATGCCTACGACCAGTTGTTCCTGGTCCGGGTGCTGGCAGGAATGCAGACGCCGCCGGAGCATCTGGAACTGATCGAGATCGACCGCGTGCCAGGCGTCGAGCGCTTCGTCGGCATCGGCCAACTGGCGCCTGAGCTGCTCGCCTGGCTATGGACTCGGCGTCGCCCGCTGGACGCCGAAGCCCTGGCGCTGGCCCGCGCGGCCTGGGACGCCTACCGCGATCCGGCGCCACTGCGCTGGGCGCAACTGGCCGCCGCGCCAACCCCGGCGCTACCGTTGCTGGGGCCGGCGCTGCGTCGGCAACTGCATGAACTGCCGGCCCTGCGCGACGGCCTGTCGCTGAGCGAACGGCTGACCCTGGAGATCGTCCGCGACGGCGAGCGGCCGAGCGCCGGCCAGGTCTTCGCCGAGCTGACCGCACGGCGCGAGCCGCTGCCCTATCTCGGCGACCTGATGTTCCGCGTCCTGCTCCGCGCGCTGCTGGAAGAGCCCGGTGCGCTGCTGCGCACGCCGGCGCCGGAACTGCCCTGGGAACGCCAGCCGCTGGCGCTGACCGCTGCGGGCCGCGAGGTCCTGGCCGGGCGGCGCTACCGCCTCGACCTCGGCGCCCCCGAACGCTGGGTCGGCGGCGTACGCCTGCGCGCCGGCACCGCGCACTGGGCTCTGGACGAGCAGGACCGGCCGGTATGGCGGGAGGACCCACGGCACTGACGCTCATCGCCCGGACGAGCGCAACGGGCGCGCAGCCACTATCATTGCGCGCCCGTTTTCCCCGCCCCCGCCCGCCGATGAAGAAGATCCCGCTCGCCGCCGCCGACCCCGACCGCCTGGATACCTGGGTGAAATACCGCGAAGGCCTGTGCGGCGAGTGCAACGCGACCTGCTGCACGCTGCCGGTGGAAGTGCGCATCGACGACCTGATCCGCATGCGACTGGTCGACGAGTTCGAGCGCGAGGAGCCGGCCAAGCGAATCGCCAAGCGACTGGAAAAGGATGGCGTGATCGAGCACTTCAACCACAAGCGCGAGATCTTCACCCTCACCCGCATGGCCAACGGCGACTGCCTGTACCTCGACCGCAAGACCCGCCTGTGCACCATCTATGCCCGCCGCCCGGACACCTGCCGCAACCACCCGCGCATCGGCCCGCGTCCCGGCCACTGCGCCTACCGGCCGAAGTAGCCTCAGCCAGGCGGCGCCACGCCCTGGCATAGCTGGTACTGTCCCACCGGCGGCCGGCAGCGCAAGCGCTGGCGCACCTCGTCGGGCAAGGCGCCGAACGAACGCGAGCGGATCGCCAGCAGGGCGTCGCGACGCAACCAGCCGGCCAGTTCGCTGTCCTCCGCCCGTTGTGCCCGCCCGCCGCTGTAGAACACTGCCGAGTACGGCCGCTTCGGCCAGAACACCAGCGGCCGCTCGCGCCAGCCGGCGTCGCTGGCCAGCAGCGCGGCGGTGGACTTCTGCTCGGCGCGCGAGCCCAGCAGCAGGGAGCCGAGGAACAGCGCGAACAGCAACGGCGTCAGCGCCAGGCAGGCCAGCCCGCCACGCCGCAGCCAGGCGCTGCGCGCCAGCGGCGCGCGCAGCAGGTCGGCGGCGAGCAACGCCAGGGCCGGCAGGCCGGGCAGCACGTAGGTCCAGAGGACGTTGCCGGCGAAGGTGAAGAACAGGCACGGCGCCAGTCCCCAGAACAGCCAGTAGCGCCTGCGCGAGGCGACGCCATCGACCACCTCCCCGCGCTGGCGCCAGCCCAGCCAGAGCAGCAGCGGCAACCAGAGGCTCCAGGGAAACGCGGCGGCCAGCAGGAACAGCCAGACGCTGCCGTAGGGATAGGCGTGGGCATTGCCGTAGCGGTCGCCGTCCCAGCCGGCGGTGACGAAGCGCTGCCAATGCTCGCCGAGCAGGAAGTACTCGAGGAAGCCCGGCGTCTTCAACTCCGCCAGCAGGTACCAGGGCGCCGCCACCAGGAGCATCAGCAGGCTTCCGCGGATCCATGGCAGGCCCCGCCAGAGCGCGCGCCAGCGCCACTCCAGCAAGGCCCACAGGCCGATCGGCAGTCCGGCGAGGATCAGCGTCAGCGGCCCTTTCGCCAGCAGCCCGAGGCCGAGGCCGAGGAACATCAGCCAGCCCTCGCGGCGCCGGATTCCCTCCGCGCCATGCAGGCCCAGCCAGAAGCCGCGCATGGTCAGGACCAGGGCCAGGGCCAGGGCCATGTCGGTCATCACCGCCCCGGAGGCGACGAAGAACAGCGCCGAACTGCCCAGCAGGACGCAGGCGATCCGCGCCTGCCGACGATCTTCGCGAGCCTGCCAGTCCCATACCAGCCACAGCACCAGCACGCCCAGCAACCAGTGCGGCAGGCGGCTGGCGAACTCGTTGGCGCCGAGCAGAAGCTGGCCGCCGGCGCTGAGCCAGAAGGCCAGCGGCGGCTTGCCCCAGAACGGCACGCCGACGTCGTACCAGGGCGTGATCCAGTCGCCCAGTTCGGCCATCTTCCGCGCCACCTCGCCATAGCGGGCCTCAGTGGTGTCCATCAGCGGATAGCTGCCCAGGCTCAGCAGGCGGATGGCGAAGGCCAGGGCGAGCAGGAACCAGGCCAGCGGCCAGCCGCGCAGCGCCCTCACGGATTGGCCCCGCCGACCTGCGCCGGCAGGTAGCGGTCGATCAGGTAGAGCGGGCGGCGCCGCGCTTCCATGGTCATCCGCCCGAGGTATTCGCTACACACGCCGATGGCCAGCAGTTGCAGGCCGCCGATCAGGAACAGCGCGGCGATCACCGGCCAGTGTTCGTGGATCTCCTGCTGGCCGAAGATCCCGGCGAGCAGGGTCGCCAGGGCCGCCAGCAGGCTGAGCAGGCCGAGGTAGCCGGCGACCTTCAGCGGCGCGGTGGAAAACCCGGTGATGCCTTCCAGGGCGAAGTTCCACAGCCGCCAGTAGCGCCACTTGCTGTGGCCGGCGACGCGGGCGGCGCGGCTATAGGCGATATCGACCTGGCGGAAACCGACCCAGGCGAACAGTCCCTTCATGAAGCGATTGCCTTCCGGCAGCTCGCAAAGGGCATCGACCACCCGCCGGTCGAGCAGGCGGAAATCGCCGACGTCGCGCGGGATCGGCACCTCGCTGAGGCGGTTGATCAGCCGGTAGAAGGCGCTCGCCGAGGCGCGCTTCAGCCAGCTTTCACCGGCCCGGCTACGGCGGCGCATGTTGACCATTTCGGCGCCGCCGATCCAGGCGTCGAGCATCTGCGGGATCAGTTCCGGGGGATCCTGCAGGTCGGCATCGATGACGATCACCGCGGCGCCGCGCGACAGCTTGAGCCCGGCGCTCATCGCCTGTTCCTTGCCGAAGTTGCGGGTGAAGCGGGCCACGCCCACCCGGCGGTCGGCGGCCTGTAGCTGGGCGAGGATCGTCGCGCTGCGGTCGGTGCTGCCGTCGTCGACATAGAGCACCTCGCAATCGTCGCCAAGGTCGCCGAGCACGGCGCCGAGGCGCTGGTGGAAGGCTGGCAGCACCGCCTCCTCGTTGAACACCGGCACTACCACGCTGAGCAGGCAGGGGGCCTCGAGCTTCGACGCCAGGGAAGGTTCGATCATCATGAGAAGGTCCAGAGTCGATGAAGGTGATAGGTCGCCAACAGCAGTGCGCCGGTCGCGGCGAGCTGGGCCAGGCGGTAGTCGAGTCCGGCGAGGTCGCCGAGCAGCAACACCAGGACGGCGTTGCCGAGTACGCAAAGCAGGCTGACGGCGAAGAAGCGCGGCAGCGAACGGAACACCGGGCCACGGTGGCGGAAAGTCTTCCGGCGATGCCCCAGGTAGGCAGCCAGAGCCCCGCAGCCTGCTCCCGCCGCGGCGGCCACGGCGGCGCCGACGGCGAAGCCCTCGACCAGGAGGGTCAGCACCAGGTAATGAACGGCGGTGGCACCGGCGCCGACCGAGACGAAACGCCCCAGGAGCATGCATGGCTTCCTCTGGAAACAACCGACGCCGGCATTCTAGGAAGGTGCGCAAAGCCCCGCGGTTAGCGCTGCGCAAGCTTCCTGACAGGTTTTCGCAGGGTTCCCCGCGGCAGGCCTGGAAGCCGCGTCGGACAAGGAATACACGGCAGGCAGAGGTCTGTTACCGGATATGAAAAACGGGTTTTCCGCAGGCCTCGCCGCCGTCGCTATACTGCCCGGCCGATCCGGAGGACCCCATGAGCCTGTTGCGCGATGCCTGGCGCCACGCCCCGACCCACCACAGGGTCTGGGCGCTGGCCGGGCCGATGATTCTGTCGAACGTTTCCGTTCCCCTGGTGCACCTGGTGGACAGCACGGTGGTCGGCCACCTGCCGCACGCCTACCAGCTCGGCGCGGTAGCCGTGGGCGGCAGCCTCTACACCCTGATGGTCGGCGTGCTCGGCTTCCTGCGCATGGGCACCACCGGCTTCGCCGCCCAGGCCGCCGGCCGCGATGATGGCGGCGCGCTGCGCCTGATCCTCGCCCAGGGCCTGGGCATGGCGCTGCTCCTGGCCCTGCTGCTCGGCGCGCTGGCCCTGCCCCTGAGCGGCTGGGCCCTGCAACTGATGCAACCGTCGGCGGAACTGACCGGCGAGGCCCGCGCCTTCTTCCATACCCGCCTGCTCGGCCTGCCGGCGGCCCTGGCCAGCTACGCACTGGTCGGCTGGTTCCTCGGCACGCAGAACGCACGGGCGCCATTGGCGATCCTGTTGACCACCAACCTGAGCAACATCGCCCTGGTGCTCTGGTTCGTCCACGGCCTCGACTGGGGCGTGCAAGGCGCGGCCCGCGCCTCGGTGCTGGCGGAATGGAGCGGCGCCCTGCTCGGCCTGGCCCTGACCCGACGCGACCTGGCCCGGCGCCCCGGGCGGGCGCAGTGGCAACGCCTGCGCCACTGGCTGTCCTGGCTGCCGCTGCTGATGGTCAACCGGGATATCTTCATCCGCAGCCTGGCCCTGCAACTGGTGTTCTTCCTGCTCACCGTACAGGGCACCCGCCTCGGCGACGCCACGGTAGCCGCCAACGCCCTGCTGCTCAACGGCCTGCTCCTGACGTCCTACGCCCTCGACGGTCTCGCCCACGCGGTGGAGGCGCTCTGCGGCCACGCCATCGGCGCCCGCGACCGAACTGCCCTGCGCCGCGCGCTGGTGGTGGCCGGTGGTTGGTCGCTGCTGGCAAGCCTGGCGTTCGCCGCGCTGTTCGCTCTGTTCGGCCACCTGTTCATCGACCTGCAGAGCGACATCGCCGGCGTCCGCGAAGTCGCCTACGCCTATCTGCCGTACCTGGCCTGCCTGCCGCTGCTGGGGATGTGGAGCTATCTGCTCGACGGCCTGTTCATCGGCGCCACCCGCGCCCGCGAGATGCGTAACGCGATGCTCGTCGCGGTGGCCGCCAGCCTGCCCCTCGGCTGGCTGTTGCAGGGGCTGGGCAACCACGGGCTATGGCTGGCGTTCCTCGCCTTCATGCTGCTGCGCGGGCTGGTCCTGGCCGCCTACGGCTGGCGCCTGACCCGCCGCGATGGCTGGTTCGCCGCTCAGGGCGCCGACAGCGGGCGATAGGCGAGCATCAGCGGGACGTCGGCAGCGTGCGCGACCTGTATCAGTTCGCTGGCCAGGCGCCCACCGGGAAACACCAGCAGCAGGTCCGGCGCGGCATCGCCGAGGACGGCCTCGCCATACTCGCGCAGGGCGTTGTCGCTGCCACTGCGCTCCGGATAATCGTAGGCGCGCGAATCCGCGCCACGCTCGCGGCACCAGCGCTCGGCCTCGTCCGGCAGGCCGCTGCCGGCATGCAGCAGGTGGCCGAGCAGCGCCACCGGTTGCAGGCCGTGGCACTGGTCGAGCGCCAGGCACAGGCGTTCGGCGTCCTTGAAATGGCGTCCGGCGCAGATCAGGAGGCGCATGCCGATCCCTCCCCTTGCCCTGGCTCGTCCGGCCGCTTCGCCATCGGATCGATGCCGCTGCGTTCGAGCAGCGGATAGGCCAGGGCGGTGACATGATGGTGGATGCGTCGGTAGTCGCGGAGAATGCGCTGGAACACGTCACCGGACTCCACCCAGGCACCGCGATCGTCGCGCAGGCGACGGAAGCGCTCGCGACTGGCATCGGCCTCCAGTCGCTGCAGCAACTTCTTGCGCGCCACCAGGCGCAGCGCGGCGTCCAGGTCTTCGCGAAGGAACGCGCTGATCGCCAGGTGCAGGCTCTCCTCGATCGCCGCCTGCAACGGCAACATGCGGCCCAGCTCGAACTCGCTGCCGGCGCGGCTGCGCCCGGCCCAGCGCATCGCCAGGGGCAGCAGGCTGTTGGCGACGAGATCGCCGATGTGCTCGATGTTGATGGCGAACAGGAGGATTTCCTGGGCACGATCGGCGTCGCTGTCGCCGAGGCCGTCCTGGCCGAGGTCTGCCAGGTAGGCGCGGATCGCCGCACTCAACTGGTCGAGGGCCTGGTCCTGGCGACGGATTTCCGCCACCACCTTCGCCTCCGGTCGCTGCAACAGGCCGCTGGTGGCGCGCAGCATCAGACTGGCCATGTCGGCCAGCCGCAGGACTTCGCGAGTAGCGTTGGCCAGGCCGATGTTGGCCACCTCCAGCCCGGCTTCGTCGAGGTAGCGCGGCATGCCCGGGTCGTCGGACTGCGCCTCTTCCGGCAACAGGCGCGCGAGCAGCGCCGCAAGCGGTCCGGTGAAGCCGATCGCCAGCAGTGCCAGGGCCAGGTTGAAAGCACTGTGGAACCAGACCGCCGCCGCACCGCCGAGTGCGTTGGCCGGTTGCGCCAGCGCCGTCAGCCAGGGCAGCACCAGCAGGCAACCGAGCAGGCGCACCAGCAGGTTGCCCAACGGCAGGCGCCGCGCCACCCGGCTACCGGCCACCCCCAGCGCCGGCAAGGCGCCGCCGAGGTTGGCACCGAGCACCAGGGCCAGGGCGATGGGCAGCGAGACCAGTCCGGCCTGGGCCAGGGACGCCACCAGCAGTACCACCGCGACACTGGAATGGCAGGCCCAGGTCAGCAGCGCGGCGAGCAGCAGGGCGATCAGCGGATCGCCTTCGAGGCCGTGGATCACCGCGACAAAGGCTGGCGAGGCCTCGATCTGCTGCAGGGAATGGCCGAGCAACGCCAGCGCCAGAAGCATCAGGCCGAGTCCGATCAGGCACTGGCCAAGGCTCTCCAGGCGCGGACCGTCGCCCAGGCGGAACAGCAGCAGGCCGGACAGCAGGGCCAGCGGCGCCAGCAACGAGGTGTCGAAGCTGAGCAGTTGCACCACCAGAGTGGTGCCGACGTTGGCGCCGAGCATCACTGCCAGCGCCGGCGCCAGGCCCAGGGTGCCACTGGCGGTGAAGGACGCTGCCATCAGACTGGTGGCGGTGCTGCTCTGCAGCAGGCCGGTGATGCCGAGCCCGGCGAGCAGGGCCAGCCAGCGGTTGCCCAGGTGGCGGCCGAGCCAGTTGCGCAGCGCAGTGCCGAAACCGCGCAGCACGCCGCTGGAGACCATGTGCGTGCCCCACAACAGAAGGGCCACGGCACCGGCCAGGTTGATCAGGAGGATGGTTCCCAGCATGGCGGAACTCCCGGTTCGGAATGGATCGTGAAGGGAACGGGCTCATTGACCCATGGCCAGCCTGAGCGAGGCACGGTTGAGCGCGCTCGAGCAGTCCAGCAGGTATTTCACTTCGACCTGGCTCAGGCGGCCGCTGGCGTATGCGCGCACGCTGATCACCATCAGCAGGTGCGCGGCCTTCGCCAGCAGCCGTGCTGCCAGGCCACAGAGCGCGCGGCGAGACGCGCCCAGGCATTTGCGTACGACGTTCATGGCTGTTTCCTCGGTGGAGGAGCGTGCCGCAGCGCGGCACGCCCTTGGGCTCAGAAACGCAAGGTCGCTCCCGAGACCAGCCATCGCTCGCGCTCGCCGCGCAGGTGGCCGCCGACCAGCAGGTCGAGGTCCAGCCGTTCGCCCAGGTGCAGCCGCGGTCCGGCCTGCCAGCCGCTGTCGCCGGCCGACTCGCCGAAGCGTTCGGCGATCAGGGTCAACGGCTGGCCGACGCGGTATTCCATGCCCATGCCCCAGTTCCAGCGATGCCGGCGCTCGCCCTCGGCGTAAGCATGCCCCAGGCCGACCCCGGCGTTCAGGCGCAGGGCCTCGAACGGCTGGTAGCTCAGCGGCAGGTTGAAGCCGGCGCCTTCGAAAGCGTGCCGGCGGTCCAGGTAGAGATCCGCCGAGAGCGCCAGGGCCAACGCCAGGCCGAGGTCGTCGCGGGCCAGCAGCGGTGTCTTCAGCTCGGGGCTGAGGCGGCTGTGCCGATCGCCTGCGTCGCCCTCGCGCACCAGCGCCGCGCCGAGTTGCACCGATGGTAGGGCGGAGAAGGTGCAGGCGGGCGACAGCACCGACTGGTAGCGGTTGCCGTGGTGGCGTTCGCGCTGGTGCCAGGCGTCCAGATTGCATTCGCCGACGGGATCGATCTCGCCGTCGTCGACCCGGTAGGCGCCGCCCGCGGCGCGAGCCTCGGACAGCAGCGCCAGCAGCAGGACGCAGGCGAGCGCGGCGGCGACGAAGCCCAGGCGCCAGGACAGGGCGCGTCGCAGCGCGGCCGGCAGCGGTTGGAAAAGGGGCGCCCGCGGGCGCCGGTCGTGCAGGGTCATGATGCGTCTCTCCATGCGTGGGTCCGGTGTGCGTTGCGCGGCGCGGCGAGGCTTGCCGACGCGCCGGGAAAGGCCGGGACGAAGCCCGGCCGATCACTCAGAACCACTGGCCGAAGCGGCGGATGTAGAGGGTCTTCATGGTCTGCGCGGTGACGCAGTAGCAGAGCAGCGTGCCCACCAGCCAAGGGAAGTACTCCCACGGCAGCGGCTGCAGGCCGACCATCGCCCCCAGCGGCGAGAACGGCACGTAGATGCCCAGCGCCATCACCAGCCCGGTCATCAGCATCACCGGCAGCGCCGCGGTGCTCTGGATGAAGGGAATCTTCTGGGTACGCAGCATGTGCACCACCAGGGTCTGCGAGAGCAGGCCCTCGATGAACCAGCCGGACTGGAACAGCGACTGCATTTCCGGGCTGTTGGCGGCGAACACGAACCACATCAGCGCGTAGGTGGTGATGTCGAAGATCGACGAGGTCGGGCCGATCCAGACCATGAAGCGGCCGATGTTCTTCGAGTCCCACTTGCGCGGCTTGGCGAGGAACTCCTTGTCCATCTTGTCCCACGGCAGCGACAGCTGGGAGATGTCGTACATCAGGTTCTGCAGCAGCAGGTGGATCGCCAGCATCGGCAGGAAGGGGATGAAGGCGCTGGCCACCAGTACCGAGAACACGTTGCCGAAGTTGGAGCTGGCAGTCATGTTCAGGTACTTCATGATGTTGCCGAAGGTCTCGCGGCCCTTGATCACGCCCTCCTCCAGGACCATCAGGCTTTTTTCCAGGAGGATGATGTCGGCCGATTCCTTGGCGATGTCGGTGCCGCTGTCCACCGAGATGCCGACATCGGCATCTCGCAGCGCCGGGGCGTCGTTGATGCCGTCGCCGAGGAAGCCGACGGTGTGTCCGTTGCCCTGCAGGGCCTTGAGCACCCGCGACTTCTGCAGCGGCGTCAGCTTGGCGAACACCGTGCGCTCCTCGGCCAGGCGTTGCAGGGTGGCATCGTCCATCAGGTCGATGTCGCGACCGAGCAGCGGCTCGCCGACGTCCAGGCCGACCTCGCGGCAGATCTTCGCGCTGACCACCGGGTTGTCGCCGGTGAGCACCTTCACCGCCACGCCGTTCTCGCGCAACGCGGCGATGGCCGGGCCGGCGGTTTCCTTCGGCGGATCGAGGAAGGTCAGCAGGCCGGCGATCACCAGGTCGCGCTCGTCGCTGGCGCCGTACTGGGCCTGGGACTCCGTGCGCGAGAGGCTGCGGGTGCCGAGCAGGAGCACGCGGAAGCCGTCGCGGTTGTATTGCTCGGCCAGCGCCAGCAGGGCCCGGCGGCGTTCCTCGTCGAGCGGCAGGTCGACGCCGTCCTGGTGCACGCGGGTGGCGATCTCGAGCATTTCCTCGACCGCGCCCTTGCACACCAGCAGGTGTTCGCCGCCCTTGCCCTCGAGGATCACCGAGAGACGCCGACGGACGAAATCGAAGGGCAGTTCGTCGACCTTGTGCCAGGCATCCGGCGGCGTGATGCGCGGGTTCTGTTCGACGAAGGCGACCACCGCGCGGTCCATCAGGTTCTTCATCCCGGACTGGTGGAAGCTGTTCAGCCAGGCCATTTGCAGGACCCGGTCGCAGCGCCGGCCGGCAACGTCGACGTGATGCTCGAGGATGATCCGGTCCTGGGTCAGGGTGCCGGTCTTGTCGGTGCAGAGCACGTCCATGGCGCCGAAGTTCTGGATCGCGTTAAGACGCTTGACCACCACCTTGCGCCGCGACATCGCCACCGCGCCCTTGGCCAGGTTGGCGCTGACGATCATCGGCAGCATTTCCGGGGTCAGGCCGACCGCCACGGCGAGAGCGAACATGAACGCCTCGGTCCAGTCGCCCTTGGTGAAGCCGTTGATCAGCAACACGATCGGCACCATCACCAGCATGAAGCGGATCAGCAGCCAACTGACGCTGTTCACCCCACGGTCGAAGGCGGTCTGCGCCCGCGAACCGACGATGGAACGGGCCAGCGAACCGAAATAGGTGCGCGCACCGGTGGCGACCACCACTGCGGTGGCCGTGCCGCTGACCACGTTGGTGCCCATGAAGCAGATGTTCGGCAGTTCGAGCAGGTCCTGCTGGTCGGCGGCGATCCGCTTGGCGGACTTCTCGCGGACCGCGCCGAGGGTGTCGTATTTCTCCACCGGCAGCGCCTCGCCGGTGAGTACGGCCTGGCTGATGAACAGGTCGCGCGATTCGATCAGGCGGATGTCGGCGGGGATCATGTCGCCGGCGGACAGGCGCACGATGTCGCCGACCACCAGTTCGCCCATGGGGATTTCCCGCAGCTCCCCGCGCATCCCGCGCTCGTCGCGGCGCAGCACGGTGGCGGTGTTCCGCACCATGGCCTTGAGCGCCTCGGCGGCCTTGCCCGAGCGGTATTCCTGCCAGAAGCGCATCAGGCCGCTGACCAGGACCATGCAGAGGACGATGATGACGCCAGTGAGATCGGTTTCCTCACCGTCCTGCAGCGGCAGCCAGAAGTCGGTGAAGAAGCTGATCGCGGAGAGCGTCATCAGCACGTAGATGAAGGGGTTGTTGAACGCCTGCAGCAGTTGCACCAGGACGTGTGGCGGACGGTCGTGGGCCACTTCGTTGGGGCCGTCGGCGTGCAGCCGGGCGGCGGCCTCGGCCTGGTCGAGGCCGTCCTGGCGACCGCGGACGTTGGTGAGGGTGGTTTCCAGGCTGTTCTGCGCTTCGCGGGCGGCGCGCATGGACAGTCGGTCGTTGCGGCGCTCGGTGTCGAGCTGGGTATTGCGTTGGGTCGCTACGCTCATGACTCGGTCTCCTGTCGCGAGCTGCGCGACGGCGACACGAGTCGGTTGCCGGTCAGGTGACAGGCAAAGGCGTGCCGGGTCGCGATGTTCGCGATCGGTGGGAAGAATGTTCGGCTTGTCCGGGTGAGGCCCACTGCGCGCGGCCGCTCAGGCGGCACGCAGCAGGCCGACTTGGTGGTTCGTCCATGGCAGGCTCCTTGTGCGAAGGGTTAGGCAGGAGAAAGCGTCAGCCGCGCATCGGGCGGCGACCGCTCTCAGGGTTCTCTTCGATCTGCGTCTCCAGGCGGCGATACTCCAGGCGACCGCCGGCCGGGTCGACACGCCAGGCGAGGCTCGCAGGATGGCCGTGGCCGGGAAGGATCGCGCCGGGGGACTGCGCGGCGCGCACGCGCATCTTCGCCACGAAGGCGGATACGCCGGGGGATACCGAATTCTCGAAGTTCATGACTCACCTGTACCCGGCGTGCCGGACACGGGTGAGAAGCAGTGGGTCAGCCCAGGATGCCGCTCAACCGACCGACCCGTTGCGGGTTCCGTCGTGCGTTGGTTTGGGTCATCGCACCAGCCGGCATCTGCTGGGCCGGGCGACGACTACTGGGAATACTGTCCATGGCTCTCTTCGTAGGGGGAAAGAAAGTGCCCGGCTCTGCGGGCGGGGGTTTTATAGACCTCTTGCCAGACGAGGTCAACCGAAAAAGCCGTTTCGTTCAGGCTCCTATGGAACATCGGAAAATTCCCGCAGGAGTCCGGCGAAAAGACACCGGCCAAAAGCGCTCAGGCGGAGATCAGTCCCGCCAGCCGTCGCGCCAGCGCCGGCACTTCGGAGGCCGGGTCGAGGCGCAGGCGAAAACGGGTCTGCAGGATGTCCAGCAGTTCCTCGACGTCGCGCAGTTGGCGCTGCAGCGTCTCGCCGTTGCCGGCGCGCTGGCCGAACAGCCCGTCGGCCAGGGTCAGGCGCAGGTCGCCCTCGGTTATGGCGGCCTTCAGGCCCTGGCGGAACACGCTGTGCGGGTGGGTCGAGGTGTACCAGTTGCGCGGGATGTAATCGATCCACAACTGCGGGCGCAGGTCGAAGCGGTACAGCGGCAGCCAGCCGCTGCGACCGCGCACGGCGCTTTCGTAGAGACCGGCGTGCGGGTCGACCAGGCGCACGCAATGCACCTGTCCGGCGTCCGCCTCGTCGCCCGGCAAAGGCAGTGCTCGCGGCGGATTGGCCGAGCCGAAGCCGACATCCACCAGGAACTCGCCCTCCGCCAGGTACAGACGCAGCATCAGATGCGATTGCTGGGTCAGCGGCGCGTCCTCCGGGAGCCCCCAGCGTACCCGTGCCACCAGCAGTTCCAGCTCGTAGCCGAGGGCCAGCAGCAGGCGGGCGAACAGCGAGTTGAGTTCGAAGCAATAACCGCCGCGGCTGCCCTCGACGACCTTGGCGAAAACCTTGTCGGCGTCGATCTCGATGGGGCGGTCGAGCAGCACGTCGAGGTTCTCGAAGGCGACCCGGCGCAGATGCGCGTCGATCAGCCGGTCGAGATTCGCCAGGCTCGGCGGACCGGGATCGTCGATGCCGATATGGTGCAGGTAGGCATGGGTCTGCTCGGGCGTCAGCGGGGTCATGGCGGGCTCCGGAAAATGGCCAGCTCGATTCTAGACGCATTCTCGGGGAATACCGGAAGCGCCGTCAGGCACATTGGCCCGGGGTCTGCTTGACTGTGCCCATCCCACCCCGAGGAGCGCCGCCATGGCCCAGGCAATCGTCGCCTACCTGCACTACCTGTCGATCTTCCTGCTGTTCGCCCTGCTGGTGTTGCAGCACCGCCTGCTGCGCCTGCCGCTGGACCTGGAGCGCGCCCGCAGCCTGGCGGCGATCGACCGCGGCTACGGCCTCTGCGCCCTGGCGGTACTGGCCAGCGGGCTGGCGCGGGTGCTGTGGTACGGCAAGGGTGTCGACTACTACCTGCACAATGGCCTGTTCCACGCCAAGGTCGGGCTATTCGTCCTCGCTGCCCTGGTCTCGCTGTTGCCGACCGTTACCTTCCTTGGCTGGCGCGGCGCCCTCAAGGCCGGCGAAGTGCCGGCGGTGACGCCGGCCCGGGGCCGGCGGGTGGTCATGGCGGTGCGCCTGCAACTGCTCCTGCTGCTGGTCATTCCGTTGCTGGCTACGCTGATGGCGCGCGGCTTCGGCATGCGCGGCTGAGCCCTCAGTTCTGCATGGCCCGGCCATGCACGTCCATCGCCGCCTGGCGCAGCGCCTCGGAGCGGGTCGGATGCGGATGGCAGGTCAGCGCGAGGTCCTCCGCCGAAGCGCTGAACTCCATGGCCACGCAGGCTTCGCCGATCATCTCGCTGACGCCCGGCCCGATCATGTGCACGCCGAGCACCTGGTCGCTGCGGGCATCGGAGAGGATCTTGATGAAGCCTTCGCTCTCGTGGTTGATCTTCGCCCGGCTGTTGGCGCTGAACGGGAAGCGTCCGACCTTGTACTCGCGCCTCGCCGCCTGCAGCTGCTCCTCGCCGAGGCCGACGCTGGCCACTTCCGGCTGGGTGTAGATGACCGACGGAATCACCTCGGCGTTCATCTCCGCCGCATGCCCGGCGATCCGCTCGATGCAGACGATCGCCTCTTCCTCGGCCTTGTGCGCCAGCATCGGTCCCGAGGTCACGTCGCCGATCACCCAGACGCCCGGCGCCGCACTGCGCTGTCCCTGGTTCTCCAGCATGCCGCGACGATCGCTGGCCAGGCCGACCGTCTCCAGCCCCAGTCCTTCGGTATAGGGGCGCCGGCCGATGGCCACCAGCACGTAGTCCGCCTGCAGCGATTCCGTAGCGCCGCCGGCGGCCGGTTGCAGGTCGAGTTCGACACCCTGCTCGCCACTGCGCGCGGCGACCACGCGGGTGCCGAGGCGAAACCGCATGCCCTGGCGGGTCAGGGCGCGCTGGAGGGTCCTTGCGGTTTCCCCATCCAGCCCCGGGCAGATCCGCTCGAGGTACTCCAGCACCGTGACCTGTGCGCCCAGCCGGCGCCAGACCGAACCAAGCTCCAGGCCGATCACGCCGGCGCCGATCACCACCAGGTGGCGAGGCACTTCGGCCAACTCCAGGGCGCCGGTGGAGTCGAGGATGCGCTGGTTGTCCACCGGCACGCCGGGCAGCGGCGCCGGTTCCGAACCGGTGGCGATGACGATGTCGCGCGCCTCCAGTTGCGCGTGGCCGCCGTCGGCAAGGGCCACGCCGACCCGGCCCTCGCCTTGCAAGCGCGCCCAGCCCTTGATCCACTGCACTTTGTGCTTGCGGAAAAGGAATTCGACGCCACGGGTCAGGGCGGCGACGCTCTCGTCCTTCTGCTTCATCATCTGCGCCAGGTCCAATTCCGGGCTGACCCGGATGCCGAGCCGGGCGAACTCGCCGCCGCTCGCCGCGGCGTATAGCTCCGAAGCGTGCAACAGGGCCTTGGACGGCATACAGCCGACGTTCAGGCAAGTCCCGCCGAGGGTTTCGCGACCCTCCACGCAGGCCACCTTCAGGCCTAGCTGGCCGGCGCGAATGGCAGCGTTGTAGCCCCCCGGACCGGCGCCGATCACGATCACGTCATAGCTTTCCATCATCCTGCTCCTCGGTTGTCCCGCCACGGCCCCCTCAGCGTAGGCGACGCCGGCGCAAATAGAGGAAACGCCGCGTAGAGGGACCGAAAGCGATTGTATTTCACTCTTCATACAAAGCTTATATGATGACCGTAATTTTCCTGCAACCCTTTCCCACCACGACAGGAGCACCACCATGGAACAGCCCGGCCGCGAAGACCGCCTGAATGCCTGGATCGCCACCGAGCGGGCCGCCCGCGCCCGCCTCGGCGCCAGCGGAACCCTGGAGCTGGCGCAAGTCGCCGCGCTCTCCCCGCAGGAGTTCTTCGACCGCATCGGCAGCGGCGAGCTGCCCTGCCCGCCCTACGGCGAACTGGTCGACTTCGTTCCCATCGAGTGGTCCGAAGGGCGCTTCCTGTTCCAGGGCACCCCGGACCGCCGCCACTACAATCCGCTGGGTAGCGTGCACGGCGGCTACGCCGCGTCGCTGCTGGATTCCTGCATGGGCTGCGCGATCCATACCCGGCTCCAGGCCGGCCAGGGCTATACCACCACCGACCTGCGGATCAGCTACCTGCGCGCGCTGACCGACAAGGTCGGTCCGGTACGCGCCGAAGGCCGGGTGGTGCACCTCGGCCGCTCGACGGCGGTCGCCGAGGGCCGGTTGTACGATGTCGACGACCGTCTCTACGCCGTCGGCTCGACCACCTGCCTGGTCCTGCACATGGCCGGATGAACGCGGCTTCGCCAGGGAAGGCCGCCAGGCGTTAAGATGACGACCTGCATTCCAAGGTATCGAAGCCATGCGTTATCCCGAAGACCACAAGCAGAAGACCCGCCGGCGTATCGTCGAGGAGGCTGCCCGGCTGTTCCGCCAGGACGGCGTCGGCGCCACCGGGCTGCAACCGCTGATGAAAGCCCTGGGCCTGACCCACGGCGGCTTCTACGCGCACTTCAAGTCCAAGGACGACCTGGTGGAAACCGCGTTGCGGCATGCCGCGGCGCAACTCGACGAAGTCACCGCGCCCCTGGCGGAGGCGGAACGACCGCTGGCGCTGCTGATAGAGCAGTACCTGTCGCCGCGTCACCGCGATAACCCCGGCGCCGGCTGCCCGTTGCCTACCCTGTCGGCGGAACTCGGCCAGCGCGGCACGCCGAGCCCGACCACCGACAGCATCGTGCGCAAGCGCCTGGCGATGATCGAAGCGGCCCTGGAGGGCGAGGACGCAGGCGAGCGCGCCGTGCTGCTGCTCGCTTCGCTGGTCGGCGCGCTGCAACTGTCGCGCAGCGTGCAGGATGAGGCGCTGTCGCAACGGATACTGGAAGCGACGCGCAAGAAGCTGCTGGAGCAGATGGAGCGCTAGGGCCTCAGCCGAGGTAGCGCTCGGCCGGCCGCTGCCGCGACAGATTGGGCGCGAGCCTGGCCCGCGCCGTCATCAGCGCCTGCCAATCGGCCGCATCCGGCAACGACGGGATGGTCACCGCTTCACGCCGATCGAAACCGACCAGCGCCGCCTCCACCAGGTCCTCGACCTCCATCACCATCTCCGCGGGAATCCCGGCGATTCCGGTGCCGCTGCGCTCCCAGATCTCGGTACGGGTGACGCCGGGCAGCACCGCCTGGACGTAAACGCCGCTGCCGGCCAGCTCGTGCTGCAGCGACTGGCTCAGGCTCAGCACGTAGGCCTTGGTCGCGCTATAGACGGCATTGAACAACTCCGGCGCCAGCGCCACCACCGAACCGAGGTTGACGATGGCGCCGCCGCCACGCCGGCGGAACCCCTCCGCCGCACCGGCAGCCAGGCGGGTCAGGGCCACTACGTTGAGGGCGATCATCCGCTCCGCCCGGTCCATGTCGGCATCGGCCAGCGGACCGTTCATCGCCACGCCGGCGTTGTTCACCAGCAACGCGATCGAGGCGTCATCGCGCAACCGTCGCTCGACCCGCAACCTATCGTCGCGCTCGGACAGGTCGGCGCGCAGGATCTCCACCCTGACCCCGTGGGCTTGGCGAAGTCGATCCGCCAGGGCTTCCAGGCGTTGCCGGTCGCGCGCCACCAGCAACAGGTCGTGGCCACGGCGGGCCAAGTGCTCGGCGTAGGTCGCGCCGATTCCGGAAGAGGCGCCGGTGATCAGGGCGACGCCATTGCCAATCTGTTCGTTCATGTGGGTTCTCGCTGGAAAAAGGCCTGACCGCTAACAGCGGCTATTTATATTACACACTTAATATTATGATCGTAATTAAAACCGTCAAGCCTTTATCCGTTCCAACGAGCAGGGAAGGATGAGGAGAACCTTCATGCAACCGTCACGGAAAACGCCAATAAAAGGTCAGGACCCACGCCACCCCGACATGCCCTACCATGGCGTTGTCCATCGCGGGAGGATCATGCGTCATGTATCACGGTGAAAGACTCAATGCCTGGACCCACCTGATCGGTGCGGTCGCCGCCTGCACCGGCGCCGTCTGGCTGACGGTCCAGGCGAGCCTCAACGGCAGTCCATGGAAGATCGTCGGGGTCGGCGTCTACGGCGTCACCCTGACGCTGCTCTACAGCATCTCGACCGCCTACCACAGCGTGCGCGGGCGAGCGAAGGTGGTGATGCGCAAGCTCGACCACCTGTCCATCTACCTGCTGATCGCCGGCAGCTACACGCCTTTCTGCCTGGTCACGCTGCGCGGTCCCTGGGGCTGGACGCTGTTCGGCATCGTCTGGGGCCTGGCGGTGCTCGGCATGCTCCAGGAGATCAAGCCACGCTCCGAGGCGCGGGTGCTGTCGGTGGTGATCTACGCGGTGATGGGCTGGATCGTGCTGATCGCGGTGAAACCGCTGCTCGCCGCCCTCGGCAGCGCCGGCTTCACCTGGCTGGCGGCCGGCGGCGTGCTCTATACCGTAGGGATCGTCTTCTATGCCTATGACCACCGCTTCCGCCACTGGCATGGCATCTGGCACCTGTTCGTGATCGCCGGCAGCCTCCTCCACTTCGTGGCGATCTGGCGCTACGTACTCTAGGCGTGGTCCGGCGCGAAGCAGCGGGGAGCCGGTCGCGCCGGAGGCTCAGCCCTTCTTCGTCCGCGACAGCGCGATGCACGCCACCACGATCAGCACGCCGCCAGCGATGGTCAGCGCGTCCGGCACCTCGCTCCAGAACAGCCAGCCCCAGCCGGCGTTGAAGACGATGCCGATATAGCGGGTCACCGCAACGATGGTCGCGCTCTCGTGACTGAAGGCGCGGGTTAGGAACACCTGGCCGAGCAGCGATACCACCCCGATGGCCAGCAGCAGCCCCCACTCACGCAGCGTCGCCGGCACCACGAAGTCGCTCCACATCAGCGGGATGGCCACCAGGGTGGCCACCGCCAGGAAGTAGAAGACGATCTCGTAGGTATGGTGCCGCGCACTCAGTTGGCGGATCGCCACCGAGGCACCGGCGGCGAACACCGCGCTGAGCAGGCCGACCACGGCGTATACCGAGTAGCTGGAATAGCTGAACGGCTTGACGATCATCAGCGCGCCGAGCACCACCACCAGCAACAGCCAATAGACCGCCCGGGGAATCCGCTCGCCGAGGAACAGCGCGGAGAAGAGGATGACGAAGAACGGCGACATGTGCGCCAGGATGCTCGCGTCCGCCAGCGGGATGTGGGCGATGGCGTAGAAATAGCAGACCAGGTACAGCGCCCCCATCACCCCGCGCACCAGCAGCATCGGCACGCCCTGGCGCGACAGGGCGACACCGGCCTGGCGCATCAGCAGGTAGATCAGCAGGGTACCGATGGCGCTGCGGAAGAACACGATCTCGGCAGCCGGCAGGGTGGCGCTGGCTTCCTTGACCAGGGCGTTCATCACGCTGAAGGTGAAGGACGCCAGCACCGCCAGCAGCACCCCGCTCTTCAGCAGGTCGAGCACCACTGGCGATAGATGGCGTCCGCCGCCGGACGGCTGTCGATCGGATACAGGCTTGGATGGCACTGGCTCGCTCCTTGGCAATCGATGAATCGGGACACGGCGTTCTCGTAGCTCGCCAGCAGGCTGCGCGCCTGCGGCATGGCCAGGTCGAAGTGGGCGGCCAGCGCGACGATCAGCGCCAGCTTGCGGTAGTCCTCCAGCGGCACCCGCGGGAGCCGCCAGAGTCCATCCTCGTCGCGACTGACGCGGCGGAACGGCACGGCGGAAAAGTCGAAGTGGCGACCCTGCTCGTCGGCCGGAGAGAACGGATCGACCAGCAACGCCGCGTAGCGCACGAACAGCAGGTATTCCTGGCGCTCGGCGCCAGCCTCGGCGAAGCCGTCGATGGCCGCGCGCGGCAGCATCGTCTCGTGCACCGGGTAGTTGTCGTCGTTGAGGAACCGCAGCAGGTTCAGCGGCTCGGCGCCCATCCGCCGCAACAGTTCGCTCAGCTCGCACCACAGCCGCCGCATGGCGCCGATTGCCCCGGGGGTGATAGGTCCCTCCGGGTAGAGCTTGTACATGAAACCGGGCGGCCCCTGCTCGGAAAGTATCCGGGCGAGGGCGAACTCGCCGAGAAAGAACGGACTGTGCACGTAGGTGGTGACGTTGCGGCCCTCCGCCGCTTCCGGCGTCGCCAGGGGTACCACCTCCACCCCGCTGCCGGCCAGGACTCGCCGCCAGGTCTCCCGCGCCGGGCAGTCCGGCCGGCTGGAACCCAGGTAGACCCTGCGCTTGACCGCCTTGGTCAGGGCCCGCAGCGGTTGTGTCTCGTCGATCACCTTGGTCGCCGCGTAGTAGCTGGACAGGCTCAGCACGGTCGCCTGGCACCCCGCCGGCAGGGCGCTGCGCACCAGCAGGTTGGCGCCGATGAAGGCGGACACCAGCAGCAGCGTGCGCACCCCGCCGAGTCGCTCCCAGGGCAACCCGCGGACCACGTCCAGGTAACTGTCGGCCGGCACGCAGAGCACCAGGGTCTGCCAATCGTCGCGAAGTTCAGCGGGGTCCTGGTGGAAGACGTCCAACGCGGCGTTGCCGGACAGCCAGCGATGCTGCCCCTGCCCTTCCAATTGCAGGCAGGCGCCGCGCGCCAGGGCCTCGGCGATCCGCTGGCTGCGCCGGCCGGGATGGTTCAGCGCGCCGAGGCGACCGGCACCGTGGCGGCGCAGGTCCAGCGCGACCTGGATCGCCACCGCGCCCAGACCGACCAGCAGGACGTTGCCCAGGCTCTCATCAGCGGCGTTCATCGACCGGCCTTCTCCAGGATCAGGGTGTCGTACAGCGGCTGGCTGACCCGCTCCGCGCAAACCTGCCAGCCCTCCAGTTCGGCCGGCTCAACCGGGTAGTTGAACAGTCCCTTGATGCCGCTGCCGTGACGCAGCAGGACCTTGGCGTCGGCGCGCATGACCTGGCGGATCTGCGCCAGTACCGCGCTTTTCTGCTGCACCAGCGAAGCGATCAGGAAATGCGTGGCATCGCGGGAAAACGCCAGTTCCGCCGGCGGCAGCGAGGAAAACTGCATGCGCGCCTCCAGCCCCTGGCAGCGGGCGATCTCGCGGGCATAGCCCAGGGCCTCTTCGTCGATGTCCAGGCAGCACAAATGTGCGCCGACCTCCCGCGCCAGCACCAGGGCCGAGGTCGGCAGGGCACCGGAGCCGACGAACAGGACCCGTGCATCGGCATCTATCCCGGCGCTGTCGAGTTCGCCGCGGATGGATTCCAGCAGGCTACCCAGGTAGCGGCCCATCTCGCCGGGTTCATGTAGCACGCCCTGGCAAAGGTGCTTCTCCAGTTCGCAGAGGGCCTGCACCGCCGCGTCGCGCAGGCGCAGGCCGAGCGCCTGCAACGCAGGGTCGTCCGAATCGGCCTGCCACTGCGCCCGGCTGCAATCCTCCCCGATCAGTCCGCTCAGACGGTCGAGCTTGCGCCTGAGGATCTCGTAGCAGCCGCAACACTCGCGGGCATAGACGGTGAGCAGGCGAATCTCGCATTCCAGTTCGCGGAGGGTTTCCAGCAGCGGTGTGCGTCCTTGCATGGCATGGCTTCCTGGCGGCGGTAGAGGGCTCAGTAGTTCAGGGTCAGGCTCATGGTCAGGTTGCGCGGCTCGCCGGGGGCGACCCAGACGTTGTTATAGGAACGCTCGTAGTAGCGACGATCGAAGAGGTTGTTGACGTTCACCCCGAGGGTCGCATTGCTCGCCAGCGGATAGTGCGCGAGCAGGTCGACGGTGGTGTAGGCCGGCAGTTCGAAGCCGCTGTCGCTGCTGTCGCCGGCGCGCTCGCCGACATAGTTGACCGCCGCGCCGGCGTCGGCGCCGTGCAGCCAGCCTTCGCGGAACTCGTAGACGCCCATCAGGCTGCCGCTGTGCTTCGGCACGTTGAGCAGGCGGCTGCCACGGGCGATGTTCTCGTCCTTGGTCACTTCGGCGTCGATATAGGCGTAGGCGCCGATCAGCCGCAACTGCTCGGTGAGCTGGCCGCTGAACTGCAGGTCGAAGCCCTGGCTGCGCGCCTCGCCGGCGGTCTGCTGGTAACCGGGATTGCTCGGGTCGGCGGTGAGCACGTTCTTCTTTTTCAGGTGGAACGCGGCGAGGGTCATGCCCAGCCGGCCATCGAGCAGGTCGAGCTTCACCCCCGCCTCGTAGCCGCGCCCCTCCTCCGGGTCGAAGGCCTTGCCGGCCATGTCGGTACCGCCGTTGGGCTTGAAGGATTTCGAGGCGTTGGCGAACAGGCCGACCTCCGGGGTCGCCTGGTACAACACGCCGATGCGCGGGGTGGCGGCACGCTGGGTCTGCTGCGAGCTGGTGTCGCGGAAGCGGCCATTGTTCAGGCGCGTGGCGTTCATGTCCTGGCGGTAGCGGTCGAAGCGCACGCCGAGCAGGCCGCGCCATTTCTCGTTGAACTCGATCTGGTCCTGCAGGTTGAGGGCCATCGCGTCGACTTCCTCGTGGTTGCGGTCGTCGCGTCCGAAGGGTGGTTTCGGCTGGCCGTAGACCGGCCGGCGGATGTCGATGGCATAGGGGTTGCGCGACGGGATGCTACGCAGGATCAGTTCGTCGTTGTGGTAGCGCTCGTACTCCAGGCCCATCAGCAACTGGTGGCGGATCGAGCCGGTATGGAGGTCGCCGAGCAGGTCGAGCTGGGTGATGCTGTCGTGCCACTCGAAGTCGCGGTAGCGGTACTCCCGGCGCAGGGTGTAGCCGTCGGCGGCGAGGCTGGAGTTCTCCGAGGCGTAGCCGTCCAGGTGGCCATGCTTGTAGTGGCTGGCCAGGCGCAGGCTCCACTGCTCGTTGAGGTGATGGCGCAGGGTGGCCTGGAGGGTTTCGTTGTTGTTGTCGATCTTGCCGTCGTCCGGTTCGCCGAAGAACCGCGAGCGCGGCAGGCTGCCCAGGTGGTTGTGCGGCGCCACGGTGCCGCGGTCGAAGACCTGGCGGTTGCGCACCACCTCGGCTTCCACCAGCAACGAGGTGTCCGGGTCCAGTTGCCAGCTGAACGATGGCGCCACCAGCAGGCGCTGGCCGTCGGCGTAGTCGCGGAAGCCCTTGCTGTCCTCCACCGCCAGGTTCATCCGGTAGAGCAGGTCGCCCTCTTCGTCCAGCGGCGTGTTCAGGTCCAGGGTCGAGCGGTAGCGGTCCCAGCTGCCGGCGCTGGCATGCAAGCGGGCGAAGCGCTCGGCCTGGGGCTTCTTGGTCACCAGGTTCACCGTGCCGCCGGGATCGCCGCGCCCGTACAGGCTGGAGGCCGGTCCCTTGAGGATTTCCACGCGCTCGATGGTGGCGCTGTCCGGGGCGTTCATATAGCCGCGGTTGGCGCTGAAGCCGTCGCGGTAGAACTCCGAAGTGGTGAAGCCACGGACGTTGTACTCGAACATCGTCAGGCCGCCGAAGTTGTTCTGCCGCGAGACCCCGCCGGCGAAGTCCAGCGCCCGTTCGATACGAGCGCTGTCAAGGTCGTCGAGCACCTGGCGCGGCACCACGCTGATGGCTTGCGGGATGTCCTCGATACGGGTGTCGGTGCGCGTCGCGCTGGCCGACCGATTGGCCCGGTAGCCCTGCACCGGGCCCTCCGCGCGCTCCGCTTCGGCGGTGACAGTGAGGACCTCAAGCTCTGCGGGACTTTCCGTTTCCGCCCAGAGCGCCGGACTGCTGCAACCGAGGCCGACACCGAGGACAAGCGACACACTGACTCTCATGGGAAATCGCACCAGAAAAGAAATGATATACTATAACGCTACCAGTTCGATTCCGGCCTCGCAATACAATGCCCGGCTCTATCTCGCTTCTCGCAGCCAGGCTGTGATACTCATCCCTCTTTTCCGACGACCAGCCCAGCCATGCCCAACTCCATCTCCAATTCCTCCCGCCTGCACAGCATCGACGCCCTGCGCGGCCTGGTGATGCTGTTCATGCTGCTCGACCATGTCCGCGAGACCTTTTTCCTGCACCGCCAGGTCGGCGACCCGATGGACGTCGCCAGCACCGAGCCGGCGCTGTTCCTCAGCCGCACCCTGGCGCACCTGTGCGCGCCGGTGTTCGTCTTCCTCACCGGCCTGTCGGCATTCCTCTACGGCGAGAAGCACCAGGGACGCCGGGCGGTCTCGGCGTTCCTGTTCAAGCGCGGGTTGTTCCTGGTGGCGCTGGAACTGACCCTGGTGAACTTCGCCTGGACCTTCCAGTTGCCGCCGACGGTGATCTACCTCCAGGTGATCTGGGCGATCGGCCTGAGCATGCTCGCCCTGGCCGCCCTGCTCTGGTTGCCGCGCCCTCTGCTCGCGGCGCTCGGCGTGCTGCTGGTGGCCGGCCACAACCTGCTCGATCCGCTGCATTTCGCTCCCGGCTCGGCCTGGCACCTGCCGTGGGCGGTGCTCCACGACCGCGGCTGGATCGAAGCGGGCGACGCCCTGCGCCTGCGCACCTCCTACCCCTTGCTGCCGTGGATCGGTGTGATCGCCCTGGGCTATGCCGCAGGCAACTGGTTCAGCGGCGCCACGCCGGCGACCACGCGCCGACGCTACCTGCTGGCGGGCGGTGGCGGGCTGCTGCTCGGCTTCATCCTGCTGCGCCTGCTCAACGGCTATGGCGAGAAACCCTGGGCCTTCGGCGAGACGCCGGCGATCACCCTGATGGGCTTCTTCAACGTCACCAAGTATCCGCCGTCGCTGCTGTTCCTCGCCCTCACCCTGGGAATCGGCCTGCTGCTCCTGGCCTGGTTCGAACGCCTGGACTGGAGCGGTCGCGGCAAGGCCCTGGTGGCGTTCGGCGGAGCGCCGATGTTCTTCTACCTGCTGCATCTCTACCTACTGAAGCTGCTGTACCTGCTGGCGCTGGCGATCTGGGGCGCCAACCGGGGCGACTACTTCGGTTTCTCCTCGGTGCCGGCGCTATGGCTGTGCAGCATCCTGCTGGCCGTGGCGCTGTACCCGGCGGTGAACTGGTTCGCCGGTTTCAAGGCGCGGCGGCGGGATATCGCCTGGTTGAAGTACTTCTGAGGCGCGGAGCATCCAGGAGCCGCTGAAAAAGTCCGGCCCTTCCCCCCACGGGTAGGACGAATGACGCGAAGCGTTATCCGCCGGACACAGCAGGCAACCACGCCGACGTCCACCGCCGGCAGGGAAGCGGAAATGAAGGGGTTGCGCGGAATTCCCACATAACGAGCAGGATCTGAAACGAAATGGCCGGCGGGCGCCTCGCGCCAGCCGGCCATTGCCTGGTTCGCTTCCCGTCGCCGACGGGCTAGCCAGTCAGGACAGGTACGCCGAGCGGGTCAGCCCCAGGCGCAGCGCATCCAGGTACTGGTTGCGCTCGCGGGCGGTGAGCTTGGCCCCGGCGACCTTGTCGCGGTAGAGGGTCATCAGTTCCTCCGGCGACAGGTGCACGTAGCGCAGCATGTCCTCGATGGTGTCGTGGGTCTCGATGCCGGCGTGATAGATGCCGCCGTCTGCGCGCTGGTAGACGTTCACCGAGTCGGTGTCGCCGAACAGGTTGTGCATGTCGCCGAGGATCTCCTGGTAGGCGCCGACCAGGAACACCCCGATCAGGTAGTCCTCGCCCTCCTTCACCTCGTGCACCGGCAGGCTGGTCTCGATGCTCTGCTCGTCGACGTACTGGGTGATCTTGCCGTCGGAGTCGCAGGTCAGGTCCTGCAGTACCGCGCGCCGATCCGGCTCCTCGCCCAGTCGGTGCAGCGGCAGGATCGGCAGCACCTGGCCGATGGCCCAGGTATCCGGCAGGCTCTGGAACACCGAGAAGTTGCAGATGTACTTGTCGGCGAGCTTGTCGTTGAGTTCGTCGAGGACCTGCCGGTGGGAGCGCTGGCGGGCCTTGAGCTGGTTGTGCAGGCGCCGGCAGATAGCGAAGTAGCACTGCTCGGCGAGGGCTTTCTGCGCCAGGCTGATCTTGCCGTCGGCATACTGCGCGGCGGCGTCGCCGATGTAGTGGGTGGCGCGCCAGTAGGTCTCGGTGACCATCTCGGCATCGGTCGGGCCGAGCAGTTCGGCCAGCCAGCGGACGATCTCCGGCTGCTCGTCGAGATCGACGATCTTCGGCACGTCGTCGTTGTGCCGCTCGACGTCGGTGACCTGGGTGATCAGCACCGCATGGTGCGCGGTCAGCGCCCGGCCGCTCTCCGAGAAGATGTGCGGATGCGGCAGGCCCTGGGCGTCGCAGAACTCCTTGAGCATGCCGACCACCACGCCGGCATAGTCATCGATGTCGTAGTTGATCGAGCTGGCGTTGCGCGAATGGGTGCCGTCGTAGTCGACGCCGAGGCCACCGCCAACGTCGATGTGATCCACCGGCAGGCCGAGCGCGCGCAGCTCGCCGTAGTAGCGGATGGCTTCCTTGAAGCCGTGCTGGTAGTCGGCCAGGTTGGCGATCTGCGAGCCCATGTGGAAATGCAGCAGGCGCACGCCCTGGTCGAGACCGGCCTGGCGGAAGCGCTCGACCACCGACAGCAGCTGGGCGGCGGAAAGGCCGAACTTGGCCTTCTCGCCACCGGTGTCTGCCCACTTCGACGAAGCCAGCGAGGACAGCCGCACGCGCAGGCCGACCTGGGGCTGCACGCCGACGTTGGCGGCCTCCTCGATCACCAGCTGCACCTCGGATTCCTTCTCGATCACGATGAACACGTTGTGCCCGAGCTTCTGCCCCATCAGCGCCAGCTTGATGAACTCGCGGTCCTTGTAGCCGTTGCAGACGATGGTGCCGCCCTTCGGGGCCAGCGCCAGCACCGCCATGAGTTCCGGCTTGGAGCCTGCCTCCAGGCCGATGGAGACGTTCTCGGTGGCGATGATGTTCTCCACCACCGCTTCCTGCTGGTTGACCTTGATCGGATACAGCGCGGTATAGCGGCTCTGGTATTCGAGGCGCTCGATGTTCGCGTCGAAGGCGCCGGTGAGCTTGCGCACGCGGTCCTGCAGGATATCCGGGAAGCGCACCAGCAGCGGCAGGCTCAGGCCCGCCTCGCGCAACTGGCCGACCAGCTCGTAGAGATCGATGGGCGTCGAGTCGGCGCCCTGCGGACGCACTTCGACATTGCCGCCATCGTTGATGGCGAAATAACCCGCACCCCAGTGGCGGATGCCGTATACGCCGCGGCTGTCGGCCACGGTCCAGTTGCTGCCATCGTCTTTGCGAGTCCGTCGAGCGGCCATGCGCGGTGATCTCCTCAATGTTCGGGGTCGGGCGGGCGCCGGGATCTCCGGATGGCCCTGGGCCGGCACGCCTGTGGTGGAGGCTAGCCGGAGGATGTGACGTTGCCGTGTTGACCGCCACACTGGGCGGTAGTTTAGGAAAGCCGAGGAAATCCGCTCATGCGGGTATCCGCAGTCTCCCATCTAGGGAAAGGGCTGGCGCGGCCTTCGCGGTGCCGGACCTGCCCGCTCTCTGCAGGGGAGAATGCGGTCAGCCGCCGGACTTCTTCGCCTTGAAACCGCGCTTGAGGAGTTCGTCGATCAGCAGTTCGACATGCTCGCCCTGGATCTCCACCACGCCGTCCTTGAGACTGCCGCCAGTGCCGCAGCGCCGCTTCAGCGCGCTGGCCAGCTCCTTGAGCGCATCGCCGGCGAGCGGCAGGCCACTGATGGTGGTCACCGTCTTGCCGCCGCGGCCCTTGGTCTCGCGGCGCACGCGCGCGATCCCGTCGCCGGCAGGCGCTACGGCCTGCCCGCAGATGCAGGCGTCTTTGGGTTGCTGGCAGTCCGGGCAATGCCGGCCGCCATCCGTGGAATACACCAGCCCGCCGAGGGCGGACAGGGACGAAGCTTTTTTGACCACCGGGCGTTTCCCCCAGAATGGCCTCGACGGGCCAGGTCAACAACGATGGCCGGCGGGAGCCGACCGCGACGCCCCACTCAGGCAGGGGCTGCGCAGGGGCGGCATGGGGACCGCCCGAAAAGGTCGCGCAATTTAGCAGCATTGCGAGCAAATGCTAAGAGCGAAAATGCGCCATTGATCGGTGAAATGGCGACATCCGCGGCTCAGGCATCCAGGTACAGGCGCAACGCCTGCAGGGAATCGGGGCAGTACGGCAGGCTGCGAGCCTCTTCCAGCGCCAGTTCGGGACGGATGAAGCGGGCTTCGGAGATTTCCTCCGCCTGCAGACGCAAGGGCGCATCGGAGACGGCGGAAAACACCGCGCACCAGAGCCGGTTGCCCGGTTCGTCGAAGAAGAAGCGGCCATGTTCGCGCAGGACCGCGTCGCGGATTCCCAGCTCTTCCTCCAGTTCGCGGGCGGCGGAGTCGGCGTAGGGCTCGCCGGCCTGGACCATGCCGCCGGCGGCGAGGTCCCAGTACCCCGGATAGACCGCCTTGCTCAGGGTCCGGCGCTGCACGCACAGCTCGCCGGCGGAGTTGAACAGCAGGATGAAGGTGCCGCGACCGATCAGCCCGCGCTCGCGCAGATCCGCGCGCGGCAGGCTACCGAGCGGGCGGTCCTGCTCGTCGACCCAGGCGATGAGTTCGGCGTCGGAGGCGGCCCGGTGGGCCACCTCTTCGGCGCTGATCGGCGCGGCCATGGGTCAGCCCTGGGAAAGCAGCTGGCGCAGGTCGATCACCGCGGCGTTGGCGCGGGAAATGTAGTTGGCCATCACCAGCGAGTGGTTGGCCAGGATGCCGTAGCCGCTGCCGTTCAGCACCATCGGGCTCCACAGCGGCTCCTGCGCGGCCTCCAGCTCGCGGATGATCTGCCGCACGCTGACCGTGGCGTTCTTCTTCGCCAGCACGTCGGCGAAGTCGACCTCGATGGCGCGCAGCAGGTGCGACAGCGCCCAGGCCTGGCCACGGGCCTCGTAGAAGACGTTGTCGATCTGCAGCCAGGGGGTTTCCTGGACCACTTCCTCGACCTTGGGCGCCTCGCCCGGCTGTACTTCTTCGGGGTTCTTGATGTTGGTGTTCAGCTTGACCCGGCCGACACTCGCCGACAGGCGCTGGGACAGCGAGCCCAGGCGGGTGGCGACGTCGCCCAGCCAGTTGTTCAGGTTGTCGGCGCGGGCATAGAACTGCGCGTTGGGCTGGTTCGGGTCGGACAGGCGGGCCAGGTAGCGGTCCAGCGACTTGATGCCTTCCTGGTACTCCGACTCGGACGCCGGCAGCGCCCAGCTCTTGTTGTCGAAGTTGAAGCGCGGCTCGGCGCGAGCCAGGTCGGCGTCCTCGGTGGACTGCGACTGCGAACGGGCGAAATCCTTGCGCAGCGCCCGGCTGATGTCACGCACCTGGACCAGCACGCCATACTCCCAGCTGGGCATGTTGTCCATCCAGATGCCCGGCGGGAAGATGTCGTTGGAGATGTAGCCGCCCGGCTTGGTCAGCAGGGTGTCGACCACTTCCTTGAGGGTCTCCACCGTGGTGTAGCCGGTGACCATCTGCCGCCCGGCGCGCTCGGCGGCGGCCTGGGCGTCCTGCTGCACGGGGAACAGGTCGGGTTCCTGGCTCCAGTACCAGCCGACCAGCATCGCCACCAGCAGGTAGACGCCCAGCAGGCCTCCCACCACGCGCACCAGCCAGGGGCCGCCGAAGTAGGTACGCACATCATCCACGGAATTGTCCACGCGATCGCGCATGGTCCCACGACGCTTCTTCCAGTCCAGCATGGCAAGGGTCCTTAAAACAGCTCGATAGATGGGGGATTGGACCATGGCGAACGCGTTCCGTGCCAAGCGCCAACCCTTCCAGGACGCCGAAAACCTCGGCATCGTCGGCTTTCAGCGTAGTGGAAGCCGGTTTTGTGCCGGAATGCTCAGTGAGAATTTTCCGAAACAGGCATAAGCATGCCGTAGTCCGTCGCACAAAGGCACCCACCAACAGGTGGGGATGACATTTGGAAAAGAAAAGGCTCCTCTCGTCAGCCGCCCAACGGCCGCTGGCTTTCATGGCGATAGGTGATAGCATAGAGCCATCATTCGCAGCGACGCTCTGCCGCGAAGACCACGAAAGAAGCGCGTCATGATGACCGAGCACGATGACCCGACCCTGGACCGCCTGAAGCACCACTTCGCCCAGCGAGTGATCAACCAGGCGCGCCAGGTTCTGGAGGTCTGGCAACGCCTGACCCGCGCGGAGTGGAACAGCGACGGCATGGAAGAACTGGCCGACGCCACCCTGCGCCTGCAGCGCTACGCCGAACGCTTCGAGCAAGCCGAGCATGCCCAGCTGGCCGGTGCCATCGACCGTACCCTGGACGTCGTCGAGGCCAACCGCGGCCGGCTTTCCAGCGAGTCGATCAGCGAACTCAACCAGTTGATGCAGCGCCTGTCGCGCACCGGCCTGCGGCATGGCGACCAGCTCGAGCACACCGTCCTGCCGCCATTGCGCAAACCGGTCTACCTGGCACTGAAGGACCGCGAACGCGCCGAGCGCCTGGCCCAGCAACTGGAGTTCTTCGGTCTGCAGGCGCTGAGCTGCGAGACCGCCGACGCCTTCCGCGCCAGCATGCGCGAACGCTACCCGGCGGCGATCGTCATGGAAGTCGACTTCGCCGGCCCCGACATGGGCCTGCGACTGGCCAGCGAGGCCCAGGCCGGCCTCGAACACAAGCTGCCGGTGCTGTTCTTCAGCGACAGCGAGACCGACACCCCGACCCGCCTGGCCGCAGCCCGCGCCGGCGGCCAGGAATTCTTCACCGGCACCCTGGACGCCTCCAGCGTGCTGGAAAAGATCGAGACCCTCAGCCGCCTGAGCTTCTACGAACCCTACCGGGTACTGATCGTCGACGACTCCCGGGCCCAGGCGCTGCACACCGAGATGGTCCTCAACAGCGCCGGGATCATCACCCGCGCGCTCACCGAGCCGCTGTCGGTGATGGCCGAGCTGAGCGACTTCCAGCCCGACCTGATCATCCTCGACATGTACATGCCCGAGTGCCTGGGCACCGAGTTGGCCAAGGTGATCCGCCAGCACGAACGCCACGTCAGCGTGCCGATCATCTACCTGTCCGCCGAGGACGACCTGGACAAGCAGCTGGACGCCATGAGCGAAGGCGGCGACGACTTCCTCACCAAGCCGATCCGCCCGCGCCACCTGATCGCCACCGTGCGCACCCGCGCCAGCCGCGCGCGCAGCCTGAAGGCGCGGATGGTGCGCGACAGCCTGACCGGCCTGTACAACCACACCCATACCCTGCAACTGCTCGAGGACGCCCGCCTGCGCGCGCGTCGCGATGGCCGTCCGCTGAGCTTCGCGATGCTCGACATCGACCACTTCAAGCAGGTCAACGACCGTTTCGGCCACCCCATGGGCGACCGGGTGATCAAGGGCCTGGCGCTGTTTCTCAAGCAGCGCCTGCGCAAGACCGACCACATCGGCCGCTATGGCGGCGAGGAGTTCGCCGTGGTCCTTCCGGACACCGATCTGGACGCCGCGCGCCTGGTGCTCGACGAGATTCGCCAGCGCTTCGCCGAGATCCACTACCCGGCGCAACCGACCGACCTGCGCTGCACCTTCAGTTGCGGCATCGCCGAGCTGACCCCGGACCTCGATATCAAGAGCATGGCCAAGCAGGCCGACGAAGCGCTGTACCGGGCCAAGCACGGCGGACGCAACCGGATCGAGGTATATCGTCCCGACGCCCGGTAATGGCTCTTTGTCATCACCCGGTAACCAAACGGAAATAACCTGCGGTCTCGCCGCTCCGTAGTCGGACGAGACCCGCCATGCGCCTCAAGCAACTCACCAATCTCAACACCCTGCTCCTGCTCACCGTCTGCCTCGCCCTGGGAATCACCCTGTGGTGGTCGCAACGCGCCATGGAGCGCCCGTTCCAGTTGCTCGACCAGTACCTGGAGCTGTCGCAGCGCTTCGACGAACAGGTCGCGCGCAACGTCCGCCAGTACCTCGGCAGCGGCGACGCCGTACGCCAGCAGGCCGCGCTGCAGGCCCTGGAAAGCCTCGCCGAGGCCTTGCCGGAGCTACCGCCGGACCTCGCCCGGACCCTCGCGCCAAGCCTCGCGGAGTTGCGCGAATTCAGCGCCGGCGACCTGCTCGCCGCCGGCAAGCTCGCCGGCGACCCGCAGGGCCTGCTGCTACAGGCCGAGCGCGACCTCGCCGGCAACCTGGAACAATGGTCCGCCTACCTGGACGCCGCGACGGAGCAGCCCCAGGCCGGCGCCTACCGCACCCCGCTGCTGCTCGCCAGCCTGCACCTGACCCGCCTCAGCCTGGCCCGCGCCAAGCTGGTGGAAAGCGCCAACCCGGCCCTGGCCGGCGACGTCGAGCGCGAACTGGCCAACCTGCGCGAGCAGGCCGGGCGGATCGAGGCCTTGCCGTTGCTCGGCGTGCTCGAGGAGCAACGCTCGGCCAGCGACGACTTCGCCGCCATGATGGGGCTGGCCGGCGACGCCGAGGCTGGCGCCGGCAATGCCGAAGACCGCGGCGTGGCGCTGCGGCGCGAACTCGCCAGCCTGCTGCAACGCTATCCGGACGAGTTGCGCCGCACCCGCGACCTGATCGAGCGTCGCCAGCAACTGTCCGCCGACACCGGCGCCAGACTGGACGCGGTGCGCCAGGCCCTGGCCACCCTGGAGCCGCAGGTGCGCGGCGAGCGCCAGCGCCTGCAAAGCCAGGTACGCCTGATCCAGGGTGGGATGATCGCCCTGATCCTGCTCATCGCCCTCGCCATCGACAGCCTGCAAAGGCGCCTGGCACGGGTCCTCGGGCAACTGGTGCCGGCGCTCTCGGCCTGGGCCGACGGCGACTTCTCACGCCCCATATCCCTGCGTACCCGCACCGAGGACCTGCGCAACCTGGAAGATTCGCTGAACCGCCTGCGCAGCTTCCTCGCCGAGCTGGTCGGCGCGATCCACCGCCGCGCCGAACAGGTCGCCGGCAGCAGCCAGACCCTGGCCGAGGTCAGCAGCGGCCTGCATGCCGGGGTCGAGCGCCAGGCCGGCGATACCGGGCAGATCCGCGACGCCCTCGGCGACATGGAAGCGGCGATCCAGCAGGTCGCCGGAGACGCCAGCCAGACCGCCGACGCCAGTCGCAGCGCAGGCCAGGCAGTGGAGCACGGCCAGCGGGTGATCGGCGAGAGCCTGGGCGGCCTGCGCGAGCTGGTCGACGAGGTGCAGGGCAACGCCCAGTCGATCGAGCGCCTGGCCGAGGAGTCGGCGACCATCGGCAGCGTGCTGACGGTGATCCGCTCGATCGCCGAACAGACCAACCTGCTCGCCCTCAATGCCGCCATCGAGGCCGCCCGCGCCGGCGACCAGGGCCGCGGCTTCGCCGTGGTCGCCGAGGAAGTCCGCTCGCTGGCCCAGCGCACCGCCGGCGCCACCGAGGAGATCCAGCAGCTCATCGGCCGCCTGCAACAGGCCGCGCGGCAATCGGTGGAGGCCATGCGCAGCCAGGTCGAGCATGCCGAACGCACCGCCGAACAGGCCGGCGCGGCGGAGGGCGCGCTGGACGAAGTGGTCGCCGCGATCCATACCATCGGCGTGATGGCCGAACGCATCGCCGAAGGCTCGACCCAGCAGAGCCAGGCGGTCGGCGAGATTCGCTCGCACAGCGAACGCATCCACGCCCTGGGCGGGGAAAACCTGCGGCTGATCGGCCATAGCCGCGAACAGGGCGAGCAACTGCGGCAACTGGGCGGCGACCTGCGCACCACGGTGCAGGCCTTCCGCCTGTGACCCTGCGGCGACGTGCCGCAAGGCGCCAGAGGAACCGTCTGGCTTCGGACCGGTCGGATACCGCTCAGCGGAACCGGGGCAGGACCTGATCAGCCGCACGGGGCTCGATCGGGCCCGGCTTTCCGCTATCATTCCGGCTTTTGATCCGACGAGATATCCATGCGCCGCCTGCTGACCCTGATCCTCCTGCTGGTCGCCCTGCCCGCCGGCGCGGGCCTGTTCGACAGCCGTCCCGGCGCCTCCCTCGGCGGCGGCCTCGATGGCGGCGACTTCCTCAAGGTCGACCAGGCGTTCAAGCCCAGCGTCGAGCGCAGCGACGCGCAGCACGTGCTGCTGCGCTTCGTCAACGCCGAGGGCTACTACCTTTACCGCCACCGCTTCCAGTTCAAGGTCGAGCCAGCCCAGGTCAGCCTCGGCCAGGTGCAGCTGCCGGCGGGCAAGCAGCACCACGACGAGTACTTCGGCGATACCGAGGTCTACTACAACATCGTCGACCTGGAGATTCCCCTGAACAACCCGGCCCGGCAGCCCTATACCCTGGTGGTGACCTACCAGGGCTGCGCCGACAAGGGCCTCTGCTACCCCCCGGAAACCAGGCGCTTCGACATCGACGGCGGTGCCGCGACGCCAGCCACGAACGACGCGGCCAGCAAGGACCCGCTCGAACACAAGGGCAAGCGCAGCCTGCTGTTCTTCTTCCTCGCCGGCCTGACCCTGACCTTCACCCCCTGCGTGCTGCCGATGCTGCCGATCCTCTCCGGAGTGGTCCTGCGCGGCCGGCCGGGCGGTGGTCGCGGCTTCGTCCTGTCGCTCGCCTACGTGCTGCCGATGGCGCTCTGCTTCGCCCTGCTCGGCGCGCTGATGGGCATGTTCGGCGCCAGCCTCAATCTCCAGGCGCAATTGCAGTCGCCCTGGGTACTGGTGCCATTCGCGGCGTTCTTCGCGCTGTTCGCCGTGGCCATGTTCGGCTTCTTCGAGCTACGCCTGCCCGGCTTCATCCGCGAACCGCTCGACCGCCTGGCCGGCGATGCGCGCGGCGGCTCGATCCTCGGCGCGGCCACCCTCGGCGTGCTTTCCAGCCTGCTGGTCTCGCCCTGCGTCTCCGCCCCGCTGGCCGCCTCGCTGCTCTATATCAGCGCCAGCGGCGATGCCTGGGGGGGCGGCCTGCAACTGTTCGCCCTCGGCCTGGGCATGGGTACGCCGCTGGTGGTCTTCGGCGCCGGCGGCGGCGCCCTGCTGCCCAAGAGCGGAGCCTGGATGAACGGCGTGCGCAACGCCTTCGGCGTGCTGTTGCTGGCGGTCGCCGTGTGGCTGCTGGAGCGGGTGGTGTCCGGCCCGGTGGCGCTGATGCTCTGGGGCATGCTCGCCGGCGGCGCCGGCCTGGCCCTGGGCGCCCTCGAATTCACCCCGAAGAGCGCCGCACGCCGCCTGCTGCAACTGCTTGGCCTGATGTTCCTGACCTACGCGGTGGCCGCCTGGATCGGCGCCCTGCAGGGCGAGTCGGACCCGATCCATCCGCTGGGCCGCTCGGTGCCGTCGATCCACGCCGGGCCACCGAGCACGCCCGGCGAATGGCAGAACCTGACCACCCCGGCGCAGCTGGACGCCGCCCTGGCCGAGGCACGCCAGGCCGGCAAGCCGGTGCTGCTGGACTGGTATGCGGACTGGTGCATCAGTTGCAAGGTCATCGAGCGCCAGGTCCTCACCGATCCCACGGTGCAGGCACGACTGCCGGCCTACCGCCTGCTGCGCTTCGACATCACCGAAAGCAACCCGGCCCAGCGCGGCCTGCTGGACCGCTACAACCTGTTCGGTCCGCCGGCGATCCTGTTCTTCGCCCCGGGCGGTGACGAATGGAGCGACTTGCGCGTCATCGGAGAGATCGACGCCGCCGGGCTCGCCGAACGACTGCGCCGGGCCGCTACCCGGCAGTGACATGCGCTGACATACTTCTGCCGCAATTGCCGGCCAACATGCGGCGATCTACTGCAATCTAACAGTGACTGGACAGTCATACGGAAATTCCGGCATAGTGCCCGCTTGCCGTTTGCAGCCTGTACAGGACAATCAACAAGACAATGGCGACCCTCCTCGTATTGCACGGGCCGAATCTGAACCTGCTGGGCACCCGCGAGCCCGGCACCTACGGTTCGACCACCCTCGGGCAGATCAACCAGGACCTCGAGCGCCGCGCCCGCGAAGCCGGCCACCACCTGCTGCATCTGCAAAGCAACGCCGAATACGAACTGATCGACCGGATCCATGCCGCGCGCGACGAAGGCGTGGACTTCATCATCATCAATCCGGCGGCATTCACCCATACCAGCGTCGCGTTACGTGACGCGCTGCTTGCGGTGAGCATCCCATTCATCGAAGTGCACCTGTCGAACGTGCACAAACGTGAACCTTTCCGGCATCACTCCTACTTCTCCGACGTGGCGGTAGGGGTGATCTGCGGTCTCGGCGCCACAGGCTACCGCCTGGCCCTGGAATCCGCCCTTGAACAACTTCAACGCCCCTGACCTCACTGGGAGTGCTAGCGCTAATGGACATTCGTAAAGTCAAGAAACTGATCGAGCTGCTGGAAGAGTCCGGTATCGACGAGCTGGAAATCCGCGAAGGCGAAGAGTCGGTACGCATCAGCCGCCACAGCAAGACCGCCGCCCAGCCGGTGTACGCACAGGCTCCGGCCTTCGCCGCTCCGGTCGCCGCGCCGGCGCCGGCAGCCGCCGCTCCGGCCGCCGCTGCCGCGGAAAGCGCCCCGGCCGCTCCGAAGCTGAACGGCAACGTGGTTCGCTCGCCGATGGTCGGCACCTTCTACCGCGCCGCCTCGCCGACCTCGGCCAACTTCGTCGAAGTCGGCCAGAGCGTGAAGAAAGGCGACATCCTGTGCATCGTCGAAGCCATGAAGATGATGAACCACATCGAAGCCGAAGTTAGCGGCACCATCGAGTCGATCCTGGTGGAGAACGGCCAGCCGGTTGAGTTCGACCAGCCGCTGTTCACCATCGTCTAAGCCGCGGGGAACCTGCGATGTTGGAAAAAGTGCTGATCGCCAACCGCGGCGAAATCGCCTTGCGCATCCTTCGCGCATGCAAGGAGCTGGGGATCAAGACGGTGGCGGTACACTCCACCGCCGACCGCGAGTTGATGCACCTGTCGCTCGCCGACGAATCGGTGTGCATCGGTCCGGCCCCGGCCACCCAGTCGTACCTGCAGATCCCGGCGATCATCGCCGCGGCCGAGGTCACCGGCGCCACCGCGATCCACCCCGGCTACGGCTTCCTCGCCGAGAACGCCGACTTCGCCGAGCAGATCGAACGCTCCGGCTTCACCTTCGTCGGCCCGACCGCCGAGGTGATCCGCCTGATGGGCGACAAGGTCTCGGCCAAGGACGCCATGAAGCGCGCCGGCGTCCCCACCGTGCCGGGCTCCGACGGCCCGCTGCCGGAAGATGAAGAGACCGCCCTGGCGATCGCCCGCGAGGTCGGCTACCCGGTGATCATCAAGGCCGCCGGCGGCGGCGGTGGGCGCGGCATGCGCGTGGTCTACGACGAGTCCGAGCTGATCAAGTCGGCCAAGCTGACCCGCACCGAGGCCGGCGCGGCGTTCGGCAACCCGATGGTCTACCTGGAGAAGTTCCTGACCAACCCGCGCCACGTGGAAGTCCAGGTGCTTTCCGACGGCCAGGGCAACGCCATCCACCTCGGCGACCGCGACTGCTCCCTGCAGCGCCGCCACCAGAAGGTGATCGAAGAGGCGCCGGCCCCCGGCATCGACGAGAAGGCCCGCCAGGAAGTCTTCGCCCGCTGCGTCCAGGCCTGCATCGAGATCGGCTACCGCGGCGCCGGCACCTTCGAGTTCCTCTACGAGAACGGCCGCTTCTACTTCATCGAGATGAACACTCGCGTGCAGGTGGAGCACCCGGTATCGGAGATGGTCACCGGTGTCGACATCGTCAAGGAGATGCTGCGCATCGCCTCCGGCGAGAAGCTCTCGATCCGCCAGGAGGACGTGGTCATCCGCGGCCATGCGCTGGAATGCCGGATCAACGCCGAAGACCCGAAGACCTTCATGCCCAGCCCGGGCAAGGTCAAGCACTTCCACGCCCCCGGCGGCAACGGCGTGCGCGTCGACTCGCACCTCTACAGCGGCTACAGCGTACCGCCGAACTACGACTCGCTGGTCGGCAAGGTCATCACCTACGGTGCCGACCGCGACGAGGCGCTGGCGCGGATGCGCAATGCCCTAGACGAGTTGATCGTCGACGGTATCAAGACCAATACCGAACTGCACAAGGACCTGGTGCGCGACGCCGCCTTCTGCAAGGGCGGGGTGAACATCCACTACCTGGAGAAGAAACTGGGTATGGACAAGCACTGATCCGTCAGTCGCTGCGCACAAGGGCTGCCTCCGGGCGGCCCTTGTCGTTTCCGCCTGCCGGCCGCCCCAACGGTGCTATCCTCGTCGCCCCTCCACCACCGGACTCCTGCATGGAACGCATCCGCCGCTGGTACCGCCAATCGCTGGCCGCCGCGACCGAGGCCGCGACCTGCTTCGCCCTGGGCTTCAGGGAAAGCCTGCAACCCGCCGCACTCTTCCGCTCCGCGAGCCTGTGCATTCTCGTCAGCGTGCTGTGCACCTGGCTGTTCGTGCATTTCTTCGAACCGATCATCCGCCTCTGCGGCTGGGCCGCGCTGTACACGGCATTCAGCGTGGCCAACTTCGCCCTGATCCCCAGCGGCTCGCTGATCGAGGCCGGCAGCGGTGGCCCGTACTTCGATCCGCTGGCGGCCTTCAACGGCCTGGCAGGACTGGCGCAACTGGCGTTCTATTTCGTCGGCTATGCCGCGCTGTTCTTCGTCGCCCTGTACGCCGCCAGCATCGTCTTCGGCATCCGCCTGTGCCTGCGCATCGGCCTGCTCGGACAACTGAAGGAACAGGTCCGCCAACGCTACCCGCGACTGGCACCTGCCTCCGGCGAAAGGATCTCGCTGTGGCGTGCCGCCGGCTTCCGCCTGGCACCCTGGCTGGGCGTTTCCGGATCGATCCTGGTCGGCCTGCTGGTTCCGCTCTACAACGGTGTACTCCTGCTGCTGGCGCTGGCCTACCTGAACATCCGCTTCCTGCTGCCCGCCACGCTGGCCGGGCTGGCCGATGCCGGCGAGCAGCTCGCCGTACTTCGTGCTCGCCGCGGCAGCCTGTTGCTGTTCGGCCTGCTGATACTGCTCCTGGCGCTGGTGCCGCTGCTCAACCTGCTGCTGCCGGCGGTGCTCGGCGGCGGTACCTGCCACCTGGCCAATCGCGGCCTGGCGCAACTGCGCGGCGAGGCCACGACAGAGAGTGGCAGCGCCGGCTAGCCTCAAGTAAGCTTGCGCGGTGGAAAACGGGCCGCCCCCTGGGCGGCCCGTTTCGTTTACAGCCGCAACAGAGGTCGCCCCATGCCCTGGTTACAAGTTCGCCTGGCCATCACCCCGGAACAGGCCGAAACCTACGAAGACGCCCTGCTCGAAGTCGGCGCCGTCTCCGTGACCTTCATGGACGCCGAAGACCAGCCGATCTTCGAGCCGGACCTCGGCACCACCCCGCTGTGGTCGCGCACCCACCTGCTGGCGCTGTTCGAAGCGGACACCGACGAGACCGCCCTGCTCGCCCACCTCGCCTTGCTTACCGGCGGCGACCTGCCCGAGCACCATGTCGAGGAAATCGCCGACCAGGATTGGGAACGCAGCTGGATGGACAACTTCCAGCCGATGCGTTTCGGCCGCCGCCTGTGGATCGTGCCGAGCTGGCACGCCGCCCCCGAGCCGGACGCGGTCAACCTGCTGCTCGATCCGGGCCTGGCCTTCGGCACCGGCACCCACCCGACCACCGCGCTGTGCCTGGAATGGCTCGACGGCCAGGAACTGGCCGGCCGGCAGGTGCTCGACTTCGGTTGCGGCTCGGGAATCCTCGCCATCGCCGCGCTGCTGCTCGGCGCCGAACGGGCGGTCGGCACCGACATCGATCCACAGGCCCTGGAAGCCTCGCGCGACAATGCCTCGCGCAACGGTATCGAGCCCGCGCGGTTCCCGGTCTACCTGCCGGCGGACCTGCCGCAGCGACAGGCCGACGTGCTGGTCGCCAATATCCTCGCCGGCCCGCTGGTTTCCCTCGCCCCGCAACTGACCGGCCTGGTACGTCCCGGCGGCCTGCTGGCGCTGTCCGGCATCCTCGCCGAGCAGGCCGAGGAGGTCCGCGCGGCCTACTCCGCACACTTCGATCTCGACCCGACCGCCGAGCGCGAAGGCTGGATCCGCATCAGCGGCCGCCGCCGCGCCGATTGATGGCGCACCGCCAGCCACCACTGATCCCGCCCCACTGCCTTCGTGCAAGAAGCTTGGGGTAGACTAGCCGCCGGATTTTTCCTACGGATCGCCGCATGAGCGAAAGCGTCATCACCCAATGTCCCCATTGCAGCACCAGTTTCCGCGTCAACGACGCGCAACTGGGCGCCGCCAATGGCGCGGTCCGCTGCGGCACCTGCCTGAAAGTCTTCAACGCCCTGCAACACCAGGTCGGTGGCGCGCCGCGCGCGAACGCTCCTTCGGCAGCCGAAGCGAAGCCGGCCGCCGCTCCGCCACCCGCGCCCAGCGTCGCGGCCGCCACCTCGGCCGCGCCCCCGGCAGCGCGCCCGCGCGACGAAACCCTGTGGATCCATGACGACCTCGACCTGGACAGCCTCAACCTCGACGAGGAACTGGCCAAGCTCGACGAATTCGAGCTGAACCAGGAGTTCTCCAGCATCGAGAAGGCCCCGCGACCGGCGGAAAGCCTGCTGGCGCGCCGCGACGACGAACGCGATCCACATGACGAACGCTGGGCCGAGGCGCTGATCGCCGATGCCGAACCGGCCCAGCCGGCGCGCGGCAACCCGCGCCAGGAACCGAGCCTCGGCGAACCGCTGGCGGAAGAGCGGGTATCCTTCGTGCCGCTGCGCCGCGCCGAGGATCCGCCGGAACTTCGCCTCAGCCTCGATGACGACGATGACGACGAGCCCAGCCTCGGCAAGCGCCGCCACGGACTGAGCGCCCTGGATGAAGACGACGAGGAAAGCGCCGAGGAACAGTCCGTCGCGCCCCTGGGCAGCGCCCGCAAGCCGGACGAGGCGCCGGTCGAGAGTCTCGACCAGTTGCGCGACGAGCCGCTGCAACTGGCCTGGGAGAAGCCCCGGCGCCAATGGCCGCGGCGTCTCGGTTGGCTGCTGCTGATCCTGCTGGCGCTGGGTGGTCTCGCCGCTCAGTACGTCGCCTACCATTTCGACGAGCTGGCGCGCCAGGACGCCTATCGCCCCTGGTTCGCCCAGCTCTGCCCGGAAATCGGCTGCACCCTTCCCTCCAAGGTCGACGTGGAGCAGATCAGGAGCAGCAACCTGGTGGTCCGCAGCCATCCCGAATTCAGCGGCGCGCTGGTGGTCGACGCGATCATCTACAACCGCGCCAGCTTCTCGCAGCCGTTCCCGCTGCTGGAACTGCGCTTCGCCGACCTCAACGGCCACCTCATCGCCAATCGCCGCTTCAAGCCCGGCGAGTACCTCGGCGGCGAGCTGGCCGGACGAACGGAAATGCCACCGCAGGTACCGATCCACGTGTCGCTGGACATCCTCGACCCGGGTCCGAAGGCGGTGAACTACAGCCTGAGCTTCCATTCCCCGGAGTGACCGGAAAGACCTCGCCGGTCGCCGCCGGGCCGCTACGCCCACCCGCTCGCGCGGAGCGCCAGGCGCAAGTGCCGCTCGTCTTCCAACTGTAAGAACTAAGGAATCGGCTGTTCAGAATTTATCCAAAACAGCCTTTATCCGGTCATCCAGAGCGGGTATCATGCCCTCCCTTTTTTCGCAGCACCGCAAGACAGGGAAGCCCCATGTCGGTGGTACGCATCGGCCCATATACACTGCCCAACAGACTGATCCTCGCGCCGATGGCCGGGGTGACCGATCGTCCGTTCCGTCAGCTTTGCCGTCGCCTTGGCGCCGGGATGGTGGTATCGGAGATGGTGACCAGCGACGTCCGCCTGTGGAACAGCCGCAAGTCGCGCCTGCGCCTGATCCACGATGGCGAGGACGAGCCGCGCTCGGTGCAGATCGCCGGCGGCGATCCGGCCATGCTGGCCGAGGCCGCTCAGCGCAATGTGGAACTCGGTGCGCAGATCATCGACATCAACATGGGCTGCCCGGCGAAGAAGGTATGCAACAAGGCAGCGGGGTCCGCCCTGCTGCGGGACGAGGCGCTGGTCGCCGAGATCCTCGATGCCGTGGTCAGGGCGGTCGACGTACCGGTCACCCTGAAGATCCGGACCGGCTGGGACCGGGACAACCGTAACGGCGTCAGCGTCGCGAGGCTCGCCGAACAGGCGGGGATCCAGGCTCTTGCGGTACATGGCCGGACCCGCGCCGACCTGTACACCGGGGAGGCGGAGTACGAGACCATCGCGGCGATCAAGCAGGCCGTGTCGATACCGGTGTTCGCCAATGGCGACATCGATTCGCCGGAGAAGGCCAGGAAAGTCATCGAGCAGACCGGGGTGGATGCCCTGCTGATCGGTCGGGCCGCCCAGGGAAGACCGTGGATTTTCCGCGAGATCGACCATTACCTGCGGACCGGCGAGCACCTGCCGGCGGCGCCGCTTCCCGAAGTGCAGAGCATCCTGCTCGAACACCTCGCGGAGCTGCACCTTTTTTATGGGGAAGAAATGGGTGTGCGGATCGCCCGCAAGCATGTGGGGTGGTATCTCGCGACTCTGCCGGGCGCAAGGGAATTCCGCGCCCAGTTCAATCGTTTGCAGGACACGGATGCGCAGTGCGCCAGCGTCAGGCAGTTCTTCGCCGAGCGCCAGAACAACGGAACAGGGGTGGCCGCATGACAACGATGACGACCGAGACTTTAGTGAGTGGAACAACGCCCGTGAGCGACAACGCCAACCTGAAACAGCACCTCACCACGCCGACGCAAGAAGGGCAGACCCTGCGCGACAGCGTGGAGAAGGCATTGCACAACTACTTCGCCCACCTCGAAGGGCAGCCGGTCACGGACGTTTACAACATGGTGCTCTGCGAAGTCGAAGCGCCGCTGCTGGAAACCGTCATGAACCACGTCAAGGGGAACCAGACCAAGGCCTCCGAGCTGCTCGGCCTGAACCGCGGGACCCTGCGCAAGAAACTCAAGCAATACGACCTTCTTTAAGAGCGGCGGCGGGCTCCGGCCAAGGGCGCGCGTCCCGGCCGGCACCCGCGGCCGGAAGCCAGCCCTCAGGACCCTTGCAATGACCGACCAAACCACCCGCCTGCCCATCCGCCGCGCGCTGATCAGCGTTTCCGACAAGACCGGCGTCGTCGACTTCGCCCGTGAGCTGGTCGCCCTCGGCGTGGAAATCCTTTCCACCGGCGGCACCTACAAGCTGCTCCGGGACAACGGCATCTCTGCCGTGGAAGTGGCCGACTACACCGGCTTCCCGGAAATGATGGACGGTCGGGTGAAGACCCTGCACCCGAAGGTGCATGGCGGTATCCTCGGTCGCCGCGACCTCGACGGCGCGGTCATGGAGCAGCACGGCATCAAGCCGATCGACCTGGTGGCGGTCAACCTGTATCCCTTCGAGGCCACGGTGGTCAGGCCCGACTGCGACCTGCCTACCGCCATCGAGAACATCGATATCGGCGGGCCGACCATGGTCCGTTCGGCGGCGAAGAACCACAAGGATGTCGCCATCGTGGTCAATGCCGGCGACTACGCCGCCGTGATCGAATCCCTCAAGGCCGGCGGCCTGACCTACGCCCAGCGTTTCGACCTGGCCCTCAAGGCGTTCGAGCACACCTCCGCCTACGACGGCATGATCGCCAACTACCTGGGTACCATCGACCAGACCCGCGACACCCTCGGCACCGCCGACCGCGGCGCCTTCCCGCGCACCTTCAACAGCCAGTTCGTCAAGGCCCAGGAAATGCGCTACGGCGAGAACCCGCACCAGAGCGCGGCGTTCTACGTCGAGGCGAAGAAGGGCGAGGCCAGCGTCTCCACCGCCATCCAGTTGCAAGGCAAGGAGTTGTCGTTCAACAACGTCGCCGACACCGACGCCGCCCTGGAATGCGTGAAGAGCTTCCTCAAGCCGGCCTGCGTGATCGTCAAGCATGCCAACCCCTGCGGCGTCGCCGTGGTGCCGGAAGACGAAGGCGGCATCCGCAAGGCCTACGACCTGGCCTACGCCACCGATAGCGAATCGGCGTTCGGCGGCATCATCGCCTTCAACCGCGAGCTGGACGGCGAAACCGCCAAGGCCATCGTCGAGCGCCAGTTCGTCGAGGTGATCATCGCGCCGAAGATTTCCGCCGCCGCCCGCGAGGTGGTCGCCGCCAAGGCCAACGTACGCCTGCTCGAATGCGGCGAATGGCCAGCCGAGCGCGCCCCGGGCTGGGACTTCAAGCGGGTCAACGGCGGCCTGCTGGTACAGAGCCGCGACATCGGCATGATCAAGGCCGAGGACCTGAAGATCGTCACTCGCCGCGCACCCACCGAGCAGGAGATCCACGACCTGATCTTCGCCTGGAAGGTGGCCAAGTTCGTCAAGTCCAACGCCATCGTCTACGCCAGGAACCGCCAGACCGTCGGCGTCGGCGCCGGCCAGATGAGCCGGGTCAACTCCGCACGGATCGCCGCGATCAAGGCCGAGCACGCCGGCCTGGAAGTGAAAGGCGCGGTGATGGCCTCGGACGCCTTCTTCCCGTTCCGCGACGGCATCGACAACGCGGCCAAGGCCGGCATCACCGCGGTGATCCAGCCGGGCGGCTCGATGCGCGACAGCGAAGTGATCGCGGCGGCCGACGAGGCGGATATCGCGATGGTGTTCACTGGCATGCGCCATTTCCGCCATTGAGTATCACGGCGGCTGAGCGCGATGCGGTCAGCCGCCCTACCCACGAATTTCACGCAGGGCGGATAACGCGGCGCGTTACCCGCCGTTGCGCCAGGAGAACCCCATGAACGTACTCATCATCGGCAGCGGCGGTCGTGAACATGCCCTGGCCTGGAAAGTCGCCCAGGACCCGCGCGTGGCGAAGGTCTTCGTCGCCCCGGGCAACGCCGGCACCGCCACCGAAGCCAAGTGCGAGAACGTCGCCATCGACGTGCTGGCCCTGGAGCAACTGGCCGACTTCGCCGCGAAGAACGTCCAGTTGACCATCGTCGGTCCCGAGGCGCCGCTGGTGGCAGGCGTGGTCGACCTGTTCCGTGAGCGCGGCCTGGATATCTTCGGCCCGACCGCCGGCGCCGCCCAGCTGGAAGGCTCGAAGGCCTTCACCAAGGACTTCCTCGCCCGCCACCGGATCCCCACCGCCGCCTATCGCAACTTCACCGAGGTCGAGCCGGCCCTGGCCTACCTGCGCGAGCAGGGCGCACCCATCGTCATCAAGGCCGATGGCCTGGCCGCGGGCAAGGGCGTGATCGTCGCCATGAACCTGGACGAAGCCGAAGCCGCCGTGCGCGACATGCTCGCCGGCAATGCCTTCGGCGACGCCGGCTCGCGCGTGGTGATCGAGGAGTTCCTCGATGGCGAGGAGGCCAGCTTCATCGTCATGGTCGACGGCCAGAACGTGCTGCCGATGGCCTCCAGCCAGGACCACAAGCGCGTCGGCGATGGCGACAGCGGGCCGAACACCGGCGGCATGGGCGCCTACTCGCCGGCCCCGGTGGTCACCGCCGAGGTCCACCAGCGGGTGCTGGACGAAGTGATCTACCCGACGGTGCGCGGCATGGCCGAGGAAGGCAACGTCTATACCGGCTTCCTCTATGCCGGCCTGATGATCGACAAGAGCGGCGCGCCCAAGGTCATCGAATTCAACTGCCGCTTCGGCGACCCGGAAACCCAGCCGATCATGGTCCGCCTGGAGTCCTCCCTGGTCCTGCTGGTCGAGGCCGCCCTGGCCAAGGCGCTGGACAAGGTCGAGGCGACCTGGGACCCGCGTCCGACCGTAGGCGTGGTGCTGGCCGCCGGCGGCTATCCGGGCGACTACGCCAAGGGCGAGGTCATCGAAGGCCTGGCCGAGGCCGCCGCTCTGGACGGCAAGGTGTTCCACGCCGGCACCGCGCTGAAGGATGGCCAGGTGGTCACCTCCGGCGGCCGCGTGCTCTGCGCCACCGCCATCGGCGAGAGCGTATCCGCCGCCCAGCAACAGGCCTATCGCCTGGCCGAGAAGATCCGCTGGAACGGCTGCTTCTACCGCAAGGACATCGGCTACCGTGCCATCGCCCGCGAGCGCGGCGAGTCCTGACCGGGCCCGCGGCCGCGGGCGCCGCACGGCGCTTCCGCGGCCTATGCCGTTGCCACGGCCACTTGGCTATAATCCGGCCATTCACCTTCGAAGGGACTTCGCCGTGGTACGGCTTCGGATCGCCATAGGACTACTCGTCAGCTTCCTGCTGCTTCTGCTCGGTCCGATGTCGCCGGCGGTCGCGGACGACGCCGGCGTTTCCAGCGTTCCCCTGCAAACCACCGCCACTACTCCCAGCGCCAACCAGAACTGGCGCCTGCTGCGCGACGAGAGCGCGCAACTGCGGATCGCCGACGTCCTCCAGCGCAAGGAGCAGTTCCGCCCGCTGGCCAAGCGCTCCTTCATCTTCCCCGCCAGCCCCCAGGCGGTCTGGCTGCAGGTCCAGCTTCCCGCGCAGAAGGTGCCGAGCTGGCTGTGGATCTTCGCCCCGCGGGTGCAGTATCTGGACTACTACCTGGTGCAGGACGGCCAACTGGTGCGGGACCAGCACACCGGCGAGTCGCGACCGTTCCAGGAGCGCCCGCTGCCCTCGCGCTCCTACCTGTTCTCGCTGCCGGTCGACGGCAAGCCGATGACCCTGTACGTGCGGATGACCTCCAACCATCCACTGATGGCCTGGTTCGACCAGATCGACGAAGCCGGCCTGGTCGGCCTGGAGAAGCCCGCCTACGCCTTCGGCATGCTGCTCGGCGGCATGCTCCTGCTGCTGATGTACAACCTGATCCGCTTCGCCTACTCGCGCAGCGCCAGCAGCCTGTGGCTGGCGGCGGTGCACGCGGCGCTGGCGGTCTGCGCCGCGGCGAACCTGGGGCTGGTGGCGTTCTGGCTGCCGGGACTCAAGTTCAACCAGTCGCTGACCGCCGACCTCGGCGCCCTCGGCGCCGCGGTGAGCCTGCTGTGGTTCGCCTGCAGCTTCTTCCGCGGCACTGCGGAAAGCCGCCTGAACCGCCTCCTGCAAGGCGAGGCGCTGTTGATCCTGGCGGTCGGCGCGATCATCGCCTTCACCCAGCAACTCTGGTTCAGCTGGCTGATCTACCTGCTGGTGATCCTCAGTTCGCTCAGCGTCCCGCTGGTCGCGGCCTGGCACTGGTATCGCGGCTACCAGCCGGCGCGCCTGATCGTTGCCGGGATGATCGTGTTCAACGCCGGCTTCATGGTGTTCCTGCCGGTACTGTTCGGCACCAAGCAACTCGATCCGGGCTGGCTGGTGCTCGGCGTGTTCAGCTTCGCCACCCTCGCCGGGCTGGTCCTGAGCGTCTCGCTCACCGAACGCCAGCGGCTGATCCAGCAGCTCAACCTGCAACAGCGCACCAGCGAGGCGGCGCACACCGCGGAATTGCAGACCAAGGCCGAGTTCCTGGCCAAGATCAGCCACGAGATCCGCACGCCCATGAACGGCGTGCTGGGGATGACCGAACTGCTCCTCGGCACCCCGTTGTCGGCGAAGCAGCGCGACTACGTGCAGACCATCCACAGCGCCGGCAACGAGCTGCTCACGCTGATCAACGAGATCCTCGACATCTCCAAGCTGGAGTCCGGGCAGATCGAGCTGGACGAAGTGCAGTTCGACCTCAACGCGCTGATCGAGGACTGCCTGGATATCTTCCGGGTCAAGGCCGAGCAGCAGCGCATCGAGCTGATCAGCTTCACCCAGCCGCAGGTGCCGCGGGTCATCGGCGGCGATCCGACGCGCCTGCGCCAGGTGGTCCTGAGCCTGCTGGACAACGCGTTCAAGCAGACCGAGGAAGGCGAGATCCTGCTGGTGGTGGCCCTCGACGACCAGGGCGAGACGCCACGCCTGCGCATCGCCGTGCAGGACAGCGGCCACCCGTTCGACGCCAAGGAGCGCGAGGCGCTGCTCACCGCCGAGCTGCACAGCGGCGACTTCCTTTCCGCCAGCAAGCTCGGCAGCCACCTCGGCCTGATCATCGCCCGCCAACTGGTGCGGCTGATGGGCGGGGAGTTCGGCATCCAGTCCGGCAGCAGCCAGGGCACCACCCTGTCGCTGACCCTGCCGCTCGACCCGCAGCAACTGGAGAACCCCACCGCCGACCTCGACGGCCCGCTGCAGGGCGCCCGGCTGCTGGTGGTGGACGACAACGAAACCTGCCGCAAGGTGCTAGTGCAGCAGTGCAGCGGCTGGGGCCTGAACGTCAGCGCGGTGTCGTCCGGCAAGGAGGCGCTGGCCCAGTTGCGCACCAAGGCGCACCTGCGCGAGTACTTCGACGTGGTCCTGCTCGACCAGGACATGCCCGGCATGACCGGCATGCAACTGGCGGCGAAGATCAAGGAAGACCCCAACCTCAACCACGACATCCTGCTGATCATGCTCACCGGGATCAGCAACGCGCCGAGCAAGATCATCGCCCGCAACGCCGGGATCAAGCGCATCCTGGCCAAGCCGGTGGCCGGCTACACGCTGAAGGCGACCCTCGCCGACGAACTCGCCCAGCGCGGCGTCAGCGGCGTCACCAACTACCTGCAACCGGCCAAGGAAGCGCAGGCGCCGAGCCTGCCGAGCGATTTCCGGATCCTCGTCGCCGAGGACAACAGCATCTCCACCAAGGTCATCCGCGGCATGTTGAACAAGCTCAACCTGCAGCCGGACACCGCCAGCAACGGCCAGGAGGCGCTCAGCGCGATGAAGGCGACCCAGTACGACCTGGTGCTGATGGACTGCGAGATGCCGGTGCTCGACGGCTTCTCCGCCACCGAACAGCTACGCGCCTGGGAAGCCCACGAACAGCGCCCGCATACCCCGGTGGTGGCGCTCACCGCGCACATCCTCAGCGAACACAAGGAACGCGCGCGGCTGGTCGGCATGGACGGGCACATGGCCAAGCCGGTGGAGCTGTCGCAATTGCGTGAGCTGATCGCCTACTGGGTCGGCGAACGCGATCGCCGCCGCCAGGGCGACGCCCTGCCCTCCTGAGGGCAGCGACGTGCTCCGGCGCTGCACCCGGCCTCCGCCACGGCGGATAACCGCACGCGGTTATTCG